>NZ_CP043028.1:2298500-2626500 GCF_008935055.1 Pseudobutyrivibrio xylanivorans | reverse complement strand
TCTTAGCAACGAAATCAGTCTCTGAGTTAACCTCAAGAACAACTGCTGTGTTGCCTTCAACTACAACCTTGCAGATACCCTCTGCTGCGATACGAGATGCCTTCTTTTCAGCCTTAGCTGCACCATTCTTACGAAGGAGCTCGAAAGCTGCATCCATATCACCATCGCACTCAGCGAGTGCCTTCTTACAATCCATCATACCTGCGCCAGACTGCTCGCGAAGGTCCTTTACCATTGCTGCTGTAATAGCTGCCATAATCTTATGCCTCCTCTACTGCTTCTGCTGACTCCTCAGCAACTTCGTTCATTTCACCCTGCTTTGCCTCGATAACAGCGTCTGCCATCTTTGCAACGATAAGCTTTACTGCACGGATAGCATCATCGTTACCAGGGATTACGTAATCAAGCTCATCTGGATCACAGTTTGTATCACAAACACCTACAAGTGGAATACCAAGTGCGTGAGCTTCCTGTACACAGATGTGCTCCTTCTTAGGATCAATGATGAAGATAGCATCTGGAATACGGTTCATTTCCTTAATACCGCCGAGAACCTTTGTAAGCTTCTCCTGCTCCTTCTTAAGACCTGTAACTTCCTTCTTTGGAAGAAGATCGAAAGTTCCGTCAGCTTCCATCTTCTCGATTTCCTTAAGACGTGCAATTCTTGTCTGAACTGTCTTAAAGTTTGTAAGCATACCACCGAGCCATCTCTCGTTTACATAGAACATGCCGCAACGCTCTGCCTCAGATGCGATAGCGTCCTGAGCCTGCTTCTTTGTACCAACGAAAAGAATTGTACCGCCCTGCTGTGCGATATCAAAGATAACGTCATAAGCATCGTCAACCATACCTACAGACTTCTGAAGGTCGATAATGTGGATACCATTACGCTCTGTGTAGATGTAAGGAGCCATCTTAGGGTTCCATCTACGTGTCTGATGTCCAAAGTGAACACCTGCCTCAAGTAACTGCTTCATTGAAATAACACTCATTTTAATACCTCCTGGTTTGTTCTTCCGCATAATTCCTCCCGACAAAAACCCGACCTACAATAGGCTAGGAACCATTGTCAGTCCTTATGCGTGTATAATTTTAAACAGCTCTTACAATTTATCATGAATTGTATGAAAAATCAACAAAAATATTAGTGATTCTAGTTACCTTTCGGTGGTGAAGTGGTTCGCACCTCTTTATTAACCAAAAGGGCAGCTATATCATCATAAGAACTGCCTTCCTTTATGTAAAAAGTACCTGTTTTAATTAGGTTATCTATATTTACCTGGCTTAAATATTTGTTAAAACCGTCAGCTGAATCCACAAGGCCAGCCTTAAAAAGATGATTTGAAACCACCTCAGAAGATTCTCCGCCTCTAACAGTGAATGGAATATATCTGATTGTTTCGTCCTCAGAGTCCTCTTCAGTCTTTTCTTCTACCTTTGTCTCAGGTTTTCCCTCTGAAACTGCTGAAGAATTATTGATTACTTCCTCTTCGACCTTTAAATCAGAATCCATACCTTCAGTATTCTCTTCAACAACCTCTTCGGCTGAGCTTTCAGAATCACTTTCAGCCTCTGTCTCCTCTATCGGGACCTCCATGCCTTCAGGCATAGTCATACCAAGAGCTGTAGCCTTCTCGATAATTTCTTCGTCTGTAAGCGCCTGCTTTGTAATAGCATCTCTACCAAAATAAAAGCTTATAGTAAGAATAAGGGTCGCAAAGGTAATTCCAATACCAATACCCCTAAGATAGTATTTAAAACGCATAACAATATCCTCCAGTGTGCTTAACCTTCTTTATAAAGTCCAAGCACAAACTTAACTTCTCCCAAACCTCTGCCAAGTTTTTTGGCAATCTCAAGGTCAGATAAGCCCTCGTCCGCCAGGGCTAAAATTTCCATATTATCATTGGCCTTAATAGGATGATTTTCCTCAGAAAATCTCTGAGCCAAAGCCTCTGTAAAGGAAATCTGATTATTAGGAACTGGAGCTTCCACAGAATTTTCCTGAGCAGCTGACACAGAATCAGCCTTCGCCTGTTCCTCTAAAAGCTCCTGCTTTTTAGCCTCAAGCTTTTCCATTTCCTCCTGAATCTCAAGCTCCTTGTCCTTTAGCATATCAAGCTTACGATTAATTGATGCATCCAAAGCAAAAAGCTTATCTTCCAATTCCGCAAGCTTTTTAGTCATATCAACTGTTGCCTTATGCTTGTCATTGAGCATGGAATACATGAAGGTGACTTCCTTTTGGGACTTGTCCACCGCCTCAAGAACTGTGTCAGAATACTGGGAAATCTCAAGGATTTTCTCGTTAGTTTCCTTATCAGTACGGCGGTCCAGCTCTTCCATGGCATCATCAATAGTAGCGGAAAGCTTGTCTTCTGTTTCCGCCTTGGCATCGGCCATTTTGCCTTTAATTATCTCTTCAATTTGGTCTTTTGTAAGCTTTGTAAGATTTTCTCTGTCCTTTGCTGATAAACGCTCAGACACAAAAAAGCTCCCAATACAAAGACTAAGCCCTGCTATTAGGAGCACAATTTCCAGTATAGTCATTATATCTCCCTCTTTATACTCTCATGTCAAAGGATGTGGTGTGCTTCTCTGAAACACTGCCATCGGTAGTAGAGCCCTTCTTCTCCTCTTTCTTATTGAGGGGCTTACGGTTTTTGTTGCCCTCGTAACCTCTACCGTTTCCTTCGCGATCGTACCTTTCGTCCTCTCTGTCTGTTTTGTACAGGTCGTTAACCTGTCTCGCCTGCTGCTCCTGCTGCTTATCAACCGCATGTGTAAGATTCGATTGCTGAAGCATTGGCTTCTGATCCTCAGTAGCCTTAGTATGGCTAACTTCATTCGTGTTCTGGATCATTCCATTAAAATTGATTGGACTAATTGACATAACATTTCCTCCCGACAGATGCATTCAAATATCAATCAATACTAACTATTTGTAAGAATTCCCATGTACTCGCCTAAGACATTTCGCATTTTCTGGAGAGCCTTGGTGTGAAGTTGGGAAACTCTTGATTCAGAAACTTCAAGTGCTGCACTTATTTCTTTTAAGGTCATATCCTCATAGTAGTATAAAAGGATAACCTGTTTTTCTTTTTCGGTAAGCATATCCAAAGCTTCTTTGAGCTTTTCAGAAAGCTCCTGCTTTGAAATATTGTCCTCAGGCTGAATAAAATGAGAATTATGTTCCGCCTCCATAACAGGCTCATTTCCAGCCTCTACAAACTCGTTTAATGAAACAACGTTTGTAACATTAAGTTGTGACTGCCATTTTAAAAACTCATCCGATGATATATTGAGCTCTGAGGCGACATCCTCGTCGGAAGCACTATGGCCGGTGCGAGCCTCAACTGCCTTTATGGCATCGTCAATCATACGCTGACGCTGTCTGATAGTACGTGGGATCCAGTCCATTTTACGAATCTGGTCCAAAATTGAGCCACGAATTCTAAGACTTGCATAAGTTTCGAATTTTACGTCCTTTGCTAAATCAAACTTATCAATAGCATCAATCAGACCAAAAATTCCATAACTACACAAATCCTCATACTCTACAGTATTACCAAGATACATGCAGAGTCTGCCGGCAACTATCTTAACAAGCGGCGCGTATTCAAGAATTAGTTGTTCTCTAAGCTCGGGAGTAGGACCAACTTTATATTTGTCCCAAAGCTTTTCCCTGTCACCTGCCTTCATTTATGCCCCCTTAAATCATGCAAGAATCAGTAACTATTTAACCTTCCTCTGATTCAGCTGAATTGACCTCAGAACCTTCACCCTCAGCATCCTCATCATCGTCATCAAGAAGCATGCCCTCAGGCGGTACTTCTGCATCGATGGACACTGGTGGTTCAATAACTCTGAATGCATAATCCAGAATAAGCTTGATGACCGTCCCCATAAATAAAAATATAACGACAACCACCAAAAGTCTGGCTACAAAAACAGAAAACTCAACATGCTGCACAATAGACATAACGCAGGCAATAAATGCTGCAGCCAACGTAATTATAATTGGAATTGGCTTTGTATTAATCTGCGTTTTCATCTGTGCCTCCATGTATTATATTATATAATCTTCAACGGTTTGCCAACTGCCTTAATGTAATACTCTCCTGTTTCACTATACAACTCTACTGTACGACCATAATTTAAGCCACAATCCTCAGCAACAAGTCTGACACCAAGCTGCTTAAGCTTTGCTCTGCTGGCTTCAGCATTTCTGTCACCAACATTGATTCCAGTTGCAGCTGCTCCAGGCATTTCAAACATCTTAGCACCACCGGCAATCTTTGCCACCATGCGAGCCTTGTTTGCGCCAGCCTTAATCATATCATCATAAAGCTTCTGGATTCCTGTGTCTGCAAACTTTGCAATATTTGAATTGTTTCTAATAGCCGTACTATCTGGCAACATAACATGCGCCAATCCACTGATTTTAGTAGATGGGTCATAGATGGCGATACCAATACATGAGCCCAACCCTATGGTTGTCAGTGCATCAGGAGCTTTGCATATTTTAAGATCAGCCATGCCGACTTTAATCATCTGCCCCATACTTCACTCACTCCTTATACTGGTATACCAAGTGCTGTTAGTATCTTCGCGTAGGAATCTTCCTCTGGCATCAAAATAAAATGCCCCTTGATTCCCAAATCATCAGAGAATTCTGTATTAATCATTAATGCATTGTCACCAAAAATACCAAACTGAACAGCAGGAACTGAAAGAATCGCTGCTGCCATATCAACCGCAACAAATGGTACACTTGGTGCAATAGTAAGATTCGTAAGCCCTGAAAGTGCTGAAAGATACGAACCTGCAATAATATTTCCTACTTCTTTTATAGCTGATAAATCCATTTCATCAAATGGTTCTGAATAATCATCAGGTCTCATCATCAGCTTATTTACAATATGATGTGCTGATTGCATATCCATCAGAAACATCATAGAGCCGTCAATATCCTCTTCAACGCCCAATAGAATTCCGACGATAATTTCATCTTCAGCTCCAATAGCTCCTCCCAGTTCCTCAACTGGAAGGAAGGCTACCTCTGGAACACTCATGTCGATTCGAAGGCCAAGCATATTGGCGATGGCTGTTGTTGCGTTGCCAGCGCCAATATTGCCAATTTCCTTTAGGACGTCAAAATATTTTTCATTAACCTCATTTAAACTGAGCATTCAAACCTCCTAATTAAGAAGCCTCATTCTCTCCTATAATAGAGCTAATTTCAAAGATGGAAATAAGCTCATCCCCATTCTTTCCAACACCATTAATGAAAGAGTTCTTACTCTTAAGTGTTGAAGATGGAGCCTCAATATCATCCTCAGATAAAGAGAGAACCTCTTTTACCTCGTCAACAATAACGCCCATAAGTCCACCAGAATCAAGCTTAAGAATGATAATTCTAGAAGCGTCGGTAAACTCATCATCATCAAGATCCATTCTGCGACGAAGACTCATAACCGGAACAACCTCACCACGGAGATTGATAACTCCTCTGTAATAAGATGGCGCCTTTGGTACACGGGTAATCTTGCTCAAGCGAACAATGTTATCAATATAGGAAATGTCGATACCATAATGCTCGCCGCCAATTTTAACAACAATGTATTGCTTTTTCTCTTTTTCTACTACATCAAACATTGCCAAATCTGACATGGTCTCACCTCCTATTAAATAACAGCGTTGACATCAAGAATCATAGCGATTTCGCCATCACCAAGGATTGTAGCACCGCTAATGAGCTTGTTGTTGTCAAGCTTACCAAGTGACTTGATAACGATTTCAAGCTGTCCAATAAGGTTATCGACGATGATACCACCAAGCGTGTCACCCTTCTTGCAGATAACAACTGTCATAGTCTCTTCATCCTCTTCCTTAGGCTCGAAATCAAGAATCTTATCCAGACGAATAAGAGGAATAACCTGACCTCTAAGGTGGATAACCTCCTTAGATTCTACGTACTTAATCTCAGATTTTGGAATATTTTCAATATTCATAATTGAAGCAAGGGCAATCGCATATTTCTCATCTCTGATTTCAACCATCAGAGCCTGAATAATAGCAAGTGTAAGTGGAAGACGAACGGTAAAGGTTGAACCTTCTCCCATTACAGACTTAACAGTTACGTCACCGCCCAGGGCTTCGATATTACTCTTAACAACGTCAAGACCTACGCCTCGACCAGAAATATCAGTAATCTGCTTAGCCATTGAGAAGGATGGCATAAACAGGAAGTCGATAATTTCCTTCTGTGAAAGGTTCTCGGCCTCCTCAGGAGTAACGAGACCTCTTTCAACAGCCTTCTCCTTAACCTTGTCAGTATTGATACCGCCACCATCATCACCAACTTCGATAATGACATTGTTGCCCTCCTGGAAAGCGTTCAGGAAAATAGTACCCTTTTCAGGCTTTCCTGCTGCCTTTCTGTCTTCAGGAGACTCAATACCGTGGTCAGCTGAATTACGAAGTAAATGCTGAAGTGGATCACCTAACTGATCTACTACAGTACGGTCAAGCTCTGTATCCTCACCAGTCATGATGAGTTCCATAGGCTTGTTCAGCTTACGGTCAAGATCTCTAATCATTCGAGGGAACTTGGCAACTACTGATTCGATAGGAACCATTCGAACCTTCATAACTGATTCGTGAAGGTTTGTTGTAATTCTCTCGAGATATTCAATATTCTCATGAAGTGTCTGACCATCAATCTCTGAACTATTGCTCTGTGATGCAAGTGAGTTCTTAGCAATGATAAGCTCAGATACCTGATTCATGAGAGCATCAAGCTTTTCAATATCAACACGGATTGTACGTGAGGTAACAGGCTTGTTTGCTGGCTGCGTAGTCTTGCCACCGCCACCACCGGATTTTGCTGCTGGTGCTGCAGGTGGAGCTGCCGCTGGAGCAGGTGCAGGTGCTGCCGCTGCTGGAGCAGGTGCAGGTGCTGGCTCTGCTGCTGGTGCCTCTTTCTTTTCGTACATATCTGCTGTAACCTTATCAGCCTCAACTGACTCGATTTCAGAAACAGCCTTAATAGACTCTAAAATAGGGTCCAATTCAGACTCAGATGATAGAATAAATGAAAAGTCAAATTCGAAATTCTCATCCTCGATTTCGCCGGAGCTTGGATTGAAGGCCATGATTTCACCAAAGTCTTCAACCGCCTTAAACACAAGGAAAGCTCTAGCTGCCTTAAGAAGACATTCCTTGTTGATATGAACTGTAAATCCATACAACTGCTTCTCTCCCTTAAGCTTCTCGCAAAGCTCTGGGTCTACAGGAATACTCTTATATAAAGGTCCGTCTCCTGCAGGAGCTGCTACCTCCGCAGGTGCTGCCTCTGCTTCTGCGCCACCCTCAGCTGGTGCTGCCTCATCGCCGCCACCGCCTTCTGCCTGATTAAGATAATCATTAAGAAGTTTAATAAGGGCTTCATTATCCTCTTCACCTTCATTAGATGTAGCCTTTACAGTATCAAGATAACCCTCGATAGCATCAAGGCACTTAAAGAGAATATCAATCAAAGCAGAATTAACGTGTACATTATCATTTCGAACTTCCTGGAAAACGTTCTCCATATCATGGGTAAGATGCTGCATTCTCTTGAATCCCATTGTACCTGCCATACCCTTTAGAGAGTGAGCTGCACGGAAAATCTCATTTACAACATCTTTGTTTTCAGGATCTTTTTCCAACTCCATAATGTTGTCGGAAAGATTCTGAATATGTCCACTTGTCTCATCGATAAAGATATCCAAATATTGACTTACATCCATCCTACTAACCTCCAAGTTTCTTAACAATTGAATTAGCGACTGATTTAAGTGGTGCTACCTCATTTGATAGTCCACCTTGTTCCACAGCTTTAGGCATTCCATATACAACACAGGTGGATGCCTCTTGCGAAATAACGTAAGTCTTTTTGTATTGATTCAAGTATCTAATTCCTTCTGAACCGTCGGCTCCCATTCCAGTAAGTACTACACAAATAATCTCGTCGAAGCTGGAATTCTTGAGAGACCTGTACATTACATCTGCACAAGGCTTCAAGCTACCAACAGGAGGACTGTCGTCCAGATGACAATAAGCCGCATGACTTCCGTCTTCGCAGATTTCCATGTGCTTACCGCCTGGAGTAACATAAACCCAACCAGGCTTAAAGTATTCTCCATCCTCAGCTTCCTTTACATGTACTGCCGAAATCTGATCAAGTCTGGCAGCTAAAGAAGCTGTAAATCCTTCTGGCATATGCTGTACCAAAACAAGTGGCACTGAAAGTGTCGCCGGAAGCATTGGAATAAAGGTATGTAAGGCCTGTGGGCCACCAGTAGAACATGCCAGAGCGATAATCTTTTTCGTTCTGACTCCTGTGCCTTTTGGAGTGGTTGTTGAACTCCGTTTCTCAACCCTTGGCTCAGGTGTTGGTGGTGGAGTGTACGCTGGTGCTGGTGTTGGAGGTGTAACAGGTCTCCTCTCTGGAGGTGCCAACCTGTTTGTACTAGTCTGCGCATTACTAGTAGCAGCCTTGGCAGCAGCAAGCTTCTCGCGAACACTTTCCATTCTGGCCTGGGTAGCTTTTCTTGATTCCTCAACAGTTCTGGCCGCATCACCTAAACTTCTCGTAGGCCGTCCAATAGATTTGAAGTTGGACTGCTTCGTTACGTTGTGAAGCACCTGTATGAGCTGCTTACCAAAAACATCACGGGTATCACTGCCCGCTCGTATTGGCTTTGCCACGAAATCAAGAGCCCCATATTCCATAGCTCTCATCGTACTGTCCGCATCCTCCTTCAAGGACGAGCTGACAAGTACAACATTGAATGGTACCTTCTCGTTGTAGAGCTTAGCTAAAAGATCCACGCCGGTCATCTTTGGAAGGACCATATCAAGAACCACAAGATCGTATGGATTATTCTTTATTTTGTTGTAAGCATCTTCGCCGTCTGCACTGACATCGACTACACGAAAATCACTATCTGCGTTGATAATATCACAGATAATCCTTCGCATGAGTGCAGAGTCATCAACAACTAAAATCTTATACATTCTTTACCCTTGATCCTTCTTTCTGATGCGTCGCTCCTCGTCAAAAATGTACTTAATTATGGTTTCTCTGTCTTCTGTCTCTTTGAATAAAAATTCAATTCTATGTTCAAAAAGCTTCAGGTCTGGTTTGTATACACTTTTAATTCTTCTGGCCACAGCATTGATAGTCTCGTTCACTGTGTGTGAAACCAGCTTGAAGCTAACATATACGTAATGATCCTTATCAGTACCAATATCCATATCAGCAGTAAATCTAACTCCACCACCGCTAATATCAAGGATATTTCCCTGAAAAGCTATACCATAGGTATTCCCGTATCGCTCCAAATCATCCTCTACAAGAGGCATATTCGGAAGAAACGCAACATCCTCCGGAATTGGTAAAACTCTAATTGGTATCAGGCATTGGAACCTGTAGTAATCACGTCTTTGAACTTTTGAAAGACCTGTTGAGGGTTCAAATACATATACTGGGAAATTCTCCAGCTTGCCTCTTTTTGTAATTTCACCTTTAAGCTGGAACATTCCAGCCCTTGTATTGAAAACAGCATTAAAAGGAACATTCATCGGTATCGTAACTGTATGTCCCTTTTTGGTAGGAATATGGAAGATAATCTCGCCTTTTTTGGTAACACCAAAGACGCTTGAGATATATACACTTCGCTCTCCCTCGCTATTCAGATTTACTTCCCTTTCAGAAGTTGAGCCGGCAATTGTAAACTCTATTGGAGTGCCTGGCCTAAGATCCTGTATCTTCATAAACTATGCCCTGTCCCTAAGCAATGCACTGAATATGTGTGAAACACCCCATCTATAGTGGGTGCCTGCATCCTTTTGCAAAAGCTTTGAAGCAATAGTCTCAAAGCTCTTAGTAGCCTTGCTGTTTGGATATTCCAAGGACACCACCTTCTGATTTCGCACTGCCTTTTCTAGATTAGTATCGTAAGGAATGTATCCTAAGTAGTCCAAATCGCCACCTAAGAACTTCTTTACCACTGATTGCATCTTAAGATAGACAGCCTGCCCTTCCGACTCACTGATAACCTTATTTGCAATCAGGTGTACATTGGTTCCATCCTTGATGTATTTGCTGTTCTTACACATTGCCTTCATCAGGGAATAGGAATCCGTCAGCGAGCTTGGCTCAGGAGTGGAAACAAGCAGCACCTCAGGTGATGCTAACACAAATTCCAGAACCTGATCCGAAACACCCGCACCTGTATCTATTATAAGAATATCACATAAATCGTTTAAAAGTGATAGATTATGCACTAAAAACGTAATTTGTTCACGATTTAGATTATTTAAACCCACCACTCCGGAACCACCTGATATGAAGCCAATGCCCATGGGCCCAGTGGTTATAATGTCTCTGATGCTCATTCCTTTGAAAATCACATCGGACAAATTAAAGTTAGGCAAGGTTCCAAACATAACCTCAACATTGGCCAGACCAAAGTCTGCATCCAAAATAATTACCTTTTTTCCCATTTTGGTAAATTGGACAGCCAAGTTTACAGCCATATTTGACTTTCCAACGCCGCCCTTACCTGAGGTAATGGTAATAACCTTGGTATTTTCAACGTTTTTTATGCTTTTCGCCTTAATGACGTTACGTAAATTTTCCGCTTGATCCATTTAGTTTCCTCCCAATAACTGTTTTACCAGCTTCTGGGCATTAACAATCTCAATGTCATCTGGAACATTCTGACCTGTGGTGATATAGGAAAGAGATGCCCCTGTGTAAAGCTTCATGTTAAAAATGTTACCGAGACATTTCGTTTCATCAAGCTTAGTAAATATCATATTAAAATCTGTAAATCCCATATAGGAATCTGCAATATCAATTAAATCCTTATGCTTTGTTGTTGCCGACAGCACAAGGTATACCTCTGAATCATAGAAACCATTAAGTGCTGTAACAAGCTTTTTGGTATCTTCTCTCTGCTGGTCATTTCTGTGAGAAAAGCCGATTGTATCAACCAAAATAACCTCTAGATCCTGGTACTCTCTTATCTGCTTTTTAACTGTTTCCAAAAGCTCATCAGCTGAATAGATTACATTAAGTGGAACGCCAAGGATATTTGCATAGGTCTGAAGCTGATTTGCAGCAGCCATTCTGTATGTATCAGCAGTGATTAGTCCAACCTTTTTACCCTCTTCAACCTTAAATTTTGAGGCGATTTTAGCGATGGTGGTTGTCTTTCCAACACCTGTAGGACCAATGAAAAATACAACCTTTGGCTTCTTTTCTCCTGACTGAATTCTGGTTGGAGTACCAAGCTTTAACACCATCTTCTGATAAACAGAAGAAAGCAGATTATCCAAAGAATGGCTGGTTCTTAAAAGCTTGTCCATGTCATCCAAAACCTGATTAATATATTTCTCCTGTACCTCATTATCTAAAAGCACGTTGTAAAGCATCTTTACAAAAACATGGGTATCCCCCTCGATAGATAACTTTTCAGTAGCCCTCTCTACAGGCCTCTCTACCTGTCTTTCAACAGGCTTTTCCTGAACGACAATCTTAGGTTCTGGTGTAAAATTCACCTTTTCAGGCTCAGGTGGTCTAACAAAAGCTGGTCTTGAATAGGTAGGTTCATAGAGCTTTGCTCTAGGTGCAGTGCCAGAAAGTGGTTCAAAATCGGTGGTTGTTTCCATCATAGCTTTATCTCCCCCCTCTTCTTCGTGCTCTTGCTTTTCCAAAACCTGATTTACAGCAGAAAACGCATCCTTAAGAATCAATGCATCATCAGCAACTGCATCAAAGCTGCTGGTTTTCTCTTCTGTTACAGGCACTGCAAAATCAAGTGCCTCCTTTAAAAAACCATCATCCTCTACTGCAGCAGTTACTTCATAGGTGTTGCCCTTGAAGAAGCTCTTTAGGCCCTTTGGCTTAATGACCTTTACATTCATGATGACTGCGGCGCTCCCAAGCTCCTCACGAACCTTTGCCATAGCCTCTTCTTCTGTTTTTCCAGTGTACTTGTTAATTGTCATTTAATTCACCCTGTAACCATTCCTACTGATGTAAGTTCTACGTTTGAATCAATTTCGTTATAGGAAACTACAATCAAATCCTTGATGTAATCCTGAGTCATACTCTTGAAATACATTCTAACGATTGGCGATGTAACTACTATAGGAGTTCTGCCAAGCTCTTCAAGCTTCTTAATTTCCTCCTCAAGAGAAGCAATGATAGCTTTAATTCTTTCTGGATCAAGAGTCAGGTATGCGCCCTGCTCTGTCTGTTTAATAGACGCCATGATATCCTGTTCAACCTTAGGGTCAACAGTGATAACCTGAGTAACCTCGTTAGGTGTAAAGTAGCGACTAGATATAGCTCGCTTCAAGCCCTGGCGAACATATTCTGTCAGGACGTCTGTGTCGTGAGTTGTTGTGGCATGGTCTGCCAAAACCTCGAAAATTGAAAGCAAATCTCTGATAGAAACACCCTCTGAAAGAAGATTCTGAAGAACCTTCTGAACATCTCCAAGACCAAGAAGTTTTGGAATAAGCTCTTCCACGATAACAGGATTTGTTTCCTTGAGGTTGTCGATAAGATTCTGAACATCCTGTCTGGTGAGAAGTTCTGCAATATGGCTTCTAATAATCTCTGTAAGGTGAGTAGCGATAATTGAAGGTGGATCAACAACTGTGTAGCCAAGTGACTCAGCTCTCTCACGTTGTGATTCTGTAATCCAAAGTGCTGGTAGATGGAAGGATGGCTCGAAGGTTGGAATACCTGTGATTTCCTCCTCAACATAACCTGGATTCATAGCCATATAGTGGTCGAAAAGAATTTCTCCCTCTGTAACCTGAATACCCTTTATCTTTATAATGTATTGATTTGGATTCAGCTGAATATTATCTCGAAGTCGAATGATTGGAACAACAGTACCAAGCTCCAAAGCAATCTGACGACGAATCATAACAACTCGGTCAAGAAGGTCACCACCCTGATTTACATCGGCAAGTGGAATGATACCGTAACCAAACTCAAGCTCGATTGGATCAACCTGAAGGAGTGAAACAACATTTTCAGGCTTTCTGATTTCTTCTGCCTCAGTCTCCTCAGCTGCAACCTCCTCCTCAATTTTCTCTTCTCCAATGGTCTTCGACATTGAATAGCCTGTTGCTATAAAGGCTGCCGCAAAGCCAAGGAAAAGAACAGTGTTAAGTGGAGTGAAGGCAAGTACCGCCATCGCAGCTCCAACTATATACATAACCTTTGGAATTCCAAAAAGCTGTTTAATAAGAATTCCTGAGAAGTCTGCCGATTTTGAGCCCTTAGTTACGAGAATACCTGTTGATAATGAAATCAGAAGAGATGGTATCTGGGAAACAAGTCCATCACCAATTGTTAAGACACCAAACTGCTGAATGGCATCTGCAAATGGAAGTCCCTGATTCAGCATTCCCATGGCACAGCCGCCTGCAAGATTAACAACTGTGATGATAAGACCAGCAGTAGCATCTCCTTTTACGTACTTAGTAGCACCATCCATGGCGCCGAAGAATGCCGATTCTTCCTGAATCTTATCTCTTCTTCGTTTTGCCTCTGCATCATCAATTGCGCCCGTGTTCAAATCAGCATCGATAGCCATCTGCTTACCAGGCATAGCATCCAGTGTGAAACGTGCTGATACTTCAGCTACACGCTCAGAACCTTTATTGATAACCATAAACTGGATGATAATCAAAATAATGAAAATGATTGCACCGATAATCAGGTCATTTCCACCTACGAAGGTTCCGAAGGTTCTAACTACGTTTCCAGGGTCACCAGATGAAAGAATGAGCTTAGTAGAGGAAACATTTAATGAAATTCTAAAAATGGTGGTGAACAAAAGCAATGTCGGGAAGAAGGACATATCCAAAACTTCCTGAACAAAAAGAACGTTCATCAAAACGATAAGTGCTACGGATATATTGAATGCAATCATTACATCCAGCACAAAATTAGGGATAGGAATAATGAAGAAAGCAACAGCGGCAAGCAAATATATAGCAACGCCAACATCAGCCTTCTTAACAGATGCTGCAAATTCCATTTTTTACTCCCCCTTTCCCCTAAATTTTAAACAGCCTGATTCCGTTCTGTGTAAACAACAGCCAGGATTTCTGCCACTGCCTGATAGAGCTCCGGCGGAATGGTTTCATCAATATCAACTGTTGCATACAAGGCTCTTGCAAGTGGTTTATTTTCTACAACCGGGACGCCGCTTTCCTTAGCAGCATCCTTAATTTTCTTCGCCAAATAATCTTCACCCTTTGCCACAACTCTCGGTGCCTCATCTTTGGTGTTGTCATATAAAATTGCCACAGCAATGTGGGTAGGGTTTGTGATAACAACGTCGGCCTGAGGCACATTTTTCATCATACGCCTCTGGGAGCTTTCCATCATACGCTGACGTTGTTTACCTTTAATCTGAGGATCTCCTTCAGTGTTTTTATATTCATCCTTGACCTCCTGCTTGGTCATCTTCATATCATCAGTGAATTTCCACTTCTGATACATGTAATCAGCAAGTCCAAGAATGATATAGACGATACTGATTTTTATACCAGTATCAACTATTATCTGAAATATCATGCTAAGTGCGGCTTTTAAACCAATATCATAAAGGATAAACAAATTATTTGCCTGATCCTTTATAGTGGTGTAGGCAATATAAATAATCAAAAATAGCTTTGCCAATGCCATAACCAGGTTCATAATTGAATCCTTGGAAAAGATTCGCTTAAAACCATTGACTGGATTAAATTTGCTAAGCTTTGGCTCCAGCGGCTTCATTGTTGGCTTCCAGCCTACCTGAATCAGGTTTGCAACAAAGCCTGTGAAAAAACCTACTATTAAAAATGGAAGCAGGATAATTAGCATTCTCAAAAGCAGAGACTGAAAAATTCCTTCAGTAGTCTGTATTGTAAGTCCACTTCCATTCATCTTTACAATGTCAGGAATGATGGAATAAATCCAGGCAAATATTTCCTCGAATCGCGTGCCTGCGAAGCCCAAAAAAATTCTTAGGGATAGGAAAAATCCAAGAAGTGCCACTCCATTTACAACTTCTTTGCTCTTTGCAACCTTGCCCTCTTTTCTTGCATCAGCAAGCTTTTTGCTGGTTGGCTGTTCGGTTTTTTCACCGCCCTCACCATCCTTGGCAAAGAACTGCAGATCGTATGGAATTAGCAAAACTCGCTGTTTTTCCATCAAATCATTCATTAACTCAATCCCTTAATACAATCCCTGAATATATAGCACCATCATCTTCTTCATCTCCTTAAAGATGAAGGCTGCAATGTCTGGCAGCAGGAATACTGTCAAAAACAAAATCATAAAACCAACTATGATTTTCAGCTGTGCACCAACGGAAAACATATGAATCTGAGGTGCAACCTTTACCATAATTCCAAGTATTGCATTTAAAATCATAATAACTGCAAACACTGGAAGAATGATTCTAAACCCGATAACAAATACATCGGAAATAAATGTGATGGTGGAGGTAAAAAGTGAATCCCACCTAAAAATGGTTCCGCCTAATGGTATAAGCGCGAATGCATCGCAGAAGGATCTGAAAATATATCTGTGCATTCCCGATAATACAAGAAGAATCATTATAAAGTTGTTATAAAGGGTTCCTGTAACAGTGGTTTCAACCCTAAGGCTTGGGTCATATTCCTGTGCCATGGATAGACCGATATTCATATCAATCATATTTCCAGCAAGAAGAATGATAAAGGTACAGCAATAGGTTGAAAAACCAATTATTAGTCCAGTTATGGCTTCCTTTATAACTAAAAAAGCATATCCAATAACCGTAGAATAATTTAAGGCACTAAAATCAACAACAAAATACAGCATAAGAGACACTAGGGCGCTAAAGCCCACCTTGACCCTGGCTGGTGTATTGCTGGTGTTAAAAAACGGTGCCACTACTACAAACATGGATATGCGGGTAAGTATCAACAAGAAGTATTCAAAGTTTTCTAAAGTAAAATGTAAACTAAACATCCTATTCTAGCCCAGGTAAATACTGAAATTAAGCCACATATTTGTGATATATTCTGTTAACACTGTAAGCATCCATGGACCGAAAAAAATAAGAGCAGCAAAGACACCTACAATCTTTGGAATGAATGTAAGGGTTTGCTCCTGAATAGATGTGACTGTTTGAAATATACTGATAATAAGACCGATAGAAAGAGATACTAGCAAAAGTGGCAAAGATGTAATAAGCAATGTGTATATAGCATCTCTAATGATATCTAATACCTGTCCCTCAGTCATAACCTACCCTCTCCTGGTTGCCATGCATTTTCAATCAGTAAAATGTCTTTACCAATCCGCCGATGCAAAGATCCCAACCATCTACCAATACAAACAACAAAATCTTAAATGGAAGTGAAATCGTCGTCGGTGGCAGCATCATCATACCCATTGACATAAGCACGGATGCAACAACCATGTCTATTACGATAAATGGTACATAAATCATAAAGCCAATAATAAAGGCTGTACGAAGCTCTGATAAAATAAAAGCTGGTACTACAATTGTAAATGCTACGTCGTCGTAATGATCCTCCTCGTAGGTAACACCGGCAATCTCACAGAAGAGATTCAAATCCTTAACCTGAGTCTGACCATACATAAACTCTCGAATTGGCCCAATGGCTGCATCAATTGCCTCCTGCTGTGTGATATCTCCCGCATCAAAAGGATCAATAGCATCTGTTTTGATTTGGGTGAAAACAGGTGACATGATGAATAATGTTAAAAACAACGCCAAACCAATCAGTACCTGATTCGGAGGCGCTGTATTTGTTCCTATAGCAGCGCGAATAAAGTGCAGAACTATAACGCATCTGGTAAAGGAAGTTAACATTATAAGGATTGATGGTGATAAGGTTAAAATGGTAAGAATGACAAGCATTCTAAGGGTGGAAGTAAAATTTCCATCCTCACCATCAAATCGGAGTGTGAAGCCACCGCCCGAACCTACAACTTCATCAGAAGCATTTGGTGCCTTTTCAGTGGCGCCATAGGTTCCATTTGCAGCACCATATTCGGTGCCATCCATTTCAGTAGCCTCAGCAGGCTCTGTAGTATTTGCATTATTTGTAGTATTAGTTGAATTTGTTGCATAGGCTGTCACCCCTGTGTAATAGACGGTGACTCCTGCAACCATAATTGCAAAAAAGAAACTTAAAACCAAGTAAGCCTTTTTTAATTTATTCATAACATAATCTGCCCTAACGATGTGTGGTATTATTTCTTCTTTGAAAGCTTGTCCAAAACACTTTTGAAATCCACAGGAGCGGCACTTACAATATCCTGGCCTTCGATTTCTTTAAGCTGAGAGGCAGATATTTCACCGAGAGGTACAACCTCATCCTTGCCGATGGCAATGACAAAATATCTATCCTCACCAGCTCTTATTATTTGAACATATTTATTGCTGGAAATTTTAATAGCCTCAATAATTTCAAGGTTTTTATTGAAGCCCTGAACCTTCTGGTAGCCGGCAATCCACTTGGTTACATAATAGGTAATTGCAAGAACACCTACAAAAACAACCAATAGGAATATAAGCTGCAAGAAACTTCCTCCAGCAGAAGAAAGAAAAAGCATGCTATCCGATAACCTTCTTTACAGCCTCAAGAACTCTCTCAGCCTGGAATGGCTTAACGATGAAATCCTTGGCTCCTGACTGGATAGCTTCAATAACCATGGCCTGCTGACCCATAGCAGAACACATAATTACACATGCGTTAGGATCTTTTTCCTTGATGGCTTTAAGGGCGCCAATACCGTCCATCTCAGGCATTGTGATGTCGAGAAGAACAAGATCAGGTGTAAGTTCAGCATACTTATCAACGGCAATCTTTCCGTTTTCAGCTTCGCCTACAACATTGTAGCCATTCTTGGTGAGAATGTCCTTGATCATCATTCTCATAAATGCAGCATCGTCACAGATTAAAATGTTTTTTGCCATGTTTTCATCTCCTTAAATATGCATTAATCTTTAATGATTTCTGTAATTCGTACTCCAAAGGATTCCTCGATAACTACTACCTCTCCTTTGGCCACGTACTTGCCATTTACAAGCACATCTATAGGTTCACCAGCTATTTTGTTTAGCTCGATGATAGTACCAGGTGCAAAATCCAGAATATCCTGGATTGTCTTGTTGGTTCGACCAAGCTCTACTGTTACCTCCAAAGGTACATCTAAAATCAGGTCGATGTTCTCCTGTGCAAACTGTGCACTGAAATTTGGTCCAAAAGGTGTAAACTGAGCAGGTTGAACATTGATTTGTGGCTGCGGCGCATAATATGGCTGAGCCATCATCGGCTGTCCCTGCATCATATTTGGATCCATTTGAGGTGCTGCCGGAGGAGGCGATGCCTGTGGTGCTGCCTCTGGTGCAGGTGGTGGAGCAGCTTCCGCTGCAGGAGGAGGTGATGCCGCATCGTCCACAGTGGACTTGGAATCAGTCTCCATAGTATTTTGAACCGCACCGCACATTTCCTTTGCCAAAGAAATTGGATACAGCTGCATCATTTCTGAATCAACTAAATCTCCAATTTCCATTTTGAAAGCAATTCTAACGAAATTGTTCTCAAGGAAAGAATCTATCTCACCACCACTTACAGCAGCCAAATCTGTGAGGGTTGCATTTGGTGGAGAAATATCTACCATCATGCCAAGCATAGATGAAAGGGATGTTGCCGAAGCACCCATCATCTGATTCATGGCCTCTGAAATAGCTGAAAGATGGAGTTCGGTAATCTCACCATCGGTGTTTGTACCGTCACCGCCCATCATCAAGTCGGTAATGACCTTAACATCGTTTTCCTTTAAAACAAGAACGTTGCTTCCATCAATACCTTTTGTATATCCAATACGAACAACAACACATTTGTCCGTATAATTGGATGCCAACTCATCCCAATTTGTTTCTGTAACTACAGGAGTAGAAATCTCAACTTTGATATTTACCAGCGCGAACAATGATGTTGCAGCGCTACCCATACTGATATTGGCAACCTCGCCAATAGTATCAATTTCCTCACTGGTAAGCTCTCCGCCACCACCGGAACCTGAGGTATCAGCTGGTGCATCTGGAACCCCGCCGGCAAGTAGTGCATTTATCTCTTCTTGTGATAATACACCATCACCCATTCTACTGCTCCTCCCTAATGATTTCTGTCACACGGACTGCATATCCTTTTCCTGAAGCACCTGGTAGGGCAGCGAATTTCCTAATGTCGCCCACAAAAACATCCAGCTCTTCGTCAACTTTTCTATCAAGCCTGACAATATCGCCTACCTGGAGTTGAGAGAAATCTGCTACTGTAATAACACTGTTGCCAAGGACGGCCTTTACAGGTATCTGAGCCCTGTGAATAAGGTTTTCCATCGTCTCTGAATAGCTATCTCCTGTCTTCTCCTTTTGACTACTATACCAGAACTTTGTGTTTAATTTGTCCATAACTGGCTCTAAAGTTATAAAAGGAAGACAAATATTCATAAGGCCTTCCACATCACCTATCTTTATATTCAAGGTGACAATCGCAATCATTTCTGATGGCGATATAATCTGTGCGAACTGAGAGTTTGTCTCGATTCGCTCTAATCTAGGATGTAAATCCAAAACGTTTTCCCATGGTTCTCTCAGCAAATCAATGCAGGAGCTCATGACACGTTCGATTAGCAAAAGTTCGATTTCAGAATAATCTCTGACCTTATCAAGTGGCTCTCCCACTCCACCAAGCATTCTGTCCACCATGGCGAAGCCTAAATTAGAAGCCATTTCAACGATTATGTTTCCCTCTAGTGGAGAGAAATCTACTACACCAAGAAGTACAGGATTTGAAAGGGAATTTGAAAACTCCATATAGGTAACAGCTTCGGAATTCATTACCTCAACCTGTATATTCTTTCTAAGGAAAATCGGCAAGTTGGTAGATAAAAGTCTGCCATAATGCTCGAATATAATTTCCATTGTTCGAAGGTGCTCTTTTGAAAACTTGGAAGGTCTGGCGAAGTCGTAGTTCTTTACGGGCTTCTCCTTATTGTTTTTCATCTCTTCCGCATCAACTTCTCCGGAGGTCAGCGCATGCAAAAGATTATCTATTTCGTTTTGTGAAAGAACGTCACCCAAGCTTTCTCACCACCATTCTGCCCCATTAGGTTGTATACTAAAACAATGTAGTTCGGCCATTATGATTGCCTGCGGCAAAGGGGCCTCACAGCATAATTTTTCACAAATCAAAGATTCGGGAAAAATATGCTATTGATATGTCGCACTAGAGAAATTAACCCTGACAATGAAGGATGACTTAAACAGTCCCTGAAGAGCTTCAAGGATTTCTTCCTTTACTTCATCTTCTCTTGTTCGCATATCTTCAATTGTATTATTGGCTACAACAGATTTGATAGTGTCACTTATGATATTGTCATAGCCTGTCAATCCATTAGCCTGATACTTCTCTGTCCAATCCTTATTTGTACTATCAATGGAAAGTGATACGGCAAGAACTGCATAATGTAAGCTGCCATCTCCACTATCCTTTAGATTGATTGTCATTGTGCCTCCAGATGCAACAGGATAATCAACCATATCTGCCACATCAACAGCAAGAGAACCAGCTGTATCTCCTGCAACTAAATCCAAATCAATGGCTGAGCAAACCTTTGTAATGAGCTCATTCGCCTTTTTAGTCTCAGGAATAATCGTAATTGTAAGAACCGCTGTAAGAACAAGATTAACCACTACAAGCGCCAGTATAACAACTGTAATCAAATTCTTTTTCATAGCTTGTCCTTTCTTCCTAATACTATTCGTTTATGTCAGAAGTTAGTGAATTGTAAATCTTAATCTCAACACGCCTGTTTCTTGCTCTGCCTTCAGCAGTTGAATTATCAGCAAGTGGAACATACTCGCCTCTACCAGCTGATTTGATGTGGGCTGGATTAATATTGGTCTGACTCCTTATTCTGTCAGCTACGTATAGGGCACGGTACATTGAAAGTACATCATTATTTTCATAAGTACCTGACGACATTGGTACATTATCTGTATGACCTTCAATTTCGATTATATTCTGATCATACTCAGATAAAATCTTAGCCAGATTATCAACTATACCAAGTGCTTCCTCTGTCAAAACGGCTTTGCCTGAATTGAAAAGCAGTGCGCCGTTGATAGTAAGCATTACATAATTTGCATTATATTCAATTTCAACCTGGTCAATAAGACCATGGAGTTTAAGCTGTTCTTCAATCTGTTCAGCTATTTGTTCACTCTCAGAGGCTCCAGCTTCTTCAAGAGCTTCTTTTGCCTCTTCTACCGAAACATCACCTGCGCCAGTGGCTGTATTGTCACCTACATTCTCTCCCTGCCCCTGGCTTTCGGATTCGCTTATATTTCCTTCAGAGGTATTTTGCGTTTCGCTATCTCCCTCTTTGTCATAGGACTCGTCATCACCATCATGAACACTGTTGAAATAGTCATCAAACATTTCAAGCTGGCTGATACCAGATGAAATCATATGACCTTCACCAATTGAAGTGCCACCTGATGAAAAAATACTAAAGCTAGACTGAATACTTGCAATTACCTCTTCAAACTTTGCCGTATCCGTACTACTCATGGAGAAAAGCAAAACGAAGAAGCAAAGGAGCAAGTTCATCAAGTCGGAGAAAGTGGCCATCCAGGCAGGAGACCCAGCAGGAGCTTCCTCTTGCTTTTGCTTCTTAGCCATCTTTACTCACCTCCTCCGCCATCACCACCGATAGCATCACGAGCAGATGGTGGAAGGAATGATTTAAGCTTTTCTTCTATTACACGTGGGTTTTCACCGGCCTGAATAGAAAGTAGACCTTCCACGGTAATTGACTTCATCATTATTTCAAGACCATTATCTACACCAAGCTTTGCAGCTGTAGGACCTGTAAGCCAGTTTGCAATCAGTGAACCATAAAGTGTGGTCAGCAAAGCAACCGCCATGTTAGGACCGATTGTAGATGCATCTGAAAGGTTCTGTAACATATTAACAAGACCAACGAGGGTTCCAATCATGCCCCATGCAGGTCCCATTTCACCCCATTTTTGCCAAAAGGCTATAACAACCTTATGTCTATCTTCAAGACAGCTCATGTCTGTCTCTAGAATTGCTCTAACAAGTTCTGGATCTGTACCATCAACTACAAGATTAATACCTTTTTTTAGGAACTCATCTTCAATACTGTGAGCTGCCTCTTCAAGCGCAAGAATACCTTCTTTACGGGAAATATTGGCAAGGTTTATAATGTTGCCAATTGTATCAGCTGCATTACCTACTGGAGGCTCCTTGATGGCTAACGTCAAGCCCTTCAGACCAGATACGAAGTCTGGCATCTTGTTACAGTACATACAAGACGACAAAGAACCACCGATAGTGATGATGACTGAAGGAACATCTATAAAGTTTGCCATGGCTGCAACACCACCGGATGATACGATACCGAATACGACCATGACTACACCAAGTAATAATCCAAGTAAAGAAGCTATATCCAAAACTCTCTCACCACCTCGTCAAAACAACGATTTTCAGTCTCCAATAAGAAAAGCCAGATAATTTTGTATAAAATTACACGATATACACTTTTGTGATTATTTTACTAGATTTATACACTATTGTCTACTTTTCTAGGTAAAATCGTCGCATATTATTGTGTTATTTTCGTGTCCAAACCACTATATATTGAATATTCACAAAAGTTTTAGAATTTATTCGAAAATTTGACACATCCCCAAACACAACGAAAGCAGCCTCCAAGGTTTCCATGCTCCCGCAGGGCACCCTTCATACTCGAGCATGGGCCCCACCCGCCCGGTGTAGGTCCCTCCCATGCTCGGCATGACGCTTCCCTGCTCGCGCTTACCAAGTTTTTTGAGGCTGCTTATTTTTATTTTTTTAGATGAGCTAGTAGGTAACAAGCTATTAGGTTTCTCAAGCGAAGCATTCTAAGCTGAGCGGAGAAACACTAATGCTTGTAGCCGTAACTAGCGGATTAACGTTTGAGATTGATAAGTTCTTCGAGCATGGTGTCTGATACTGTGATGATTCGAGAATTAGCTTGGAAACCACGCTGTGTAGTAATCATGTCTGTGAATTCGCTTGAGAGGTCTACGTTGGCCATTTCAAGCTGTCCAGTGTTCATTGATGAACCGTCAGCTGAGATGTCAATTCCGATGCCGTCGAACTCACCAGAGTTAAGTGTTGTATCGTAACAGTTGTCGCCCTTTTCCTCAAGACCTGATGCGTTGGCGAACTGAGCAACCGCAATCTGTCCTAAGAGCACACTGTTACCATTTGAGTATGAACCGAAAATCTTTCCATCTGTCTGAATAGAAAGTCCAGTCATTGTACCAAGCTTCTTACCTGTACCAGTTGTTCCATCTGTGGCACCTCTGTTACCAACAGCTGTAGATGTTCCACCGTTATCGTAGTTCAAAAGCTTAGAGAAATCGATATTAATATCTGAAAGAGCTGCATTTGCAAGCAATGGATCTTCTGTATTAGGTCCAAGGAAATGTGTAAGCATCCTTACGCTTGTATTTCCTGCACTATCTACATAATCCAGATAACCTTCCTGTGTATCGAACTTAAGTCGATAGCCGATTGTCTGTGTACCAACTGTTGCAACTGATGTAGATGTACCCTGAGCAACTGAAACGATAGTTACGTTGCTAGGAATACCAAGAACCTTAGATGCAGCGATTGTTGTATTGCTACCGTCCTTGCTTACGAAGTTCTGTGTTGCAGCATCAAAGCCATAAAGCTTAGAGCCGTCAGTAATTTCACTGGCATCTGCATCATTGTTTGTAAACGAATAGCCCTTTGCAAGGTTATAGTTACTTGTGTCATTAAGTGTCTTACCAAAGATTCTGTCATCATCACCAGTTGGTGTATAGGTCTTTAACAAATCATTGTTATCGCCGTCTAATATGCTGAGAAGGGATACATTGTACTCGCCCTTTGTTCCATCAACAAGACTAAATGAGAACTTAGCTGTGTATGAATAACCTAAGTTGTCGTAAAGGGTAAATGAACGAACATAACCACCAGATGAAGAAAACTGGCTGTCATTCTTATCGATAACGCCGTTAAAGTTTGCCTCAGTGGTAGCCTCTGGTGAAGATGTAAGGTTCTCTGTCTTCATAACACGAAGAGGTGTAACTGTATCCTTGATAATATTTGTAGGATTATCAGGATCAATCTGCCAGCCCATAACAAGATAGCCTGTTGTTGTCATAGCCAGGTTTCCATTTCCATCAATGTAGAAGGAACCAGCTCTTGTAAACAGGTTCTGTGAGCCATTGCTAACGATAAAGAAATTTGTTGAATTTGAATCGGTAAGTCGAATATCAAGAGCATCACCTGTTGACTGTGCAGCACCTGCGGAAGTGATAGTAACCTTGGTTGCACCATTAGTAACACCAAGACCTATCTGCTTAGCATTTTTACCACCACGTGTTGCAGTTGCACCTGATGCCTGTGAAGTTGTCTGATACATAATATCAGAAAAGGTTGTTGAAGATGATTTGAACGCAACAGTATTTACGTTAGAGATGTTATTACCAATAACATCCATCTTGGTCTGGTGAGTCTTAAGACCTGATACACCAGAGAAAAGTGATCTCATCATAACTGTAGACCTCCTGGGTAGCATAGCTATCGAGGGTGTCTGTTTGCCGCTTCTGTCGGTCCACGGCTTTAGCTTCCATAAGGTCCAGCTAAACTATAACAGCACCATCAATATTTGTAAAAATGTTCTCTTCTGATTCAGTCTGATCCATAGCTGTAACAACAGTCTGATTAGGTACATTTACTATAAAAGCAAGTGTATCAACTAATACCAGCGAATCGGTAATCCCCTTTTCAGACGCCTTCATAACGCCCTCTTCAAGTCTCTGGGATTGTTCATCTGTCAATTCAATATTTCTGTCGTCAAGCCTCTGTGTTGCATGCTTAGAAAACTTAAGTGAGGATGCTCCCTCAAGCTTCTCCTTGAAAATATCTTCGAAGCTGGCACCCTTATAGGTACCCAGTGGCTTTGACTCAGCTGCTGGATTGAGATAGGTTCCAGCTACCTTTTCGATGGAGGTAAAATTTGGATTAATATTTAAATTATTCATATTTGCCTCCTACACTTCCTGTGCTTCTGCTTCCTCTAAAGAATTTGTTTCTTCAGCTTGTTCCTTTGACTCCTTATTTTCTTCTACAGGAGTAACGTTCTTAACTTCATTATCGGCTTCTTCCTTGGCTTTCTTTAATTCCTCGAACTTCTTAATGACTGCCTCGATTGCCTTGACTGTATCGTCATTTATGAAGCTTCTTGTATAAGCGTCCATGTTGTTATAGGTGTTTGCAATATCGGTGATTATCTTTTCATCTCCTAAGGTGACAAGCTCTACACTTGGCATATCCTTAAGCAGTGAATCGAAGTATCTTACTACGCTGACTGCATTGTAGTAGGTTGGATCTACTACTGAGATAATCTCATCAGTCTTGTACATGTTACCGTTTACTGAAACATATAACTCGCCGTCATCATCGCTTTGAACGTAATCTACTTTACCTTCTATTTCCTCATGATCGCTGTTTATTACAACCGTCTTACCAACTAAGCTGTTTGCCTCCATGGTGTGCATATCATTCTGCACTGACTGAATTGCTTCAATCTGGGTGAAGGATGCAAGCTGCGCCACGTATTGGCTGTTGTCTGATGGTTCCAGCGGATCCTGATACTGCATTTCAGCTACTAAAAGCTGAAGGAACATATCCTGATTGTATCCGGTATCACGCTTTGCAGCGGTCTTTGAGGTAGAAGTTGTTTCGTTAGATTTTGTTAAATCCTGTGAAGCCTGGGTCTTTGTATACTGACCATTGGTAACGGCTCCAGTTAATAATCCCGCCATTAAACTTCTCCTTTCCTGATGATACTTAGGTTATGCCATGAAATCTAATGTACCACCATTGTCCTGCATCATTTGAGCTATAAGAATGTCCTCTTCTGACATCATTCCTACCAAATCATCAAGTCTGTTAAGATTGATTCGGTTGCTTCGTTTTGACTGCTCTCTTGACTGTTCTTCACGTCTTGAATCGTTACTTTGATTCTCATCAAGGTTTCTTTCAAATTCATGAGTTCCAACTGAAACTTCAATAGAAGTAACCTTTGTAGAATTCTGCGACATCTCTGTTCTAAGATTTGCCATCTGTGATTCAAGTGCATGTTTAACAGCATCGTTTTCAGTGAAAATCTTTGCTGTGATTTCATTTCCCTTTTGAGTAACCTCAAGGAAAATCTTTCCTAACCCCTCAGGATTTAATGTAATTTCCATAGTTGTGCTTTCAGAATCTGTAAGCACTCTTGCCTGCTCTACAAGTTGGTTTGCAATATCATCTGCACTGACTGTCTCACCAGTTGGAAGTGTAACCACCTTTTCCTCTGGCGCGAACTGTATTTCGTTCTGAGCTGCCACAAATGGATTTACAGCTTCGTGTTTTACAGGCTCTCTGGATACTTTTTCCTTAACATCAAATTCAAAGGCATTAGACTTTTGTTCCTTACTAAAATCAAAGGATTCTTTATTATTGTCCTGAGCTGTAGTAGTTTCTGTTTTAACAGGCTCTACGTCCTTAGAAATCTCTGTATCCTTTTTCTGTGGCTCCTCTTCCACTTCCTGTTTCTTTTCAGAAACAACGACTGTCTTAGGAGCTTCATCCTTAACAACCTCTTCTGTAATAACAGGTGCATCATCTGTCATTTCAATTGGAGCTTCCTCTTTTACCTCTACAGGCTGTGTAGAAATAATTTCAGGAGTTTCCTCAGGCTGTTCCTGAACAATTAAATCCTTGAGTTCTACGAAGGAAATTTTCGTTTCTTCAAATAGCTGGTCCGTAAGTTCTGTTACCTTGTCCAAAATCCCTTTAAAATCTTCACTCATAATGAGATTAATCGAATCCGTCTCGCCAGTTATTTCGGTTACCAGCTGAGCCAGACTCTGAGGATTCAGCAAATCAATAAAGGTAAGTCCCAGATTTTCCATTGCAAGCTTAATATCTTCGTCGGTCACATCAAGCTCTTCTTTAATCACGTCTACGACTTCCTCTACTACCTCTTCCACCTTATCAACAACCTGTGCTTCCCCTGCATCAGACTGCTCCTCAACTGCTTTCTCTGTGACTACCTCTCGCTTTGTAGATGAAGCGGATGTATCAACCTCTGCTGTAGTCTTTTGAGTCTTCTTTAGTGAGTCGGCTGAATTGGTGTTGCTTTCTACCTTAGGGACCTTGTTTGCAACGTTCTTCAAAGTGTTTTCAAATAAGCCTGCAGCTGAAGCATTTGCACTTTTATCTGCCTGAGTAATCGAAACATCGATTTTGCTTACCTGAACCAGCAATTTTGAAACATTGCTACTTGTCATGTAATCCCTCCTTTCTGATATTTTGTTTTCAAGTTGCTATAAGTCGTATCATCAAACAACCTTCCCCTGGTTAGGGGAAGGTTGAGTCTAAGGTTCCATCATTTTAGTTAGGGTTGCAGCATTCTCTGTATCCATGGCTGCTAAAATTGCTGACCGGGTACTTGCATCCATCGCCTGAAGGATTTGGCAAACCAAATCAAAATCATCAGTCATTGAATCAAATATAGCGGCAGCATTTTTAGATTTCATGCTTGTGTAGGTCTTTACGTAATCTTCAATTTCCGCGTCGGTTTGAAGCTGTGTAACTACCTGTTTGTAGATAGCGGCTGCGTTTTCTGCATCGATAGACTCATAATACGTCTTATATTCATTTATATCGGGTGCATTTTCAGAAAAAACAACCTCTTCATAGAATTTTTCTTTTATTTCTTCAAAGGCAGCTTCATTTGCCTTGTACTCCGCAAGCTCAGCCGCCGAGGTTTCCAGTTCCGCAACATAATCGCTGTTGGCTGCACTGGCAGTCTTAAGGTCTTCAACTTCTTTTTCAAGCTCCTTGATTCTCTCTATTGCCTGCTCCACGGTCTCATACTTTGCGTACTCATCCTCTGCATCATCACTTGGTAAATATTCTTCGATACCAGGGAGAATCTGATTTACATAAGGAACATCCTTAAGGACAGGAAAAAGCACTGTAGAGCCAAATCCGCCTACATCCATCTTTACCAGAAATGCAAAAATAACAAGCCAAATCAGAATGATAAGCAGCACAACAAAGGCCATAATAATACCACCACCTATACCAAGGCGTTCCTCGTCCTCCGGTAGTGTTTCACCATTTGCCTTTGCCTCTTTACGTCTTTCCTTTAAAGCTGCCTTCTCAGCCTTTTTAGCTTCTTTTTCCGCCTTCTTAGCTTCCTTCTTAGCTGCTTTATCATCAGCAGGTGTGCCTTGAGTCTCTGTTATGTCTGCCATAATTATTCTCCCTCATTTTCTGCGTTAAAGAATCTCGAGCTTACAATCTCATCTGTAATCTTATTTTCCTCGTAATCCACTTCATTCAGGAACTCCTCGAAAGCATGCTCTCTGAGCTTCTCATGCATCTTTCGTTCCATCATGACAGCATTAAGCTTCTTTCTAGCATTTTCCATAGCCTTTTGAGCCTTGGAAACCTCAATCATCTGATCTCGAAGCGCAACCTTCATAGAGGTTATGGCACTTTTCGTGGTCTTGATTGCCTTGATATCAATATTGCCAACAGAAAGCTCCTTAAGCTGCCTTTCATAGCCTGCCTGTTTAATCATCAAATCACGAAGCTTTTGCTGCTCCTCATTAAAGCGGGCTGTAGCCATTCCAAAATTAGCCTTCTCCTGCTCCTCAATCTTTTGCTTAAGCTCAAGGATATTTTGCATTCGATAAACAAATTTTGCCAATAGTCATCACTCCTTAATCAGCAAAAATTGCTGTCATCTGCTCTATAATCTCATCATAGTCAAATTTATCGTGGGTCTGTTGAAGCAGGAATTCATTAACTGCATCAATCTTTTTAATAGCATAATCAATGGATTTATTTGAACCGTTTTTATAGGCGCCGATATTTATAAGGTCCTCAGCCTCCTGATATGTAGCAAGAACATTTTTCAGCTTACCAGCAACTGCCTTATGTTCCGGAGATGCAACTGCAGACATAACTCTGGAAATAGACTGTAATACATCAATTGCTGGATAATGATTCTTCTGAGCAAGCTTTCTATTGAGTACAATATGACCGTCCAAAATAGAACGGGCTGTATCAGTGATTGGCTCATTGAAATCATCACCATCAACAAGGACTGTATAAAGTCCTGTAATTGAGCCAACAGCAGAATTTCCTGCACGCTCTAAAAGTCGTGGCATCTCAGAATAAACTGATGGAGGATAGCCACGGGTTACAGGTGGCTCGCCAGAAGCAAGTCCTATCTCACGCTGGGCCATGGAAAAACGGGTAAGGGAATCCATCATTAGAAGAACATCCTTGCCTTGATCTCTAAAATATTCTGCAATAGCAGTAGCTGTAAGGGCCGCCTTTTTTCTGATAAGAGCAGGCTTATCGGAAGTTGCACAGACCACCACAGAACGTGCCATGCCTTCTGGTCCCAAATCGTTTTCTACGAACTCACGAACCTCACGACCACGCTCGCCAATAAGCGCTATTACATTTATCTCTGCCTTTGTATTTCTTGCGAACATACCCATGAGAGTGGATTTACCAACACCTGAGCCTGCAAAGATTCCAATTCTCTGCCCCTTGCCAACAGTGATAAGACCATCAACCGCCTTTACTCCAAGTGAAAGTGGCTCCTTTATAATCACTCGGGACATAGGATCTGGAGGGTCTGCCTCTGCAGGATATTCAACCAAATCCTCAAACTCTGTCAAATCATCAATATCAGATGGCACTCCAAGTCCATCTACCAAATGCCCTAAAAGCTGGTTGCCAACAGCAACACCAAGAGGATGGCCTGTATTTTCAACCATGCAGCCTACGCCGATTCCCTCTACATTCTCATAAGGCATCAAAAGCAGACGTTTGTCCTTGAATCCGACAACCTCTGCTTTTATTCGCGTCTCAGAGCCCTCTACGATGATTTCGCACAAATCACGCAGCTTAGCCTCTGGTCCAACTGATTCAATTGTAAGTCCAACAACCTTTACAACCTTGCCAAGAGATTTAAAGTAATCCTTCTCAGTCAGCTGCATCAATAATCCCTGATCCACTTTGCCTCCTAGCTAAGAGCCCTAATTTCTCTGATAAGATTATCTAATTCAGTATCTATACTACAGTCAAATATTCCACCATCTGTCTCGATGATGCACTGGCTATCATTTAGAAGTGGGTCCGCAATTATATCAAGTCCAACCTCCGCACCAATTTTACCCTGAATCTCATCCTTCTTGCTTTTGATGAATTCAGCATTGGCATCATTAACCTTAATTTGCATCTGGCCAGTGCGTTCAATTTTCATAATACAATGGTCCAAAAGATGATATATAACATCCTTTTTCCCAGATAACTCTGCATTAAAAACTCTCTCAAAAACAGGCAGGCACATCTCGACAATTTCCCGTTCCATGCCAATCTGTTTTTCCATGAATTCGTTTTCGATTCTTTGAATCTCAGAACGCATATTGTCCTGGGCATTGGCAAGCTCAATTGCAGCCCGCTGAGTGCCCTCGTTGTAGCCTTCCTTTTCGCCATCCTGTCTGGCAAGATTTCTCATGGCATCAGCATTAAGCTGGGCAGCATTTAAAATCTCCTCTGCCTGAGCATTGGCATCATCAATAATTCGCTGCGCCTCTTCTCTGGCTTCTGCCAAAAGAGCCTCACGGTCGGGGCCAATATCTACCACTTCCTCATCAGAATCCTCCATAATGGAATCTGCAAGGCCTAAGAATTCATCCGGGTCCATCCCTTCAGGAATCTCGGCACCTGACTCACGCATTTCTGCAAGACGACGCTCTCGCTCCTCATCAAGAAGCTTGGCCTTATAGGCCTTTTCCTGCTTCATGATAAGCTCTCTGGCTCTATCATTGGAGTCGATAACTAACTCATCAACCTCTCCATCCTCATTTGGCGTATTAGGAGCAACCAAAAAGCCATAGACCACATTGTGACTAGACAACAAGCTCATCCGAACCTCCTCTAGAAATTACAATCTCTGCAGAATCCTCAAGCTTTCTGATAATACCAACTATCTTCTGCTGAGCTTCTTCTACATCCTTCATACGTACAGGACCCATGAATTCCATGTCTTCCTTTATCATCGATGCAAGACGAGAAGAAAGGTTCTTGAAGATTGCCGACTGAACCTCTTCATTAGCTCCCTTAAGTGCAACGCCAAGGTCAGAGTTATCAACATCTCTAAGCACACGCTGAATAGCTCTGTCGTCCAGAAGAAGGATATCCTCGAATACGAACATCTTCTTTCTGATTTCCTCAGCAAGCTCTGGCTCTTCGATTTCCAGAGATTCCATGATACGTTTTTCTGTACCACGGTCTACAGTATTCAGGATATTTACTACCGCATCTACGCCGCCGGCGATACTGTAATCCTGATTGATAAGTGAAGAAAGCTTTCTTTCCAATACTCTTTCAACCTCTTTTATAACTTCAGGGCTGGTTCTATCCATAAGAGCAATACGCTTCGCAACATCAGCCTGTTTCTCAGGTGGCAAGGCTCCAATAATCAGCGAAGCCTGACCTGCTGACAGATATGACAGAATCATGGCGATTGTCTGTGGATGCTCCTCCTGGATGAAGTTCAACACCTGAGAAGGCTCTGTCTTTCGAATGAACTCGAAAGGACGAACCTGAAGTGAAGCAGTCAGCTTTGTAATGACATCTTGAGCCTTGTCATCACCAAGTGCCTTCTCCAGAAGCTCTTTAGCATATCCAATACCACCTTCTGCGATGTACTGCTGAGCAAGACATACCTGATAAAATTCTTCGATTACTTCTTCCTTGACCGTTGGAGAAATGCTTCTTGTGTTTGCAATTTCAAGAGTTAATTCCTCGATTTCCTCTTCCTTGAGATGCTTAAAAATCTGAGCAGATTTCTCAGGTCCTAGGGCGATTAAAAGTATTGCGGCTTTTTGCACGCCATTCATGTCTTCAGTAGCCATAACCTTATCCCCAATCCTCGTTTAGCCAATTTCTCAGAAGCTGTGCAACAGCCTCTGGCTTTTCGTCCACAAACTTTTCAATAAGTAAGCGGGCTTCAGATTTCTCTAAATAACCAATATCTTCCAGCTCATCCTCCTCTTCCTCTTGGGCGGTAGAAGCAATAAGATCATCAATTGTAAGCTCCTGCTCCACAGGCTCCTCTTCCTCAACCTTAAGACTTCTAAATACTACAAAACCAAGCATTAAAAATATAAGGAATGCAAGTACAATCTGAAGGATATCTGTTATTTCAAATGGTAAGCCTTCAGAATACTGGAACATTGGAATTTCGTAGGCAACAACCTTTACATTGGTTGTTGGGAAGCCAGTAGTTCTGGCAACAACCTCAACGATGTCGTCGGAAACCTCCTGCTGAACCGGATTTGAATTTGCTTTTACAAACTCATCGAAAGTCTGACCAGCCTCCTCAAGAGTTCCATCCTTCTCCATCTTATCCTGATTATAAATTGCAAACTTTTTGCAAGTAACAGAGATAGATGAATCATCTAGAACCTGCTTTCCTATTTCATCCTTATGAGTTGTTATTCTTTCATCAGGAAGATAATCCCTTTCAAATTCCTCTGTAGAAGTCTCAGTCTGATTATTATCCTCCATTACGTAGGTAGTATCATCATCGTTGGAATCTGTTCCGGGAACACCACCTGCACCGCTGGTAGATGTTGAGCTGGAGCCCGATTCACTATCAAGATAACCTTCTGTACGGCCTTCATCTACTGAATAATCATAGTCCACATAACTATTCTCATCGAAGTTCATAGAAAGGTTTACACCAACTGAAACAGAATCATATAGATTCGTTCCATCTAAAACTGTGGTAACTCTTTTTACGATTTCTGCTCGAGCCTTATCTCTTGCATCCTGATTTGCTGAAGCAACCCCTGCAGCAGTATCAATATTTGCATTAGGAAACAGCAGATTTCCATCAGTATCCATGATGGTGATATTATCAGTAGTTTCATTAGCAAGATTTGTTGCCATGGTCTTTGCTATAGCCTGCACTGTCTCGTCAGAAATAGGTGCTGAAAGTGTAAGCATTACCGAAGACCACCCCGGTTGATTTCTCGAGATAATCGTTCCATCATCATCAGGAATATTAAGAGTAACTACAGCCTTTTCAACCATATTCAGATTTTGAATATCCTTGGCAAATTTATCCTCAAGATAAACCTTATATCTCTTTTGCTTATCAGCTTCTGTTGTTGAAAAACTGCCGTCGATTACGTTATTAATTGAATAATCAGATGAAGGAATTTCGTTAGAACCTAAAAGAATATTTGCACGAGGCATATCCTTTTCATCAATGTAGAAGGTAAAGCCATCTTCAGAGGTTTGATAATTGATTTTCTCATCCTCCAACAGAGTCTTTACTGTAGCGGCCTGCTTTCCGTCCTCACATGCAATCAGCTGAACCATTGTAGGTCGGGTCATAATGACCGCCAAAATAATAAATGACACAACAACAACAGCAGAAATTGAGATAATCAAAACCTGCTGTCGCCTTGTAAACTTTCTCCACCACTCAAGAACCTTATTAATAATGGCTTGGATTTGCTCTGGCATATAACTCTCCCCCTTGGTCAATCCTTCTCTCGGCACTTCGTGCCTACTCAGCTAAGGAACAAGTGCCATTATAATTTGCCTTCGGCAAATGGGCACTTTTTGAGCATACTTTTTATTACGCTGCAAAGCAGCTAACAAAAAGCATGCTAAATTTGCATCTGCATAATCTGCTGGTATGCCTCTAGCACTCTGTCACGAACTGCAACTGTGTATTGCAGCGCTATATTTGCCTTCTTCTCTGCAACCATCAAATCATGTGTGTTATCCGTTTCACCAAGTGCAAAGGCAACCTGCTCACGGTTTGCATTCTTGATTTGGGCATTGGTGTCGTCCATGAGCTTCATGACAGAATCAAGCATACTCTGAAAGCCCTGTGTTGCATCAACCTGTGGCTCTCGCTGGGTTGTAACCGGAGTTGCACCGTACAAATAGTTTTCAATCGCAGTAATAGCCATTTTTACCTCCCCGCAGTAAAACTGAAACTAGAACCATTTATTAGCCCTGACCAACCTGTATACCACTCTGTGCCATAGCTTTGATTGCTTCAAAGGCTGTTACATTAGCCTCATAGGAACGGCTGGCACTGATAAGGTTTGTCATTTCCGTAACTGTATTAACATTTGGATATCTAACATATCCATTCTCATCAGCATCAGGATGAGAAGGATCATATTCCATAATAAAATCTGTCTCAGTATCCTCAGAAACCTTTGAAACCTTCACACCGTTGCCATAATAAGCCTTCTGAGTATCCTTCAGAATATTCTTGAACGTAGGGATACCAGCATTTAGCTGTTTTTCCTGGAAGGTTACAATCTTTCTTCGATAAGGACCACCGTTTTCTGTACGGGTTGTGCTTACATTTGCAATATTCTCAGCGATTATATCCATTCTGAATCGCTGCGCTGTCATACCAGTAGCTGCAATATCAAAAGGTTGAAAAAGTCCCATACCAATACCTCCTATGTGCTAGCTTACTTTGAGGTTACCATGCTAAACCTGCTAAACTCGTTTGTAATGCTTGTCATCAACTCCTGATAACGAATTGTCTCTGAGGCAAGCTCAACGTTTTCTGTATCCATATCAACATTATTGCCATCCAAGCGATATGAATAATGCTCATAGTCGGTATATTCAATACCATCTACGTGTCCGCCATCATCGTCAAGGACATCCACTGCCTTGTCCAACTTGTTCTCATGAGTAGCAAGCAACTCCCTCCTTAGAACACTGGCAAACTCGTAATCCTGTCTCTTATATCCAGGAGTATCGTTATTAGCTATGTTATTGATAATAAGCGTCTGACGCTGATAGCTTGCATCTGCAGTCATATCGAGCAAGTTGACATATGAAAAAGCATCTGAACTAATCATACCTACAATCCTCCTAGATTATTAATTTATATAATGAATTATAAAAGAAGTTATCTGAAAAACAAAGCGTTTTTCCTATATATTGTGTGAAAATGAGATTTTTTAACAATTTGTACACAAAAAGGACTTAAGAGTATCTTAAGTCCTTTTAAATCAAATTCACGAAATATCCCTGTGAATTACTTATTCTTCTTTATTTCGTCAAGCTCATCAAATACTACGTCGTTAAGGACTTTGATGTAAGTACCCTTCATACCTGAAGAACGTGACTCGATGACGCCAGCTGACTCAAACTTACGAAGAGCATTTACGATAACTGATCTTGTTATACCTACTCTATCGGCAATTTTTGATGCAACCAACACCCCTTCATTACCATCTAATTCGTCAAAGATGTGGATGATAGCTTCAAGCTCTGAATAAGAAAGGGTTGAAATAGCACTCTTAACAACCTGGAGCTTACGATTTTCCTCAGCAGACTCCTCATTTACTGAACGCATCATCTCAAGTCCAACTACTGTTGTACCATACTCAGTAAGAATGATGTCGTCGATGTCATACTGCTTGTCAAATCTGTATACAAAAAGTGTACCAAGACGCTCACCAGCGATATCGATTGGAGCAATGATTGCTGAATACATATCAACATCTGTCTTCTCAAAGCCAAGTGTCTTAAGGTTTACATTCTCCTTTGTAGAGAGGATTGAAAGTAATCTCTCGTTAAGAAGTGGATCGATAAATCCGCCAACCTCATCAACAATAAGCTCACCAATCTCTGTTGTATTTGGAAGATGAGAAAGGCCAAGCACCTTACCCTTCTTAGAAATAACAAGTACTGATGAATCAAGAATCTCTGTTAATACAGAACAAATATCATTAAAAACTACCTTCGAAGAATTGTTATTGTGAAGAAGCTTTCCAATTTTTCTTGTCTTGTCTAATAACTGTACACTCATTTAATTTTTATTCCTCCTAAATCTAAAACAAAGAATCAAATTTTTCACAAGCTTCTGCATCCCCGAACAACTATATTTAATACATTTAACACGCCGTGAATAACTAGTAATAATGATTTAGTTGTGAATAGTTGTGATTATAGCACCAATTCAAACAAATTACAATAAATATCTGAATTCTTTCTGATTTTGCTACAAATTTGTTAATTATCGTTCTGACTCTTTACAAAACGACAATCGTCGTTGGCGCAAACGAGCTTGTTGCCCTTTTCAACCATGTAAGTACCACACTTAGGACATTTCTCTGTGGTAGGTCTTGACCAGCTGATGAAATCGCAGTCTGGATGATTTGCGCAGCCAAAGAACTTTCTGCCCTTCTGTGACTTTCTGATAACAACATCACCGCCACATTTAGGACAAGGAACTCCAATCTTCTCAAGGAATGGTTTTGTATTACGGCAATCTGGGAAGCCTGGACAGGCAAGGAACTTACCGTGTGGGCCAAACTTGATTACCATGTTACGTCCGCATTCCTCACAGATTACATCAGTAACCTCATCATGAATCTCAATCTTTGCAAGCTCTTCCTCTGCTACCTTTACTGCCTTTTCAAGGTCTGGATAGAAGTTTCTAACAACAGACTTCCATTCAACAGTACCTTCTTCTACTCCATCAAGAAGAAGCTCAAGGTTTGCAGTAAATTTATCATCTACAATGATTGGGAAGGAATCAACCATGATTGAGTTGACTACCTCACCAAGCTCAGTAACGAAAATGTTCTTAGCTTCCTTTGTGATGTAATGTCTCTTGAGAAGAGTTGTGATTGTAGGCGAGTAAGTACTTGGTCTACCAATTCCAAGCTCCTCTAGAGTCTTAACAAGTGAAGCCTCAGTAAAATGAGGTGAAGGCTGTGTAAAGTGCTGCTTCTCCTCAAAGCTGTTAAAGCTAAGCTTTGTATCCTCTGCAAGCTTTGCAAGTGGATGAGTCTTTGACTCCTCCTCATCATCAGCTGCTGTATAAATCATCATGAAGCCATCGAAATTAATAGCTGACTCAGATGCTGTAAATACCTGATCCTTGGCCTGTACATTAAGTGAAATTGTATCGTAAATTGCATTTGCCATCTGGCTTGCAACAAAACGCTTCCATACAAGCTGATAAAGTCTAAACTGGTCACGTGTAAGGCTATCCTTAATCTCTGATGGAATCAACTCGATATTTGCAGGACGAATTGCCTCGTGAGCATCCTGAACCTTGCCTGAATTCTTCTTTCCAGAATTAACTGGAGCAGAAAGATAATTCTCTCCGTAATTGCCTGTGATGAAGCTCTCAGCTGCTGCTCTTGCCTCATCAGAAACACGGGTTGAATCAGTACGAAGATAAGTAATCAAACCGATTGTTCCATGGCCTTTTACACTAACACCTTCATAAAGCTGCTGTGCAACGCTCATGGTCTTTTGAATTGAAAAATTCAAAGCCTTTGAAGCTTCCTGTTGCATCGTTGAAGTTGTAAAAGGAAGTGGTGCCTTCTTTTCACGTTTGCCGCGCTTAATTGAGCCGATAGAAAAATCTGCTCCCTTAAGCTCTGCCATTATCTTATCAAGACTTTCCTTGTCAGAAATATCCTTCTTTCCTGTTTTATCACCGTAATATTTCGCAACGATAGGTTTCTTAGCTCCTGGTGTATCAAGCAAAACATCCAGTGTGTAGTATTCCTGAGGAATAAATTGATCAATTTCCTTCTCGCGGTCGCAGATAATACGAAGAGCTACAGACTGAACACGTCCAGCTGAAAGACCTCTCTTTACCTTTGCCCAAAGAAGTGGTGAAATCTCGTAACCAACCATTCTGTCAAGCATACGGCGGGCCTGCTGCGCATCTACCAAATCCATGTCAATTTCACGTGGATTCTTGAGAGAATTCTTAACAGCAGTCTTTGTAATTTCATTGAAGGTAATACGATAAACCTTCTTATCTTGTAAATTAAGTGCGTGAGTCAGATGCCAAGAAATAGCTTCCCCCTCACGGTCGGGATCAGTTGCGAGATAAATCTTATCTGCCTTTTTTACTTCCTTGCGAAGTGCTGCAAGCAACTCGCCTTTTCCTCGAATAGTAATATATTTAGGTTCAAAATCATTTTCTGGGTCAAAACCAAGCTGAGATTTAGGCATGTCACGTACGTGTCCCTGCGAAGCCATAACCTCGTAGTTGCTTCCTAAAAATTTCTTTATAGTATGCACCTTAGCTGGCGACTCTACGATAACAAGATTTTTAGCCATATAAAATTATCATCTCCAATATAATTATTTTAAGTAGAAACGTTACTCACTATACAACATTAATTTTCTATTTTCAAGGAAAATTTTAATTATTGACAGAACATTCACCTTTATGTTTCCTGTTTGACGTAATTGTTTTTGAAAAGTTCACATAGAAGTCCCATGCGCTCCAGTGCTAGCACCTCCGACAAAAGCTTAAGATAATCCATACGACTTTCTTCCAAAACTTCAGATAGGCTTTTAGGATACAAATCAAACAGATTGTATACAGTTCTCTGCTCCTTCGTAAGTGTTGGACGGACATTTTTCTTTTCGTTTTTATTTTCAATAGAAGAAACGGGTGAACCATAAAGTGTAGACAAATCCTTTAAAAAGTTTTCTGTGGACCATATAACCCCTGCCCCCTGTGACAGCAATTTGTTGCAACCTGTAGAAAGAGAATCCCCAACACGACCTGGCACAACGAAGATATCCTTTCCCTGCTCTAAGGCAAAATCAGCTGTGATTAGTGAACCAGATTTTTCTCTCGCCTCCACCACAACCACAATATCAGAAAGTGCTGATACTATACGGTTTCTTCGAGGGAAATTCTGTGCCAATGGTGAGGTTCCCATTTGGTATTCTGAAAGAATCGCACCGCTTTTTGCTATTTCTTCATATAATAAACGATTGTCTGTTGGATAAATCACATCGCAGCCGCTTCCAAGCACTGCAACTGTGGTTCCCTCAGCCTCCAAACAGCCCCTATGACCATAAGCATCCACACCTCTGGCCATACCACTTATAATGGTAAAGCCAGCCTTTGCCAGCTCTCTGCCCAACTCCTGCGCCATTTTCTTTCCATAAGCACTGCAGCGTCTTGCTCCGACTATAGAGATACATCTGCTAAAATCAGGCAGCTTACCAAGATAATAAAGGCCATAAGGTGGATCATAGATATTCAGAAGCTTCTCCGGAAACTTTTCATCCTCCATGGTAATAAATGAAAATGGAGTATGATAAAAAGCCTCCAGTTCTTTGTTTAGATCGAATTTACTGCGATTAAGGATAAATTTATCCGCTGTCTTCTCATCAAAAAGATTGCTTCCCATAAGTTCAGATTTTGTGGCATTATATATATGGTAAGAATCGAAAAAATATTCCAGCAACTTATGCTTTTTTCCATAGGAAATATCCTCATTTTTCATGAACCAGTATTGATATAGCTGTTGATTCATCTAGCCCTCCTCCCAATATTTTTTGTCCAGACCTCTATAGGTAACAGCCTCAATGAGATGATTAAGAAGTATATCCTCACTTCCATCCATATCAGCAATTGTACGAGCCACTCTAAGCACCTTGTGATAGGTTCTTGCTGTCAATGAATACTTATTGTACATCTCTTCCATGTACTGAGCATTTTCTGCAGTAAGCGGGCAAAACTTATCAATCATATTACTCGGAATCTGGCTGTTAAATTTGAAACCATAAGGCTCGAATCTCGCATTCTGAAGCTGGTGAGCCTTAATTACACGAGCTCGAATGCTTTCCGATGACTCATTCTTTGATTTTTCTGTTATCTGTGAAAAATTCAAGGTTGGCGCCTCAACGCAGATATCAATTCTATCAAGCAGCGGCTGAGAAATTTTTGCCAAGTATCTTTGTATAGACATTTTAGAACAGTGGCAACGATTCAAATCAGGATAATATCCGCAGGAGCATGGATTCATAGCTGCAACCAAAACAAAATCCGCTGGAAAAGAAAAACTTCCCGTAGCTCGGGAAATATTTATCTTTTTGTCCTCAAGGGGCTGTCTAAGAATCTCAAGAGTTGATTTATTAAACTCTGTCAGCTCATCTAAAAAAAGCACTCCACCATGGGCTAGTGAAATTTCTCCTGGGCGGGGAATCTGTCCACCTCCCACAAGCCCCTGTGGTGAAACTGTATGGTGTGGACTTCTAAATGGTCTATTTTTGATTAATCCAAATCTCTCATCAAAAATTCCTGAAACAGAATAAATCTTTGACAGCTCCATCTGCTCATCCTCCTGCATTGAAGGCAAAATTGACGGAATACACTTTGCAATCATGGATTTACCAGCTCCAGGAGGTCCTACCATAAGAAGGTTGTGCATACCAGAAATCGCAACTTCACAGGCACGCCTTAAAGCTAGCTGACCATTAATCATGGAAAAATCGTATTCATTTTCAATAAGCTTCGCTGAGGGCTGACTCTTACTTTCTTCCATTTCAAAAACACCATTATTGATTAATTCAATAACATCCTTGAGCTTCTCAACTCCTATTGTGATAATTCCAGTAACAAGTCTGGCCTCAGTCAAATTCTGCTTAGGAACGATTACAACCTTCAGATTATTCTTTCTGGCTTCCATCACCATTGATAGGACACCATTCACAGGCTGAATTTTGCCGTCTAAGCCAATTTCTCCCAAAAGGCATATAGATGACAGGTCTTCGTGTTTAATTATGTCTATGGCCGATAATATAGCTACTGCAATAGGCAAATCAAAGCCTGCCCCGGTCTTTCTTATGCTGGCTGGTGATAAATTTACTGTGATTCGTTTGATTGGTAAAGCATAGCCCTCGTTTTTCAGCGCAGCTCGAACGCGCTCCTTGGCCTCCTTTACCTCTGATGAAAGATATCCCACCATCTCAAAAATGGGCATACCTTCAGAAATATCTGCTTCCACAGATATAATTTTAGAGTCGATACCGAAAATGGTAGCGGTATTTACAATACTATACAATTAATCTCCTTAGGGATTAAGTTTGAATATAAAGAAAAAGACAGGAGCTATATTAACACGCTCCTGCCTAAAATACAATATAAAAAATTATCTGATTCGCTCTGTAAGACCAAGCTTCTTGTGAACCTTGCGAAGTGTCTTATTAGCGAAATAAGAAGCCTTCTCAGCATTTTCCTTGATGCACTCGTTGATATAAGTCTTATCCTGCTCAAGCTCAGCACAGCGAACATGGAATGGATCAAGAAGATCTGCAACTGACTCTCCAACTGCAAGCTTGAAATCTCCATAGCCCTTGCCGTCGAACTCACGCTCAACTTCTTCCATAGACTTTCCAGTAACTACACCGTAGATTTCCATAAGATTTGAAACACCTGGCTTGTTCTCTACATCATAACGAACCTCAGCATCTGAATCTGTAACAGCCTTCTTGAACTTGCGAATGATTGTGTCTCTATCATCAACAAGATAAATTGTTGCATTAACATTTTCATCAGACTTTGACATCTTCTTAGTAGGCTCTGCCAACGACATAATTCTTGCACCAGCCTTAGGGAAATAGCCCTCAGGAATAGTGAAGACATCACCGTAAATATTGTTAAAACGCTCTGCAACGTCACGACAAATCTCAAGGTGCTGCTTCTGATCTGCGCCGATTGGCACAAGGTCTGCCTGATAAAGAAGAATATCTGCTGCCATTAATGCTGGATATGTAAAAAGACCTGCATTGATATTATCCGCGTGCTTTGCAGACTTGTCCTTGAACTGTGTCATTCTATTAAGCTCTCCCATGTAGGTAAAGCAGTCAAGAACCCAGCCAAGCTCAGCATGTGCTGGCACATGTGACTGGAAATAAATGCAGTTCTTCTTTGGATCAAGACCTGCAGCTACATACTGTGTGTAGATACGGCGAGCATTCTGCTTGAACTCTGTAGGATTCTGGCGAACCGTAAGTGAATGTAAATCCATAACGCCAAAGAAGCAGTCGTACTCCTCATGTAAATTAACCCAGTTCTTAAGGGCTCCAATATAATTTCCAATGGTAAGCTTGCCTGTAGCCTGCATACCTGAATATAAAACTTTTCTTTCCTTTTCCATTACATAATCTCCAATTACTTATTCTTTAATATTTCTCGTCTAATGTAGTCGTTTGTAGCTTCCTCACCATGCTCAGCCAAATGAGTGAGCATATCCTCCAAAAGCTTTTTGGTGTTCTCGTTCATCATGTATTTTGCCTTGCCATGCTCGAAATATTTAAGAGCACTGGCATCGGTATATTTTTCCTTCTGATAGGTTTTGCAGGCTGCTACCCTGTCACAATACATCTCAACCACGTATCGCACTGGCATCTCCATGCCAGTCATACCATGATGCTCATCAAGTCCATAGTCAATCCAGTATTCAAAGTGATGCTTGTTTCTTCCCTTGTGGTGAAGCCAGGCCATGGATACACCCGTAGCTGCACGTTCCGCATTGTTTGGGCTTTTATCGCCCTGGAAGTATTTTGCGCCTACAGAAAATTCTACCCATGAATATTTTGAAAGATCGTGAGTCAGGCCCTGCCAGTAAAGTCCTACTGCAAAGCAGCCTTTTCTAACTAAACGTCTATGATGATTTATTGTTTTTAAATGTTCCCAAGCCTTCATTATTCCGTCTATTACTCCTAAGCCTTATTTCTATCTACTTTGATACCTACCAGCACGCTGATGGAGCTGCCAGGAACCTTAATTGATTGCTGGTCATGAATAGGCTTCGGTGCGAAATCACTCTTATCAGTGTATTCAGCTGTATTAAAACAGAGACGCCATCGTTTTCCAGGCGCAAGCAAAGGTAATGCCATATCCACGCTGTCATAGTGGAAATTGTAGCAAACGAAAACATCCTCTGTTTCCTTGGCATATGCGCCATTATATAAAACCCCAAGTGCCTTCTGCTCCTCACCGATACTCATCATCCAAGGCTCTGAACCATGGAATGACATATCAGGTAGGCCAAGATGCTTATAATCATTCATAAGAAATGGAGTCTCGGTTCTGAGGCACTTATGGTTCTTTCTGAACTCTACCAACTGACTGACAAAATTCTGTAAAGTAGTCTTGCTCTTGTTCTTTGAAAAAACTGTATAACCAGCCTTATTGTCCTGACAGTAAGGATTATTATTACCAAAATGTGTAGCCGCCATCTCATCTGCTGCCACAAATAGAGGCACACTCTGGGACATCATGAGTGCTGTAAAAGCATTTCTCATCTCCCTGAAGCGGTTGGCATTTATAGTCTTGTTAGTAGTCTTTCCTTCAATACCATAATTAAAGGAATAATTATTGTTGGTGCCGTCCTTATTGTCCTCGCCATTATCATAATTATGCTTCTCGCCGTAAGCGTAGGAATCCCAAAGGGAAAAACCATTGACATTTGCCATATAATTAACAAAACCGTATGCCGAATTCTGTCTTCGCATGTGGTTAGCAAACTGCACCATGCTGCCATTCATGTGATTTTGAATCTGACGTGTCACATTCATAAAGGAATCATTGTAAATAAACAGATGCTTTCTGCCCTTTTCATTGCAAAGAATCTCCTCTGGAATAAACTCATAGAAGATTTTGGTATCTGCAAGGAATGGTTCCTCTGCAATTCGCTCAATTGGCGCATTGCAGCCTACAATATGGAATCCATCTATGTGGAAATACTTAACATAGTATTTCAAACATTCAAGTTGGATATCTGCTGAAGTTTCAACAAAAAATGCCATCTCCATAATGATTTCAAAGCCCTTTGAATGAAGTGAGCTTACAAGTGCTCTGAGTCCCTCAGCAGTGTTGTCTGCCCCTCCAAAATAAGATGCCTTTGGCGCGAAATAGTTTGCCTCACCGAAGCCCCAATAATTATTCTTTCCGGTATATTCCATCACCTGAGTGATTTTACCCTTCGGTGAAATATTGGATTTTGCCTCAAGGAAAAGCTCCTCAAAATCATAAAGAGGCATAAGTTCAAGACTTGTAACTCCAAGCTTCTTCAAATAAGGAACCTTCGACAAGAGCCCCTTATAGCATCCTATCTTTGACTCAGACATTGAAAATCCAGCTGTAAAGCCTCTCATGTGAAGCTTGTATAAAACCATATCGGATGGTGCAATTTTAACCCGAGCATCCTTCCAATCCTTTTCAATATGAGCAATACCAGAATAAACCCTAAACTGCTGCTTCTCTCTTCCTGAAACATCACCCCACTTGTCTCTGCCTACAATTGCAGTGGCAAATGGATCAACGAAAAACTTGCCATCAACCTTAAAGAGATAGCAAACATTGTCAGGATTAATGCCAGATACCTGAACAGAATAAACTCTGCCAACGGAATAATCCTTTGAAAGCTCTATTAAAGAAATCTGTTTCTTAGTGGATTTATCAAATAAAATGATAGAGATTTTTTCTGAACCAGGTTCCACGGAAAAAGTGAATATAACCGTTTCTCTTCCACTGATTCGTGGACCAAATTCCCTAAAATCTCCTCTTGAAATGTTCATAAAAAGCCCCATCTTATAAGTATAGTGTACAAATTCGCCTAAAATTTAAGAAATTACTAGACATAACCATTGATGAATTATATCATAAGGGCAAGTTCTAAACAAATATTATCTTTAAAGGAGTAAAAAATGGACGAAAATCAGGTATTTCCAGTTGATAACGAAGACGATGATGTCGTTGTTACATTAAATTTAGATGATGGTACAGAAGTAACCTGCGAGATTCTCACAATCTTTGATGTGAATGAGCAGGACTATATTGTACTTCTTCCACTTGATGACAAGGGTGAGCCAAATGAAGATGGCGAGGTATACATCTATCGCTACTTCGAGGATGAGAATGGTGCTCCATCCCTTGACAACATTGATTCTGACGAGGAATACGAGGCAGTATCAAAGCGCTTCGATGAAATCTGCGAGGAGGACTTTGGCGAGTAGCCAAAGCCTCTAAAGCTTCAATTCATCTAAAAATCGGGACTTGTCCCGATTTTTTTTATTGTTATAGGTCAGATAAAGATTTCGTTTGCATCTTGTTATTCCTACATAAAATAATCTTCGCTCTGCCTCCAAATCCTCTCTTGTTTCAACCTTATTAGTCGGAATAACTCCATCATTGCAGGAAAGGATAAATACATTTTCAAATTCCAACCCCTTGCTGGAATGCAGGGTATAAAGTCCAATCTTTCCACCTTTATCCACTACCCTATTCTTATTCTCATAATCAATTTTAAGCTTCAACATATTTAGCTTATCAATAGCCTGCTTTATAGTCCTGCAATCCTTAAAAATTTCCAATACAAAATCCATTATTTCATAGTATTCATTAACATCAGTTTCGTTTTTCATAGCTTCCTGAACCAAAAATTTATCATAGCCAACAACCTTTCTGATGTAATTAATTGCCGCCACAGGAGACATCCTAGAAATCAATGCAATATCAGCCCAAAAAGCCTCTACCATCCTCTGATTCGATGGATTTATAGTGTAGAAAGCCATCATTGATGATTTTGTTATACCATTTTCAATACATTGCCTGTGAATGAATCTATTTGGGCGATTGATTATCCCAATAAGCCTCGCCTTGGTTGCATTTCCAATTGCTATCTGAAAATAGCACTCTATATCCGCAATAATAAAATGAGAATAGACGTTGGGCATCTGTTCCTTCAGATAAAAGGGAAGATGTTCTGACACCAGCATATCCACCAGGTACCTGGCATCCGTATGATTCCTGTATAATACAGCAATTTCATCATAGGGACAGCCATTTGCTTTAAGTGATTTAAGCTCTGCAACAATTTCTGCCGCCTCTTCCATCGGCGATTGCTTTTCAATTATTTTAATATTACCCTCAGGCGCCGTACTGTTAATGTTTTTAGCAAATCGATTTCCATTTTTCCCTATCAGATTGCATGCAGCCTTCACCACATTGGATGGATTCCTGTAATTATAATTAAGTAATATCTGAGCGGCGTCACTATAGAAATCCATAAAATCCCTCATTATCTTCGGATTTGATCCTCTGAAACCGTAGATTGACTGGTCATCGTCCCCAACACAGAAGAGATTTCTTGTCCTTTCGCTAAGCATTCTGATAAGTTCAAACTGAAGATCATTCATATCCTGCATTTCATCAACAAGAAAATAAGAAAAACGCTGCTGCCATTTTTCAAGAACCTCAGGCTTTTTCCTAAACAATGTATACGCCTTTAGAAGCATATCATCAAAATCAATCACATGATATTTTGTTTTTAGAAAATCGTAAGCTCTTACAAATGCCTTCAATTTTCCAGCGTCCACAAATTTAGGCTGATAGCTTTCAATATTAACCATCCCGTTATTTAGAGAAGAAAGCTCCGCAATATATGCATTTACCAGAGCTGTATCATCCTTGTCTATTTTTGCAAGTGCGATTGCCTCCTTAAGAAGTCTGTTCTTCTGTTGCCCCATGATAATATCACTGGCTTTATATCCCATCTCTTTTTGAAGAATGCCCCAAAATAAAGAATGGAACGTTCCAAAGGTTACGGGTTTAATATCCTCAGATAACCTATTGAAACGTTCCTTCATTTCAATTGCAGCTGCCTTGGTAAAGGTAATTACCAAGATTTCTGAGGCTGATACACCTGAATTAATAAGCTCATTAACTCTCTGAGTTAGAACTGCAGTTTTCCCACTACCTGGGCCTGCAATAACAAGGCAGGGTCCCTCCTTATGGAGAACAGCCTGCCTTTGACTCGCATTAAGATTCATAAGTAATGCTTATATATTCATGGTCAGCCACCAGAACGCCGCAAATATTTAATTCTAAAAGCTATTAAGAAAGCTTTTCAATTGCTGCCTTGATACGCTTGATAGACTCTTCCTTGCCAAGGATTTCCATCAACTCTGTTGCACCGCCAGGAGTCATCTGTTTACCTGAAACAGCTGTACGTACTGGCCAGAGAACGTATCCATTCTTGTATTCATGCTCTGTAGCAAATCCTGAAAGAAGTGCATAAAGAGCATCATTTGAGTAGTCATCCTGAGCCTCAAGAACTGGTAAAAGCTCCTTGAGAACTGCCAAGCTAGACTCCTCGTTTGTCTTCATTTTCTTGTGAGTATACATTGCACTGTCGTACTCTGGTACTGCATCGAAGAAATCAACATGATCCTTGATATCTGGGAATACCTCGATACGAGTCTGAACCATCTTTGCAATCTTCTTAAGGTCATAGTCGCCCTTGATATATTCCTTAAGATATGGCTCAGCCATCTCGTAGAACTTATCAAAGTCCATAGCCTTCATGTACTCGCCGTTCATCCACTTAAGCTTTGTGATATCGAATACAGCTGGAGACTTTGAAATACGATGATAATCAAATTCCTTAACAAGCTCCTCAAGTGAGAAAATCTCGTTGTCATTCTCTGGAGACCATCCAAGAAGAGCTACAAAGTTAACAACAGCCTCTGTAAGGAAGCCCTGCTCGATAAGATCCTCATATGAAGAGTGTCCTGAACGCTTAGAAAGCTTCTGGTGCTCCTCATTTGTGATAAGTGGGCAGTGGATGTACTTAGGTACTTCCCAACCAAATGCCTCGTAAAGACGATTGTACTTTGGTGATGAAGAAATGTACTCATTACCACGAACAACGTGTGTGATGCCCATAAGATGATCATCTACTACGTTTGCGAAATTGTATGTAGGATATCCATCAGACTTGATAAGAATCATATCATCAAGCTCTGCATTCTCTACTGTAATCTCTCCGTAAAGCTCATCTACGAATGTAGTTGTGCCTGTACGTGGATTGTTCTGACGGATAACATAAGGCTTTCCAGCTGCAAGATTTGCCTCAATTTCCTCCTTTGAAAGGCTAAGGCAATGCTTGTCATAAATATGGATTTCTTTGTCACCGATGACCTGCTTGCACTCTGCAAGACGCTCATCATCACAGAAGCAGTAATATGCCTCACCTTTTTCGATAAGCTTCTTAGCATATTCAAGATAGATGCCCTGCGCCTGACGCTCAGACTGAACGTAAGGACCAACACCCTTGTCCTTATCTGGACCTTCATCATGAATAAGGCCTGTAGCTGCAAGTGTTCTATAGATAATATCAACGGCACCCTCAACAAGACGCTCCTGATCAGTATCCTCGATTCTAAGAAGGAAATCTCCTCCCTCATGCTTTGCAACTAAGTACGCATAAAGAGCTGTACGAAGATTACCAACGTGCATACGACCAGTTGGTGATGGTGCGAAACGTGTTCTTACTTTACTCATTTATATTTCCTCTCATACCATTTATTAAATACAAAGTTAAGGACTGTGAAAACCGCAGTCCTTAATCATTCTATACCAAAAATTAAATTTTTCAAGTGTAAGTATTTACAATGTTGCGATGAATCTAAGGAACGCTTTTTGACCCTCCTCGGTGCACTTGAATACTCCTGCACATTCAAGCACCTGACAGAATACCTTTCCGATTTCCTGCTGAAGAATTTCCATTACATTATCATCTGTGATTGCATCATAATTCTTTATAAATTCATCCACCCAGTCAGCATGTTTCTCTAAATTTTCATTTGAGCGAATGTCTTTTCCTGAGACGATATAGTCAGCAAGCTCCTCCATCTCTGCCTTGAGACGGCTTGGAAGAACTGCAAGTCCCATTACCTCAATAAGACCGATGTTCTCCTTTTTGATGTGATGAAGATGCCCATGTGGATGATAAACTCCAAGGGGATGCTCCTCTGTTGTGATATTGTTTCTGAGGGCTAAATCAAGCTCAAATAATTCTCCGCGCTTTCTTGCTATAGGAGTAATTGTGTTATGTTTCTCTCCATCTGTCTCAGCAAAAACAAATGCGGCCTCATCAGTGTAACCTCTCCAGGCGTTCAAAATATGCTCTGCCAAATCAATAATACGCTTCTCATCCTTGCACTGAAGACGAATTACAGATAGTGGCCATTTAACAATACCTGCATGAACATCCTCGAAACCTTTAACTGTAAACTCCTTGATGATTGGAGCCTTTTCCATTGCAAATGTATAATGACCTCCCTGGAAATGATCATGGCTTAGAATTGAACCGCCAACAATAGGAAGATCCGCATTACTTCCAAGGAAATAATGTGGGAAAGTCTTTACAAAATCAAAAAGCTTAACAAAGGTGGCACGCTCTATTTTCATAGGTGTATGTTCACCATTAAATACGATGCAATGCTCGTTGTAATATACATATGGGCTATACTGGAAGCCCCATTTGCTATCATTGATAATGATAGGAATAATTCTGTGGTTCTCTCTTGCTGGATGGTTAGTACGGCCAGCATAACCCTCATTTTCCATACAAAGCTGACATTTAGGATAAGCAGACTGCTTTGCATTTTTTGCAGCAGCAATTGCTTTTGGATCCTTCTCTGGCTTAGATAAATTTATTGTGATATCCAATGTTCCGTAGTCTGTCTCTGTTGTCCACTTTAAATCCTTTTTAACTCTATATGTACGGATATAGTCAGAACTGCGACTAAGATTATAGAAATAGTCAGTAGCAGCCTCTGCACCATCCTTTTTATATATACCATTGAATTTATCAATAACCTGAGATGGTCTAGGGCAAAGCTGATTCATAAGCTTTGTATCAAACAAATCTCTGTAAGTAACTGAATCCTCAATGATGCCTCTTTTTACAGCCTCATCTAAAAGATCAGCAAGCACATCCTCAAGAACACTATTGCTTAAATCACAATCAGGATCTGTGTACTCATCCTCTTTCATGCATTCAAGAAGAAGATTTGTTGTATAGATTCGCTCACACTCTGGTGTAAGACCTGTATCAATTCCGTACTGAACTAATTTCTTAATACTCTCCTGTAACATACGTATCCTCCGTAAAAGTCGAAATTATATCTACGAAACTATATTAACACAATTCAGTTTCCAAATCTGTGTTTTAAGAGTGAAAAATGTGCAATTACAACTAAAAAAATGCAAAAATGTCGATAAAAAAATCAACTTGTTACACTCTCAAGCCTTGGTATTACTTACAGGCACTTTAGAATGTGCCTTGCAGCAACACCAAGAGCTTGATAGCTACAAGTTGATTTCTAAACATTTTTACTACGATTATAAATCGTCAATAGCGTCTTTAATTTTGTCGGCGAAGCCCTTACGCTTCTTTTCAGGCTTTACAGATTTTGGACCACCTACAGTGGTACTACCTGTAAGCTCGTCAAACTTACGAAGAGCTTCCTTTGCATCCTTTGAAAGGCTTGTAGGAACTTGAACTACCAGAGTAACGTAGTGGTCGCCTCTCATAGACTTGTTTCTAAGCGAAGGTACACCCTTTCCTCTGAGACGAATTGTAGTATCAGTCTGAGTTCCAGCCTTAACCTCGTAAGAAACCTTGCCATCAAGAGTATCAATGATAACCTCTCCACCAAGTGCTGCCTGTGCAAATGAAATTGGTGCTGAAGAATAAATATCATAATCTCTACGCTGGAAAATAGGATGATTTGCAACGATAACCTCTACAAGTAAATCGCCTCTTGGACCGCCATTGCGTCCTGGCTCACCCTTTTCGCGAATACGTACACTCTGGCCGTTATCAATACCAGCAGGAATAGATACTGAAATCTTCTTCTTGCGGGCAACATAACCTGTACCGTTACAATCTGGACATGGAGTGTCAATAACTTCACCTGTACCATTACAGTCTGGACATGTTGTAACATTCTGAACCATTCCAAAGAGTGACTGCTGAGTAACCATCACACGGCCCTTGCCACCACACTTTGTACAGGTACGCTTGCTTGTACCAGGCTTAGCACCCGTTCCATGACAAGCCGCACACTCATCCTTAAGAACAATTTCAATCTGCTTTTCGCAACCAAAGGCCGCCTCTTCAAATGTGATATGAACAGCTGCACGAAGATTAGCTCCACGCATTGGGCCATTTGATGCACGACCACCGCCGCCACCGAAAAAGCTTCCAAAGATATCGCCAAAGATATCACCGAAATCCATACCAGAGAAATCGAAACCACCAGCTCCGCCACCGCCGTTTTCAAAGGCAGCATGACCAAACTGATCGTACTGACGTCTCTTATCTGGGTCTGAAAGAATTGCGTAAGCTTCTGAGGCTTCCTTGAATTTCTTTTCAGCCTCTGCATCACCCGGATTCATATCCGGATGATACTTCTTTGCAAGCTTTCTGTATGCACTTTTAAGCTCACTATCTGAGGCTGTCTTGGAAACTCCAAGGACCTCATAATAATCACGTTTATCTGCCATAATAATATCCTTTACACAAATAAGCTGTGAAATAACAATCTAACTTCTATCAACGCCAGTTACGGCTACAAGCCTTAGTATCTCTCAGCTTGACTATATGTCTCGCTTGAGAGATCTAAGAGCTTGCTGCCTACTGGCTCGCATTGAATGCCCTCGTCATTTCACAGCATATAATATTCAGAAAAATTAAACTTCTTTGAAGTCAGCGTCTACGACGTCGTCGTTAGCTGGGCCCTGAGCGCCTGCTCCTGCACCCGCACCTGCTCCTGTGAACTGGCTCATGTCTGGACCTGCACCTGCTGCGCCCTGTGCTGCCTGTGACTGCTCATACATCTTTGCGAATACCTTCTGAGCTGACTCTGTAAGCTTCTCCTGAGCTGCCTTAAGCTCACCAATCTGAGAATCAGACATTTCCTCTGGAGTGCTGTACTGATCAAGAAGCTTCTGAGCTGCCTCAATATCAGCCTCAACTGCTGCCTTGTCAGCTGCATCAATCTTGTCGCCTACTTCATCAAGAGCCTTCTTTGTCTGGAATACAAAGCTCTCAACATCGTTTCTTGTGTCAACAGCTTCCTTACGCTTCTTATCCTGAGCCTCATACTCCTGAGCCTCTTTAACTGCCTTCTCGATATCATCATCAGACATGTTAGAACCAGCTGTGATTGTGATGTGCTGCTCCTTACCTGTTCCAAGATCCTTAGCAGATACGTTTACAATACCGTTTGCATCGATATCAAATGTAACCTCGATCTGTGGTACACCTCTCATTGCTGGTGGGATACCATCGAGTCTAAACTGTCCAAGTGACTTGTTATCCTTAGCGAACTGACGCTCACCCTGTACAACGTTGATATCAACTGCTGTCTGATTATCAGCTGCTGTAGAGAAGATCTGGCTCTTCTTTGTAGGAATAGTTGTGTTACGCTCGATAAGACGAGTTGCAATACCACCCATTGTCTCGATTGAAAGAGAAAGTGGTGTTACATCAAGAAGAAGGATATCGCCTGCACCCTCATCACCAGCGAGCTTACCACCCTGAATAGAAGCACCGATAGCTACGCACTCATCTGGGTTAAGAGTCTTGCTTGGCTCGTGTCCTGTAAGAGCCTTTACCTTATCCTGAACTGCTGGGATTCTTGTAGAACCACCAACAAGAAGTACCTTTGAAAGCTCTGAAGCGTTAAGACCAGCATCCTTAAGTGCCTGGTTAACAGGACCTGCTGTAGCTTCTACGAGATCATGTGTAAGCTCATCAAACTTAGCACGTGTAAGGTTCATATCGAAGTGCTTTGGACCTTCAGCTGTAGCTGTGATGAATGGAAGGTTGATATTTGTAGTTGTTGCTGAAGAAAGTTCCTTCTTAGCCTTCTCTGCTGCTTCCTTAAGTCTCTGAAGAGCCATCTTGTCTGTAGAAAGATCTACTCCCTCAGCTGCCTTGAACTCAGCAAGCATCCAATCTGTAATCTTCTGATCGAAATCATCACCACCAAGTCTGTTGTTACCAGCTGTAGCAAGAACTTCGATAACACCATCACCGATTTCGATGATAGATACATCAAATGTACCACCACCAAGATCGTATACCATAATCTTCTGCTCCTGCTCGTTATCAAGACCATAAGCAAGTGCAGCTGCTGTAGGCTCGTTGATGATACGCTTTACATCAAGACCTGCAATCTTACCAGCATCCTTTGTAGCCTGACGCTGAGCATCGTTGAAGTATGCTGGAACTGTGATAACTGCCTCTGAAACTGTCTCACCAAGGTAGTTCTCAGCATCACTCTTAAGCTTCTGAAGAATCATAGCTGAAATCTGCTGTGGGCTGTACTTCTTGTCGTCGATGATACGGCCATTGTCTGTACCCATATCTCTCTTGATAGAAGCGATTGTCTTTTCAGCATTTGTAACAGCCTGACGCTTTGCAGGCTCACCGACAAGTCTCTCACCTGTCTTTGTAAAAGCTACGATAGATGGTGTTGTTCTAGCACCCTCTGTATTTGCGATAACGGTAGGCTTTCCACCTTCCATAACAGCAACACAGCTGTTAGTTGTTCCTAAATCGATACCAATAATCTTTCCCATTTTTATTTCCTCCTATTTTCTTACTAGTGTAATCTGTCTAAATTTGTATCGTCGGCCAATGGGCCTCCTGATGTTCAAAACCTTCGCTTACTCGGTTTTAAACATCACCTAGTTAGCAACCTTTACCATTGAATGACGAACTACGCTGTCATTATACATGTAGCCCTTCTGGAATTCTTCTACGACGATATTCTCGCCTACTTCCTCATCCTCAACATGCATTACTGCATTGTGGAAATCTGGATTGAATTCCTGTCCTACAGCCTCGATAGGCTTAACACCAGCCTCTTCAAGAGTTGTAAGCAACTGCTTGTATATCATGAGCATTCCATCAGCAAATGGATCTGCTCCCTCCTCAACTGTAGCAAGACCTCTCTCGAAGTTGTCTACTACAGGAAGAATCTTTTCAATGATGTTCTTAGCACCCATGCTAAACATCTGAGACTTCTCTTGCTCTGTACGACGGCGGAAGTTTTCAAATTCTGCCATCTGACGTAAAACCCTGTCATTGAGCTGTTCGATTTGCTCGTCTCTCTTATCCTTTTTCTTTTCTTTCTTCTTGAAGCCCTTCTTAGATTCCTTTGCTTCGCCCTCGGCCTTATCAGCCTCTGTCTGCTCTGCCTCAGAATTCTCGGTAGCTTCTGTCATTTCTTCAGCGTTCTCTACTGCCTCTTTAACTGCTTCTTCAGTAGAAAACTCTTCCATCTTTTCTGTATTCTCTGCCACTACTAACTATCTCCTTAATAACTTTCATCAAGTCCCACGTTTATCATTTTCTTTAAGTAATTTATCAAGCTGTCCCTTGAGACTCTTTATATTATCAACAACATTCTCGTAATCCATTCGCTTTGGACCAACGATACCAATGGTACCCTTGACTCCATCGCCAAGCTCGTATGTTGCTGTAACAATCGAACAATCCTTCATGGTAGAAATTGGTGTTTCCTCACCGATATATACCTGAATTCCTGTATTCTCACCATCTGTTGAGCTATCACTAAGCAATTCCATAAGTGATTGCTTTTCCTCAAAGGTATCTAAAAGTTCTGATGCCTTCTTCGAATCCGCAAGCTCAGGATACTTAAAAATATTGGTAGCTCCTGAGGTGTAAACCTGCAAATCCTCATCCTGAGTGATTGTCTCAGCTACGGTATCAAGCACCTGGGCTATGATTTCATCATGAATGCCTGCCTGCTCTTTAAGTCTAGTAATAAGTGCCAGATTAATCTGGTCAACCGTAAGGCCATTAAGATTTGTGTTGAGAAGCATATTTAGCTTCAACATAGTTTCATTATCTAGTGGTTTCTCAACATTTATAATCTTGTTCTTAACGATGTTGCCATCCATGACAACTACCGAAAGTACCTGATGCTCGTCGACAGCTGAAAGCTGAACAAACTTCAAACGATTTGAAACAACTGCTGGTGCAGAAATCATTGTTGCGTACTGTGTGTTGGTTGCAAGAACCTTTGCCACATTCTTAAGAAGATTTTCCATCTTCTCAGTCTTCTCAATCATCCATTCCTGCATCTGTGAAACTTCCTTGTCCTTGGCAGCTATCAGATTGTTAACATAGAATCTGTAGCCCTTGTCCGAAGGAATTCGGCCTGCCGAGGTATGAGGCTGAACAATGTAGCCTAAATCCTCAAGATCTGACATCTCATTTCGAATGGTGGCTGAGCTTAAATTCAAATCGGTATATTTAGAAATTGTACGGGAACCAACCGGCTCTCCTGTCTCTAAATAGTTCTTAATAATAGCGTTTAGTATTTTAACTTTTCTCTCATCAAGCTCTGTATCAGCCATACATTCACCTCACTTTGGAAAGGTCTTAATTTTGTTAGCACTCACTTATTTGGAGTGCTAATCATTTACTGATGTTAATTTACACCTACACAAATAGTTTGTCAACAGACTTTATCCTTTTTTTATATTTATAAATAGATAAAAAACGCCAAACATGGTAAACTATTCAAGGTTAAGAAATATAAATAAGAAGAGGAATTTATGGATCAGAGTAAAATTAGAAATTTTTGCATTGTTGCACACATCGATCACGGCAAGTCTACCCTTGCTGATCGTATCATACAGATGACAGGTACCCTGACCGACCGCGAGATGCAGGCACAGGTTCTTGATAATATGGATCTTGAACGTGAGCGTGGAATCACAATCAAGTCTCAGGCCGTTCGTATCATCTACAAGGCTGATGATGGTCAGGAATATATCTTTAATCTTATTGATACTCCAGGTCACGTGGATTTCAATTATGAGGTTTCCCGCTCTCTCGCTGCTTGCGATGGTGCGATTCTTGTAGTTGATGCAGCCCAGGGAATCGAGGCTCAGACTTTGGCAAATGTTTACCTTGCCCTTGACCACGACCTTGATGTTATTCCTGTTATTAATAAGATAGATTTGCCTTCTGCAGACCCAGATCGCGTCATTGAGGAAATCGAAGACATTATCGGTCTCGAGGCTCAGGATGCTCCACAGATTTCTGCAAAGACAGGCCTTAATATTCATGATGTTTTGGAGGCTATCGTAAATCAGCTTCCTGCACCAAAGGGCGACCCAAAGGCGCCTCTTCAGGCACTTATCTTCGATTCACTTTATGACCCTTACAAGGGCGTTATTGTATTCTGCCGTGTTAAGGAAGGAACTCTCAAGGTTGGGGATTCTGTCCGCATGATGGCAACAGGTGCCGAGTTTGATGTTGTTGAGGTTGGCTATTTCGGAGCAGGTCAGTTCATTCCATGTGACGAGCTTCCAGCCGGCATGGTTGGCTACATGACAGCCTCTATTAAAAATGTCCGTGATACACGTGTAGGTGATACAATCACTCACAAGGAAAAGCCTGCAGCTGAACCACTTCCAGGCTACAAAAAGGTTAACCCTATGGTTTACTGTGGTATGTATCCTGCAGACGGTGCGAAATATCCAGATTTAAGAGATGCTCTCGAGAAGCTTCAGCTTAATGATGCAGCTCTTCAGTTTGAACCAGAGACTTCTGTTGCTTTGGGCTTCGGATTTCGTTGCGGTTTTCTTGGACTTTTACATTTGGAAATTATTCAGGAGCGTCTTGAACGTGAATATAACCTGGATTTGGTTACTACAGCTCCATCAGTTGTTTACCGTGTCCACAAGACGGATGGCGCAATGATAGAACTTACAAATCCTAGCAATCTTCCAGATCCTTCTGAAATTGATTACATGGAAGAACCAATAGTTGAAGCCGAGATAATGGTTTCAAGCGACTACATCGGTGCAATTATGGACCTTTGCCAGGAACGTCGTGGACAATACATCAGCATGGAATATATTGAGGAGACTCGCGCCCTCATCAAATATACTCTTCCACTAAATGAAATCATCTATGATTTCTTTGATGCACTTAAGAGCCGCTCACGTGGATATGCTTCCTTCGACTATGAAATGAAGGGATACATGAAATCCGAGCTTGTTAAGCTTGATATCCTTATTAATAAAGAAGAAGTTGATGCACTTTCATTCATCGTCTTCTCCGGAACAGCCTACGAGCGTGGACGCAAAATGTGTGAAAAGCTCAAGGACGAGATTCCACGCCATCTTTTCGAGATTCCTATTCAGGCTGCCGTTGGTTCAAAGGTTATCGCCCGCGAAACTGTAAAAGCTATGCGCAAGGACGTTCTTGCAAAATGCTACGGCGGTGATATTTCTCGTAAGAAGAAGCTTCTCGAGAAGCAAAAAGAAGGTAAAAAGAGAATGCGTCAGATTGGTAATGTGGAGATTCCACAGGCAGCCTTCATGAGCGTTCTTAAGCTTGACGAGGACTAAAATGACACCTATCGAACTATATATTCATATACCTTTTTGCGTAAAAAAATGTTTATATTGCGATTTCCTGTCAGGGGTTTTTGATGAAAAAATGCAGCGACGCTATGTTGCTGCATTATGCACAGAAATTAAGTATCAGGCTGCAAGCCATCCTGATTGTATTGTTTCTACTATATATGTAGGTGGTGGCACCCCATCTTGGCTTTCAGAAGATTTAATGGATGCAATTATCACCACGGTCAAGCAGTATTTCAAGCTGAATCCGATGGCGGAGATTTCTGTGGAATGCAATCCTGGTACTCTCTCTGCTGAAAAGCTTAATGTATACCGTTCCATCGGCATTAATAGACTTAGTATCGGTCTTCAGTCAGCAAATGATGACGAGCTCAAGGAGCTCGGTCGAATCCACGACTACAACCGCTTTTTGCACACATTTGATTTAGTTCGAAAAGCTGGCTTTGACAATGTAAACGTAGATATTATGACAGGACTGCCTCATCAGACTAGAGAAAAGCTTGAGCGAACACTTAACGCTGTTACCATGCTCCGTCCAGAGCATATTTCAGCCTACTCTCTTATCATTGAGGAGGGTACACCATTCTACGACAAATACAAATTCGATGCTGTTAAGCAGCAGGCTGGAATGGAAACTGAGGACCTTCCTACTGACGAAGAATCCTACAGGCTTTATAAATTCACCATGGACTATTTAGCAGCCAAAGGCTACAAGCGATACGAAATTTCCAACTATGCCCGCGGAGGCAAAATCTGCCGTCATAATGTAGGCTACTGGGACAGAGTTCCATATCTTGGTCTAGGTCTTGGCTCAGCATCTTTATTTAACAATGTTAGAACAAACAACATTCGCGACATATATAAATACTGCGAGATTTCCGAGGCTATTGCCTCTGGAAAACAGGTTGAATCCGAGCTGTCCTCGCCCTACTTTGAATCAGAGGAAGTCCTTTCTAAAAAGGAAGCAATGGAAGAATTCATGTTCCTCGGCCTTAGAAAAATAGATGGAATTGCCAGAAGCGATTTTTATCAGATGTTTGGCCTTGATATCGAGGCAATCTACGGACCTATCATCACAGCCCTTCGCAATCAGGGATTCATGGATGCCAAAGAAGGCAGACTTTTCCTTACTGATATAGGAATTGATGTTAGTAATCAGGTCCTTTCAAAATTTTTATTAGATAAATAGATGATAACTCTTGACAAAGAGGGATTCATTATCTATTATATTTGAGTATGCGTTGAACTGTCCGTGTCCGGCTACAACGTATTTAAATTTGAACATTTTATTTTTATACAAATTGGAGGTGTAGCAACACATGGCAAATATCAAATCTGCAAAGAAGCGTGTTCAGGTAACAGCTGTTAGAACTGAGCGCAACAAGGCAATCAGATCAGAGGTTAAGACATACGTTAAGCGTGTTGAGGCTGCTGTTGAGGCAAAGGATAAGGCACTTGCTGAGTCTGAGCTTAAGGCTGCTATCAAGGTTATCGAGATGGCTGGTTCAAAGGGTGTTTATCATGATAACACTGTAAGCCGCAAGGTATCTCGTCTTTCAAAGCTTGTTAACACACTTGCTTAATTAATTTTTAAATATTCAAAAGCCAAGGTCCCGTCAACCTTGGCTTTTTTATTTACTTCATTTCCTGTTTTTCTTCAAACTTCTTTTCAAGGGCCGCTGCGACCGTTTTCTGCCAGTTTTCCCCCTCAACATTTTTTTGATATCCCACAAATTCTCTCTTACCACTTATCTCTTCCATCTGCTTTTTAGCAATATAGCGCTGTAAGAACTGGGCATGGTTAGAGGAAATAATACAGCCACTAGTGGTTACGCCATTCTTTTCCCTGGTATTCACAACCTTACAAACCAGTCTGGCAAGTTCAACCGGCTCTCCCTTGGAATCAAAATCTGTCAAATGAAGGAAGAACGGCTGTCCCTTGGAGATATTCAAACTTTCCGGGTTAACAAATCCAACTCCACAGTAAGACATATCTCGAATAAGCACATTATAGTACTGACCATCCATCTCTATGTTCATCCGTCGGTCTAAATCAACCCTAACCCCACGGCGCCTGTTAAACTTTTGACCGTCGTTACACATAGCCTTCAGAAGCTGAATATTCTTACCAGACTGAAGCCTCACCTTAAAGATTTTAACGTCTCCCCATCTGTACACACCCTCGTCAGTGACTGCAATAAGCTCAAGCTTTGAGAGATGCCCCTTAAATGAAACCTTGAAAAGCTGCTCCTCCCACTCTTTCACCACATCCCCCACAGGAACAATAAAAGAACCATAGATACTCTTAAAGTTTGCAAGCTCTGCATCAGAAATAGAGACATAGTCAACAGGCAGCTCCATTTTCTTATTATCTAGAATTGCGATAATCGAGAGTGTTACCTGCGAATCAATTTTGTTGATTGTAAGAATATTTTTATCCATATCACCATTATATCAAAAACATTTCACTTAAGTATCATGAATTCTCCACTGCTTTCATGATATATTTAGCATAGGACTTCAGGCAATAGTATTAGGAGAAATATTTTGAAGCAATATAACTATGAAATCCGCCAAAAATCAAAAATACAGCCTACATTAGCCAAGCTAAAGGCCGAAATATCCGAGCTGCATTACAGCTCTTTGCTTTTTCATGTCTACACAGCTAACTATATAGACGAAGAAATACAGAATTTACAGCATGAAATCCTTGATGTTTTTCCAGATGCCCTTGTAGCAGGTACCAGCACTAATGGTGCGATTTGCCAGGGTCAGCTTTCTACAAATGGCGTCGTACTGGCTGCTACTGTTTTCGATTCAACTGATGTTGCTGTATACTTGTTAGATTGTCCTCCGGGCAACGAGACTGAAACCGGAGATAAAATCAGAGAAATAATTGACTCAACAAGTGAAATTAAGGCAGCCGAAATCCTCATAACATTAAAGTCTATAAACAGCCGTATTGTACTTACAAATGCTGAAAAAAAGAAGGCAGATATACATATTTTCGGTGGCGGTAGCGCTGATGCTGATATATCTGGAAACGACACTAAGGTAATCAGCAATGATTCTCTCTCCAAAACCGGAGTTGCTTTAGTAACCTATTCCGGACCAGATTTGATTGTAGAAATAAATCACGCCATTGGTTGGAAGCCTTTGGGCAAAGATTTTGCAGTTACAAAAATCGAAGGTAAGCATCTATACGAGCTGGACAATGTTCCAGCCGGTCAGATATATGCAAAATATTTGGATATCCAAGCGGACGATGATTTCTTCTCTAATATTCTAGAATTCCCAATCATGTCGCATCAGCATGGTTATGATGTTCTGCGCCTTCCATTCTCTTGTTTAAAAGAAGATAACTCAATTATTTTGGCGGCAGATATTGATAAAGGAACACCTGTAAATCTTTCCTATGGTGATCCTGATGTAATACAGGCAGATGTAAGAGAATTGTATAATAAAACTCTGGAGTTTGCGCCACAGGCTATATTCCTATACAGCTGCGGTGTCAGAAGACTGTACTGGAAGTATCTGATTAATAAAGAAACTGGACAGTTCTCTTCTATTGCACCAGTATGTGGCTTCTACTCTTCTGGCGAGATTATGAATATGGGTGATTATATTATCGAGCATCATGTAACCCTAATTGCTGTCGGTATGCGAGAAGGTGCAAAATGTGAAATTACCCATGCCCATAATATTGACCGCCTACTTCCAATGTCGGATGAGCAAAAGATACACAATCAGATTTCTATGGTTCGAAGGCTTGCAAATTTTATTAATGTTACCTCTGCAGAGCTTAGAGAGGCTAACGAACAACTTAAAGAAATCGCTGAGACTGACGAGCTTACTGGTCTTTACAACAGACGTATGCTTCATCGTCTTGTTCATGATGCCCTTCATAGAGCAAAGAAATACAATATTCCAATGACCCTTGGAATCGTAGATATTGATAATTTCAAGAATGTAAACGATACCTATGGTCACGATATTGGCGACCTGGTACTCAAAAGAATCTCTGAAGCTATGTATCATGAAATAGAAAAACTCCCAAGTAGTATTTTCGGACGCTGGGGAGGCGAGGAATTCCTGTTCATTGCACCTACACTTCCAGTTGAAAGGATACTTGATAATATGGAGGAAGCAAGAAAAAGAGTTTCCTCTACCATAATCGAACCTGTAGGAATAGTGACAATAAGTCTTGGTGTCACTGAATTCTTACCAGGTGATACAGAGGAAACTCTATTTAAACGTGCAGATGATGCACTTTATGAAGCTAAAAACACAGGAAAGAATAAATCTTGTGTAAAATAATTACTTTCCTGCATATTTCATAATTATAAGCTCTACGGCCAGCTTCTCGTCAAGCTGGCCTGTTTTAACGCTCTTTTCAAAATCAGCCGAATCATTAAGCAGTGCATTTATTTCATGATCTGAGAAATTGGATGCAAGCTGAAGTGTTCTTTTTACAGCAAAATCTGGTGAGCCAACCTTTCTAGCAATGGCTGACACATTGTCGCCACCAGCATATAGTTGCTTTATAACCTTCATCTGCCTAAACTGACGAACTATCATGTAAAGGATTCGCATAGCTGGCTCCTTGGCCGCAAGCATATCCTGATATAAATCCAAAGTCTTTCTCAAATCCTTAGCTGAAATAGCATTTATCATATCAAAGATTTTGGTTTCAACTCTGGCAACGCAGATTGCATTAACATCATCTAATGTGATTTGATCTCTATCACCAACATAGGTGATAAGCTTCTCAAGCTCTGTTGCCATATTATCCATGCTGTCGTGAGTCATCATAAGAAACTGGCTCCAAGCCTCTCGCTTCATCTGCTTACCAGCGCTCTTAATCATTCCACCAACCCATTTTGCCAAATCACTCTCATTTGGCATATTGATTTCAATATCACGACTAGCAGCCTTGGCAGCCTTATAAAGCTTTCCTCGTTTATCTGCTGTTGGCTCCACAAAAATGAAAATCGTAAATTCAGGAATTGTGCCTAAATACTCTCCCAGTTTTTCAGGCATCTTCTTTCCAAAACCGCTGTTTTCAATAAGAATAACTCTGTGTTCGGCAAAGAACGGCATTGTCTCAGCTTGGTCTATAATTTCAAGCTCATTGATTCCAGAGTCTGAATACTTAGAGAAATTCATATTATCGCCCTCAGTAACAAGAGCAGCTAATAGCTTATTCTTGTACTGAAGCTTTAGGTAATCCTCCTCGCCATAGAGCAAATAAATATTCTTAAATTGTCCGTTTGCAATGTCTTCGTCTATTCGTTTCATAGATAAAAGTATACCTTAAAGTCCCTCTCCGTTAAAGTCTGGAATAAAGCTTTCCTGCGCCACCTTTCTATCCTGGATAAAAGCATTAGTGACACCTAAATCAAGTGCATAATTAACTACCGATTCATATTCACGCTTTGTGACGCGACGGTTAATTTCCGGATATTTCTCTGCAATATGTGGCATTGGCGTGTATTGACTCATAAGACTAATGTAAATACTATCTCCATAGGTTTCATAAAGATATTTAACTATAGCCTTTGAGTCTTTTGTGTGACCAGGAAGAAGAAGCTGGCGAACAATCACTCCTGATTTGATAAAGCCCTTCTCATCAAATACAGTTGTTGGACACTGGCGCACCATTTCTTCTATCGCAGTTTTTGCAATCTCAGGATAATCCTTTGCATGAGAATATTGTGATGCCAGCTCACCGTCCAAGTATTTAAAATCAGGTAAATACGCATTTACGATACCTTCAAGTAGCCTTAGGCTTTCAACCGTCTCGTAGCCACTGGTATTGTAAATAATTGGAATATAAAGACCATTATCCCGAGCCGACTTTACCGAAGCGGCTATGGCTGGAATGTAATGGGTTCCTGTCACAAGATTGATATTGTTAGCTCCCTGTTCCTGAAGATTCAAATAAATCTGAGCCAACTGTTCAATTGATATTTCCTTGCCTACCTTGCCGTGACTGATCTCTTCATTCTGACAAAATACACAGTGGAGCGGACATCCACTGAAGAATACCGCTCCACTACCATTTTCACCAGAAATGCATGGCTCCTCCCAAAAGTGAAGGGCAGCCCTTGCCACCTTGACTGTAGATGAAACCTGACAAACACCAAGTGAATTGTCTCGGTCAACTCCGCAGTTCCTAGGGCAAAGCGTACATTTCTTATTCATTATTATTTACGACCTTTTGTCTTAATCTCGTTTACAATAAGCTCTACAAACTCATCAAACTTAACTGTTGTAGTACCCTGCTCACCGTGAAGTCTGTAAGATACAGTGCCCTCAGCCTCCTCGTTCTTTCCGAGAACTGCAAGGTAAGGAACCTTCTGAATCTGAGCCTCACGCATCTTGTAACCAAGCTTCTCTGAACGTGTATCAAACTCAACACGAACATCAGCATCTGCAAGCGCATCTACAAGCTTCTGTGAGTATGCATTGAGATCAGCATCATCATTCTTTACAGGAAGAACCTTAACCTGTGTAGGAGCAAGCCATGTAGGAAGGTTACCCTTTGTCTCCTCAAGAATGTATGCCATGAATCTATCAAGTGATCCAAGAATAGCTCTGTGGATTACTACTGGTGTCTGCTTGTTTGAATCTGCATCTGTGTAAGTAAGGTCAAACTTTGCTGGAAGACAGAAATCAAGCTGGCATGTAGAAAGAGTGATTTCATTACCGATAGCTGGCTTAACATTAACATCAAGCTTAGGTCCGTAGAATGCAGCCTCACCAATCTCCTCTGTGAACTCGATACCAATTTCCTGAAGAGTCTCACGAAGAGCCTGCTCTGCTGTGTTCCACATCTCATCATCCTGGTGATACTTCTTAGTATCAGCTGGGTCACGAAGTGAAAGAACGCATCTGTAATCTGTGATACCGAAATCCTCGTATGTGCTGAAGATAAGGTCGCATACGCTCTTAACCTCAGACTTAATCTGCTCCTGTGTACAGAAAATATGTGAATCGTTCTGGCAGAAGTGACGTCCTCTCTCGATACCCTTAAGAGTTCCTGAAGACTCGAAACGGAAATCATGAGCGATCTCTGCGATACGGATAGGAAGCTCCTTGTATGAGTGTGGACGGTTTGCAAAAATTCTCATGTGGTGTGGGCAGTTCATAGGACGAAGAACGAAGTTCTCTCCCTCAACCTCCATAGCTGGGAACATGTTCTCCTTGTAGTGATCCCAATGACCAGATGTCTGGTAAAGCTGAACTGTACCAACGCAAGGTGTCATTACGTGAAGGTAACCAAGCTTGCGCTCCTTGTTACGGATGTAGTTCTCAAGCTCTGTCCAGATTGTGTAACCATTTGGAAGGTACATTGGAAGTCCACGACCGATTAAATCATCAGCCATGAAAAGCTGCATGTCCTTACCAATCTTTCTGTGGTCACGCTCCTTAGCTTCCTCAAGAAGTGCAAGGTGCTCATCAAGCTGCTCCTGTGTAGGGAAGCAAACACCGTATACACGGTTAAGTACCTGATTCTCAGCATCACCCTTCCAGTAAGCACCTGAGTGCTTAATAAGCTTGAAGTAACGGCAAAGCTTAACATTATCAACGTGAGGTCCACGGCAAAGATCTGTGAAATCTCCCTGATCATAGCAAGAAATTGTCTGTGTATCCTCATCCATGTTATTGATAAGATCAATCTTGTATGGGTCATCCTTGAACATCTCAAGAGCCTCAGCCTTAGAGATTTCTCTTCTGTAAATCTTGCAGCCAGACTTTGCTACCTTCTTCATTTCCTTTTCGATTGCAGCAACGTCTTCGTCTGTAAGCATTGTATCACCAAGATCCATATCATAGTAGAAACCTTCCTCTACTACTGGACCAACCCAAAACTTAGCGTTTGGATAAAGATGCTTTACAGCCTGTGCCATCATGTGGGCACATGAGTGATTTAGAGTGTTTAATGACTCATCTTCTTTGAAATTAACCATTGTTTTTCTCCTTTTACTAATGAATGAAAATTGTAAATAACTACTGGTACTAAGGGTGTAAAATAAAAAAGCACCCATAGGAATAGCTATTTCTAGCATTCCTAAGGGTGCAAAATTCAAAAGGATACTCGCCCATCAAAAAATTGCCTTCGGCAATGGGCTCGTCATGTTCACGATTTCTGTAATTTCATTAACATAAATCGTGAAATTTCACACGGTTCCACCTTAGTGTTTCACTCATTTTGTCTTTAACGGAACTACCCGGAGACGCTTACGCAAATGCTTTCGCGCTCAGCTCGAGAATGGTGTTCATATAAGCTTCCACTAGACGCTTCCAGCCTAGGCGTCCTCTCTCTTAGCTTCCGCAAATACTACTGTTTCTGTCATCGCTTTTACGGCTTTTATCCTACCACAAAAATCCTGCCAAATCAATCAAAACAGAGTCACTCCTTTTGCATTATAATTGCTGGAGCCCATCGTCAATGCCTTACCGATTATAGTATTAATTGAATCAGCACTTGCTGCAATATTTTTAACATATGTCGAATCTGCACCTAGAAGTACTTTTATATCATCAACACTGGCAGACTCAAGCTTTTCCTGATCGATTTCAAGCTTCTTGTCTGCTGACAATGTGATTCCTATATTTGCAAATGCTTCTGATTTTTCCTTAAAGGCCTCCTCAAATTCAGTCTTGAAGCTGTTGTTGAGAGAGCCTCCACAATTCTGAAGATTAGTAATTGTGCTATTATAGGCTGTAACATAGTTTGCAACGCTCTTTAGCAGCTTGGATTTATCGAGTTCCTTCCCTTCTTCTGCAGTATATAGGCCTTTATTGCTGACCTTTTCAATAGCATCTAAAAGATTTGTAGCTGCCGTATCAACATTTTGATACTTATCATTGCCCTTGCCTGTAAATATGCCCATTGATTCCATTTTCTTTTGATAGGCTGTTTCATTATTGGCAATAATCTGATTAATAAGCGGATTGCCACTCTTATTCTTGTTAAGCAACAAAAGCAGGCTCTGATTGTTCTGGTAGTATTCCATAGAATTATTGATTTTACTCATTTTGTTCCACCTCATCTGCCAGCTTAAGCTGACACTTTCCGGCTCATTAAAGAAAAAACACCTTCCAAAGATTCCATCCTTGGAAAGTGCACTCATCCTACTTTCTTTATATCGGCAGCTCTGCCTCAAATATTTATATCTGTTCCAAAATTTTATTCAAATACTATGACTTCTTGTGGGCTACTTAAGGAAAAAGCCCACAAGAACTTGGCTTTGCCAAGCAATATTTTCTTTCAGAAAATATTGGTCCATGTCCGGTTCTTGATTTTCTGAGGAAAATCAAAAACCTATAGATTTTTGTTTTTCCTCAGAAAAACAGAAATCGTAAATACCATGAAAATAGATTTATCTATTTTCATGTCCTGCAAAGCAGGATTCTTGCTGACAATTTCACTGTTTGGTCAGCAAGAAGTCATAGCTTCTCCAAAGCTCTCTTAGCCCAATCAAGCTCCCACTTGATTCGCACATTAAGAATCTCAGCCTGCTGATTTAAAAGATTATCTATAGTCTCCTGCTTTGAAGTAATTCCTTTCATAAACTCACAGTTCTCATACATTTCATCATATTGAGAGACCTTATTCCTAAACTCATTTTTCAGCATGGAAGGAACACCTTCCTGGGCAAAAACAGCTCCGGCTTTTTCATGTACCTGAGTCATCTTGCTATATAATTCTTCAAGTTTTGTATTATCCATCTTGTCTATCCTTCAATTAAAGTATCTATAAGATTATCCTGTTTATCATACACCAGCTTAACTGAGAAGAAATCCTCTCGCTCATTTAAAAGCTTTAGGAATACTCTGTCACCCTCCCAAAGATTTAAATCCATAACTTTATCAATGTCTACCCAAGTTAGCTCCCCCTCATCACAGCAATCTGCCAGCGTACCAATGAAATCGTCACTGGTAAAGAGGATAGCATGCTCGGTCTCATCTCCCATCACAAAAGTGATATATCCTCTGAATTTAGCAGCATTAAGAGTAAGTCCTGTCTCCTCTTTTACCTCACGCTTGATGCCATCAAGAGGTGATTCACCTTCTTCAACGTGTCCTCCAACACCAATATATTTGCCCGCATTGATGTCCTGCTCCTTCTTGGTACGATGAAGCATTAGGTATTTGTTATCTTTAATTAAATAGCAAAGAGTTGTAAGTGTCATACGCTTTCCTTTCAACTATTTGAAATATTTAAGAAGTTCCTCGCAGCGCTTTATTGTCATAGATGCAAAGGTATCATTATAGGCGACAGAAGCAAATGTACCACCATCATATTCAGCAGAATCCTTTGCAGCCTGAGCATCTCTATCCTTGAGCCACTGTCTCTGCTCCTCAAGAGCTTTGTTAAATGTAGCTTCATCTGTGTTGTACTTTATTAAACGCCAGATATAATTAAGACACTCATCCGAAACTCTAATCTGATTTGATGTAGCCTCTACCATATCTGCAGTAGTAGCAGCCTCTGAAAGCAGTCCGGCATAATAATCATAGCTCTCTTTATATGTATTATAAGTACTCTCAGCATCTTCCTTAGGAGTCATTCTAGTATAGCTTGTAATACCCTGATTTTCATTAACATTTACAAGGGCGAGATTTTCCAAACTATCCTGTTGTTCCTGATAACCAACGAATAGCCATGTCTTTATTTCATCGTCAATTTCTGCAACAGGCTTTCCTGGCATATAGATTTCTATTTCATCTGCATTGTTAAGTGCATATGGGGTAACAGGAATGTATTTTACGCCATCTGCAAGAAATTCACCATCATTATTAATAACATTAATATCCTTCATGTGCATTTTATATGTGTATTCGTCAATCTTTTGGATATTTTCAAAATGGCCTTCGTATTCGCAATAATAACGTGTACCATCTGGATAACCATCACCAATATCACCCATATCAGAATCATGATAATATCCGTGGAAATAGCCATCCTTTTCGACATTGAAATCATCTGACCATCCACCAGCTCCACTGTAAAAGCTGAAACTGTATTTCGATAAATCCTCAAATGTAAGAGTGGAATCATCATCTGTATTTGCAACTACATTGTCTTTAGTCTCATTATTTGTGATGTTTGAATCTGCTTCTATATTTGTACTAGTCTGATTGCTTATTGCCTCGGCAGCCTCATCATCACCACTTCTGCCAACCAAATAAAAAATGCCACAACCTGCTATTAATACAAGTGCTATTATAATCAAAATAATACTTAATCTTCTCTGTCTTCTCTTCTTATGTCTTTTGTTCATTTACTTTTTGCCCCTTCCTGATGCAAAAGCACCACTAGAGTATTTTATTACAATAGTGATGCTTTTGCTATCTTAGATCCTTAGATTGTCTTATAATTCTTCCTTGAACTTCTCCCAAGCTTCAGGATTTTTAACATAATACATTGGACATTCTTTTCCCGTTACATCATAATGCCTAATAACATCTTGAGGCTTCATATCAAACTCATGTAATAACCAGTCGGTCAGCTTCACAAGAGATGCATAGGAAGCATCGGTAAACTTGCCAGATTCATCAGGGTGACAAACCTCTATAGATATAGTGTCATGGTTTCTATGATTACTTGCGGCTGAGCGCTCATAAAGAGGAACACACAGTATTATTCCCCCATCAAGTCCCACAACAAAATGTGAGCAAACATTAGAGTCTTCATGATTATAATAATCTCTATTTTGTTGAGCCGTGGTTCCTGGATTTCCTACATAATGTATTACTATATTATTAACCCCATCAAGTCTCCATCCTGTCCTGGATGGATTCCCCTCATCTATATACTGCACATCAATCCATTCTGGAATTTCAATATTCTCTGCTATTTCAAGTCTGTCTCTGTGGCAAAAATATCTATAGCCGATAAAGCCTAAAGCTCCCAAAACCAATAATTCGAACACTGGCGCAAATACCTTTTTGCGTCTTCTACGCCTTCTTTCTTTTCTCCGATATTCTCTTCCAGTGCTTACATGTCTTGAATCCATTACTTCTGCCTCATATATAATCAATTATTTTCACAACATTTTGTTATACACTTTCCTAATGTTATATAAGTGATGAACAAAAATCAAATACATATCTATCATAAGTTTAATAAGACCATCTTTTACTTTCTATAACAAAAATGAAGGCATAGGTAGTAAATTATATCAGATTTTTATTGCCTATATTTAAAGAAAAATCCATCAGAAAGTAACGACTATCTACCAACAGTTTATGTTGTAAACATAGGTAGTAAAAATCCTGAGATAGTTACTACCTAGAAATGTATAACAACATTCTCGATAGTAAAAAAGTTTTACCAGCCAAAGTTTCTATAAAATCATAAAAGATATTTCCTAATCTTCTCTTCCGCAAGCTTAACATCCAAACTTACGCCAGCAGATTCAAACGAAACTATAAGATTATCCCCTAAAACAATCCCAGATTTTTCATACTTTGCCAATTTTTCAAGATTCTTATCAGCATAATCCTTCGAGGATGCTAGACCAAAATGTTCCCAATAAAATGTTTTTCTTTCTCTTACGTTAAGTAAAACAAAATCCGGATAACAGTTCCATCCATTATGCAGTTTGAATTCCGACTCATATTGATAAGGAATACCATGCTTGAAAAATAAATCTGCAAGGATTTTTTCAGATTTAGAACGAACCAATCCTCCTTCATCTGTTGGGTAAGATGTAGAGTATTCCATAGTGTTTTGGTTTCCAATATGTAATTCTAACCATTCTTGAATGAACTCCTCATTATTTTTATACATTGGATCTAAAAGTGCTTTTTTACCAATGCAATAGCTTTCAGTCAAATTATAAACAGTTTCTGCATCATATTGAGATATAAAAGTTTCTATAGTTCTTTTCTGTTGCAACAATGTCTTTTTTACTTTTAAATAATAGTCTTTCTGCACCAGTTCCTTAGCAAACGATTTCTCCTTGGCAGGAATATAAATAAGTTTATTTTCCTCATCTCGATACCAATACTGGAAATATCCATTTCCTTTCTTTACAACAAGTCGGTAATTCATTATTTCTTGAAAGTTTGATAGCAATGCATCAATTTTTTCTAGTTCATCTTTTATTCTTTCTAATTCTGGTTTAAGTGTTACTATATTCATTATTAATCCTTTCAATATTGTTCAATATAATATTTCCTTTCCTATACTTGAATTCTTTAAACAACAGTAAAATCCACATTTCTTTTACTATCTTTGTAGCAATCCAACAAACAGGTAGTAAAAAAATGTCTTTATACTACCTCTATTTTTTTCCTATATAGAGATAGTAAAAACAATGGTCTATTTACTACCGGTAGAATAAGTCACATTATGGATAGTAAAAACACAGTACTTTTTACTGTCTATGTGTTAATTCAAGCAATAGATAGTAAAAACAAAGCTCTATTTACCTTCTCTGAAACAATTCAACTGATAGATAGTAATAATACGCTTCCTATTACTACTTCAAACATCAGTTACAAAAGAGGAAGTAATAATCATAAACATATTACTGCACCTGAAGAAATTCTCCTCACGGATAGTAATGTTTCTAATTCATATTAACTATTCAACATACAAATCAATCCCATCCCTACTAACACATATGCGTCCGCTATTCATGGTGTAATAGATTTTGCAGCCTGCTTCCTCCAAGCGAGAAATTGCTTCGTCTGCAGGGTGGCCATAGCGATTTTTCTTGGAGCAACTGATGATGGCCGTGTCTGGTGACAAAGTATTTAGGAAAATAGAATCAGAGCTAAAGCGACTACCATGATGGCTGACTTTAAGAAGATTCACATGTCCCACCAGACCGCTTTTTGCTATAAGCTGCTCCTGCTCTGCTGCTATGTCTCCACCAAAGAATGCGGTATACTCAGGAGTACAATCAGAATTAGAATCGTAACTCATTACCAGTGACAAAGATAATGCATTGACATCATCGGCATAAAGAGTTGCCACATCATCAAATGGATAAACACATCTGAATATTACATGCTTAGTTGCAACAATATCCCCCTGTCTCATATATAGTATTTCAGTACCATTAGCCTTAGCCAATGCCTCAATCTGATTAAACATTTCATCTTTAGGTATAACTTCAGATAAAACCAGTTTCTCCACTTTGTAGCCTGACTCTAAAAGCTCAATAAATCCTGATACATGGTCTTCGTCTGTATGAGAAAGAAACCAATAATCAATTTTTCGAACGCCTTTACTTTTCAAAAAAGGCAGCATCGTATACTTTCCTACCGTATCCTGATTTGTGCTACCACCATCGATAAAAAATGTGGTATCATCCCCTGAATTAATAAAAATTCCATCACCCTGTCCAACATCAATAAAATCCATTTCAAAGCCTGACTTGGACGGAATAAACCAAATCAAAGATATCAGTACAAAAGAAATAGAAAGAATCCAAAGCTTTTTCTTATAGCTTAATAATATTGACGTATTATCTACAATAGATTTCTTCCCGAGCAAATATTCCGAAGTCACTTCGTATATACGAATTATAGCTACTAAGACCACATAATAAATAATCACAGCAATGAGACTTTTCTTTCCAACGATAATTGTGGCCATAGGAAGTTTTGAAAAGCTGTAGGATATAAGCTCATAAAAATAGATTATAAAGTGACATGGCATAAACAAAATTCCAGCCAAACCTGAAATGAACAGCCCAATAATACCTGCTATAAGTCCAACCAAAAGTAGTGCAGGCATCATCGGAAGAACAACCAAATTAAGGAGTACTGAATAAATCGGTGTCTGATAAAACAACTGGGTAACAATTGGAAGCATCGCCACATTCATACCGAAAGAAAACACCAGGCTACTTACAATATATTCAACCAATCTCATGGTTAGTGGCACAGGCCCACTGACAAATCCCTCATCAGATTTAATACTTCTCCTTCGCAACCTACTATAATTGACATAGACGTTAGAAAATGGCATAGCCACATAAATAATACCAAGCACCGCCCCAAAGGAAAAAATGAAGCTTGCATTCTTTATTATCAAAAAGTTATCTATAAGCAAAAAATCAGCCATCACCGCCAACGCTGTAAGCATATCATAGCTCTCACCAGCAACTTGAGCACCTAAATAAATCAGGAACATTCCTATTGCCCTCACTGAAGAAACACTTCCTCCTGTGAGAAATCCATAAAAAACAGCTACATTCCCAGCCAGAGCCCCACTACAGACAAAGCTTAATCCGCGTCTTCTCAAGAGGGAATAAAGTGCCATACATACCACAGATACATGAAGTCCCGAAACTGCTAATATATGAGCTATTCCAACCTCCTGAAAGAGAGTTTTCAGTTCCTCATCAAGTCCACCTTTCGCACCCAAGGCGACGCTTGAAAGAAAGTCCGCTTCTTCACCTGGAAGATAAGTTTCATATATATGACTAATAGCATTTCTTAGTTTAAAGCAAAAATCATATTGCCCCAAAGCACTGGTTTCAAAACCCGCTATTGATACATCCTCCAGTTCAAAGCACAAGCCTAAAGAATTATAATAATCCCCCATGTCAAAACCGCCCTCATTTCTGGCATGAGAAAAATGTTTTACGATTCCTTTTCGAATATTTAATTTGCAATAATTGGGAATTTCGTCCGATTCAAGTTTGATAATAAAAGAAGTTTTAGAAAGTGTTCCGCTTCCGGTGGTTACAGAAGCATCTTTGACATAATATAAAAGATTGTCATTTTTTATTTCCTTGTGATAAACATAGCCCTCAGCACTTACGACGTCTCCATCAGAAAGAAACGTAATCGCTGAATCAGCCTTATTATAGACCCCAAGGAAATCCCAGGGGCCAAATACACTGAAAGTAATAATCAAAATCATCAACAAGGAAATCCTACAAAGCCTACGCCCTTGTAACATAGAACCTCCTGTTAATCTTGAGAGACCTCCTCACTCTCTGTTGAGTCTGCATTGCCTGCTTCACTATCAGAAGTCTCATCAATATCTAAATAATCCTCTTCCTCAATATAGGAATCTTCATCCTCAACTGGGAAGTCACTAATAATAGCTTCGTTTCGTGAGATTGCAGATGCTAAATCTGCATCCACGTTTGAAATATGTGGTGTTGCACCATTAACCAAAATCTGAACCTGCTTGATAGAATCAAGCTCGGTCAAAGTATTTACAATTGAATAAATTGTAACCTGCTCGGTTACTCCTGTAACTGCCGTTTCAAAGGCTGCATCCAAGTTTACTATACAAACTCCACTTTCAGAAATCGATACAGAGTTGAGCTTGGTACCATTTGGAATAGATGATAAAAGTCTCTCATCCTCCGGGCCCTTTAGAAGCTGCTCCATAACAACCTTTTCGATGGAAACATTACGGCTGTAGTATACATGCCTTGGCTCTCCAACAACAGACATACCATCGGCACTGGCAAAATAAAGTATCAAATCTGTAGAAAGAAGTGAATCTGTTTCCTGTCCAAAATCCTCGATGAAAGCATCAGCTGACATTACACCAACAGCATCCCCATTAGAATCCAAAAGCGGCGCATTGTTAATGTAAAATGTGACTGTCTTAACATCCTCAACCTGAGCCATAGTTTTTACTATTGCTGCTCTAACCAAAATCTCCGTAAAAGTATCAAGAGAATCGTAATCACCAACAAAATACAAGGTAAGCGAACCATCAATCAAATCCCAACGGCTTAGCTCCACTCCACGTGGAATGGTTGTAATATAATCGATATTATCCGTATCATTACCGAGCATAGCAAGCAGTTCATCAATCTGCTTCTCTGAATTTGAACCCTTCAGCTCATAATCCACAGGAGTAATCCCTGTCTTATCCGTATTTACATAGTAGACTTTGGTGCCACTGCTATCAGATGTATTTCCACAACCTGCAAAGGAAAACATTAATGCAAATATTAAGAGCACACTAATCAAGCGTTTCATTAATGCACCTCCTTATCAATATAGTTCAGTGGAATTCGAACATCAAAGGTTGAACCCTCGCCGAGCTTTGAGCGCACTTTAACCTCGCCATTATGCATGGCAATAGCGCTCTTGGTGATAGCAAGACCAAGACCTGTTCCACCAATCTCACGTGAATGAGATTTGTCTGCACGATAAAATCTGTCAAAGATATGATCAACAGAATCCTCTGGGATTCCAAGACCATTGTCCTCAACCTTGATAAAGAAGAATTGGTGATCTGAGTTCAGAGAAATATGAACCCAACCGCCTTCCTCGTTGTATTTGATTGCATTCTCCACCAGATTTGTTACAACAAGAGTGAACTTAACCTCATCAACCTCAGCAACAACAGGTCTGAAGGATTCGAACACAACCTCAACATCAGCCTTTTCAGCAATTGGCTTAAGACGCTTCAAAATATGCTCAATAAGTTCATTGATGTTTACCGCAGAAACATTCAGCTGTGCACCACTCTTGTCCATACGAACAAGGCTGAGAAGATCATTGATAATCTTGGTCTCACGGTCAATTTCCTCACCTATATCCAGCATGAATTCCCTGTACATTTCGATAGGAACATCCTCTGAGCCGTTAAGAGAATCTGCCAAAACCTTCATGGAGGTAAGTGGTGTCTTCAGCTCATGAGACACATTTGAAACGAACTCCTGACGAGATTCATCGATGGCCTGAAGCTTCTTAATGACCTCGTTAAACTTACCAGAAACCTCCTCAAGCTCAGTATAGGAACGAACCTCTGGCAGCTCATTTGAATATTCTCTAATGATTGCATCTAATGAATCAGACATTTTTCTGATAGGTCTGGAGTAACGAATAGAGAAAAATAGAGCGATAACAACCGCCAGGGTGCATACCACAACAGAACCAATCAAAATATAGGAAACAAAAATATCCACATTCTGATTGATATATTCCATGGATTTATTAATGACAAGTGTGCCAACAATATCCCCATCAGAATTACTAAGTGGAACGGTCACAATAAGGTAATTAGTATCTTCATCAAAATAATAGAGGGAATCTCCCTGCATAGAATGAATGATATTATCCCAAATTATTGTCTTTCCAATATCTACGGAATAGGAATCCTTTACGATTTTCAGCGCAGAATTCACCAATAGAATTCGACCATTATAGCTGGCCGCGATTGCTTTTAATTCAGTATCTAAAAGGGAATTCTTTTCGCCCAGGATGTATCCAGTAGTAACAATCTGAGTATTATACTGGGCAGCCTGAGCCATGAGATTGGATGCATCTGTGTGAATTGAAACAGATTTGTATGCTCTCAAAGAAATAGGTACACATACCATAAATGGCAGGATACCTATTAATAAAAGAAGTAATGCAGTTTTAAATCTTAAGCCATGTATAACTGAAAAGCTAACTTTATTTTCCATTAAAAACTCTCTTTAAGCAAGATACTCCCACAAAACAAGGCCTACTGATAATAGTAACCAACACCCCATTTTGTGCGAACGTATTTAGGCTCCTTTGGATTTGGTTCAATCTTCTCGCGAAGACGGCGAACATGAACATCAACTGTGCGCTCGTCACCTGGATAATCAGAGCCCCAAATTGTATGGAGCAAATCCTCACGGGAAAATACTTTTCTTGGATTAGTAACCAAAAGAAGAAGCATATCAAATTCCTTGGATGTAAGATTGTATTCTGTGCCAAGAATTGTAAGACGTCGATTGCTCTTATCCAGAACTAAATCGCCATTTTCAACAACATTTTCCTCAGCCGAATGATCTGAAGCAACTGACTGACCAAGTGCTGCTCTACGCATAATGGCCTTGATACGAGCCTTTACCTCAAGAATATTAAATGGCTTCGTTATATAGTCGTCGGCGCCATACTCCAAACCGAGAATCTTGTCCATGTCATCGCCCTTAGCAGTAAGCATAACGATTGGCACAGTAGAAAACTCCCTGATGTTTTGACAGACCTCAAATCCATCAAGCTTTGGAAGCATAACATCCAAAAGAATCATATCGTAATTGTTCGCAGTAGCAAGATCCAAAGCCTCCTGTCCATCGTAAGCACAGTCAACTTCCATGCCATCCTGCTCAAGTGAAAATCTGATTCCTTTGACGATTAATTTTTCATCATCAACAACTAGTACTTTTTTTGCCATAATCATCCTCTAAAGTTGTTTTATAGTTTTATAAGTGAATTAATTTGATTGTAAATTCCATCGCCGATTCCTGAAACTTTTTTTATATCCTCTATGGATGTGAAATCTCCATTTGCTTCACGATAAGCAACTATCTGATCGGCCTTCGCCTGACCGATACCAGGAAGATTGGTAAGTTCTGATGCTGATGCCCTGTTAATGCTGACAAGACCATCGCTTGCATCCTTTTCAGCTTCGGCACTTTCGATAGCTTCACGCTCTGAGTAGGTATAGACATATACCTTTTGGCCATCCTCTAGGACACTTGCCTGATTAACATCAGAATCATCTGCAGTATCCAAAAGCCCACCTGCCGCATCAATAGCAGCAAATACTCTGGAACCATTAGGTAATTCGTATACACCTGGCTTCACAACTGCCCCCGCCACCTGCACGAAAATTACAGGATTAATAACCTCTGAAATATCAGTAGATTCAGCAGATTCCTCGGATTTATTTGTTTCATCAACCAGCTCTGTGGATTGAAAATATGATGTATTTCCACAGCCTGAAAATAAAAACAGGCTACAAAATACGAGAACTAAAAATTTTTTCATGTAATCTCCTATCTAAACAAAAAGTTTAGCCTAGAAGATGTGAGTATCATCTCGTATATTGTAGCCAAAAAAGAAAAATATTACAATAGTTTTACAGTATTATTTCAAATACGAATCGAAGATTTTTTCAATTTTCTTTTTAAATTCATCAATATCCTGCTCTGTAATAACAAGGGGTGGAAGTAGTCTAAGCACATCAGCGCCAGCTGATAAAACCACAAGATGCTCTTCTAAAAGTGCCCTGTTAACAACCTCCTTCACAGGAACTGTAAGCACAAGCCCCTGCATTAATCCAAGACCACGTCTTTCCGTGATAAAATCATATTTATTAACAAGAACATCAAGCACCTGCTCAAAATATTTTGAGATATCATTTACATGATCAATGATTTTGTAGTCCTCAAACATATCAAACACCTGAGAAACTGCTGCGGTGCAAAGTGGATTTCCGCCGTATGTTGTTCCGTGATCTCCTGGAACCAGTGAAGCCTCAGCGACAGCATCTGTAACACAGAAAGCACCGATAGGAACACCATTTCCCAGAGCCTTTGCTGTAGTTAAAATATCAGGCTTGATTCCATATTGTTGGAATGCATAGTAGCTTCCAGTACGCCCCATTCCACACTGAACCTCGTCCAGAATCAGAAGTATTCCCTCATCATCGCAAAGCTGTCTAACCTTCTTTAAGAATTCCGGATCTGCTGGATAAAGGCCTCCCTCTCCCTGAACTGTTTCCATTATAATGGCGCAGGTATTATCTGTAAGATTTGCAAGAATACTTCCAAAATCATTGAAGGTAGCAAACTTTACACCTGACATCAATGGATAAAATGGCTCACGGTAGTGCTCGGTTCCTGTGACTGAAAGAGAACCTACTGTTCTTCCATGAAAGCTGTTTTCCATGGCAATCACTTCGTAATCTCCAGAACCTTTCTTCGTATATGCGAATTTCTTTGCAGTCTTTAGTGCTCCCTCAATAGCTTCTGCGCCAGAATTTGTAAAGAATACTTTATCCATTCCCGAAGCCTTTGTCAGCTTTTCAGCGGCCTCTATCATTGGAATATGATAATAAAGATTTGAGGTATGAGTGATTCGCTTAACCTGAGTACAAAGTGCATCCTCGAAATCCTCATTGCCATAGCCAAATGCCATAACACCTATTCCTGATGCAAAATCCAGATACTCTTCATCCAACTCATCATAAAGATGAACACCCCTGCCATAATCAAAAATCACTGGGAAACGGTTGTAAACATGGAAAAGATTTTTCTCAGCCTTCTCAATATACTCTTTCTTATTCATTGTAATACCTCATATCTTTGTCGCCTATAATTGCAGTTCCAATTCCCTTGTTAGTGAAAATTTCAAGAAGCAGGCAGTGAGCAATTCTTCCATCAAGAATATGTACACGACTAACCCCCTGCTCAATTGCGTCGATACAGTTATTAAGCTTTGGTAGCATGCCGCCACCGATATAACCGTCACCAATCAAGCCCTTAGCTTCTTCAACTGAAAGCTCTGAAATAAGGGAAGTCGGGTCATCCTTATCTTTATAAACACCTTCAATATCAGTAAGAAATGCAAGCTTTTCTGCATTCACTGCTTTAGCAATAGCACAGGCTGCATCGTCTGCATTAATATTATAGGTAACAAATTGTTCATCCATTCCAACAGGGCAAACAATTGGAAGAAAATCATTATCCAAAAGATCCATAATAATCTTAGGATTAACCTCTGTAATTTCTCCTACAAACCCTATGTCCTGACCATCTGAAAGCTTCTTTTCAACCTTGAGAAGACCGCCATCCTTTCCTGATACACCAACTGCATTCACACCAAGGGACTGGACATTCTGAACCAGAGATTTATTTACCTTGTTCAAAACCATCTCGGCAATTTCCATTGTGGCTTCATCAGTCTTTCTCAGACCATTAATGAACTCAGGTTCCATTCCTGTTTTTTCTACCCAGCGGCTAATTTCCTTTCCGCCACCATGCACAATTATAGGCTTGAAACCTACAAGCTTAAGCAGTGTAACGTCCTGAATGACCTGCTTCTTAAGTTCTTCGTCAATCATGGCGCTGCCGCCGTACTTAACAACGATAATTTTACGATTGAATCTTTGAATGTATGGCAATGCCTCAATTAATACTGCTGCTTTATCCAATATTGGCTGCATACTACTATCCATTTTTTCCTCCCAGTCCGCAGTTATGCTTACAAGCCTTGGTATTACTTTTTAAATGTAAGCTAAAGCTTACTAGACCACAAAAGTTGATTGCATTAGCAATCATCCTTTTGGGTCCTATTTCAACTCATATTTCGTTGAGTAACACCAAGAGCTTGTTAGCTACTGCTCATCTAAATTCATGATTCTGTTTATTTACAAGCACCTTTTATGACCTATAGTCCGCATTAATCTTTACGTAATCATACGTTAAGTCGCAGCCCCAGGCTGTGGCTTCGGCTGTGCCTTCGTTCATATTCACGAATATTGTAACAGCGTCTGCCTTCATGATCTCAAGTGCCTTGTCCTCGTCAAATTCAAGAGGTGTACCCTTGTCGAAAACCTTCAGCTGTCCTTTTGCACTCTTGAAATAAAGCTCCACATCATTCTGGTCAAAATCTGCGCCAGAGTATCCCATGGCACATAAGAAGCGTCCAAAGTTTGCGTCGCATCCAAAGATAGCTGCCTTTGAAAGATTTGAACCAACAATTGCTCTTGCCAAAATCTTAGCATCCTCTTTTGACTTCGCATTTACGATATTAGCTTCAAACAGCTTGCTTGCACCTTCACCGTCAGCAGCCATGCGTTTCGCAAGGCTTTCACAGACAAATGATAAAGCTTCCTTAAAGGCTTCATAGTCCTGATTCTCAGCACTAATTATCTCATTACCAGCTAATCCATTTGCCATGCAAAGTAATGTGTCATTTGTTGAAGTATCACCATCGACAGTAATCATATTGAAGGTATCAGCAACGACTTCGCTTACTGCCTTTTGAAGGAGCTTCTTTTCAATAGCTAAATCTGTTCCAAGGAATGCCAGCATTGTACACATATTAGGGTGAATCATTCCTGAGCCTTTACTCATACCGCCGAGTGTGGCTGTAACGCCACCAACCTGAAACTGGGCGGCAATCTCTTTATTCACCGTATCCGTAGTCATGATTGCTTTTGAAGCCTCTGTTCCAGCCTCTATACTTCCATCAAGTAATGGTGCCATGGCCTCAACTCCTGCCACAAGCTTGTCCACTGGAAGCTGCATTCCAATAACCCCTGTTGATGCAACTGCAACATTTTCAAAAGAAACTCCAAGTGCTTTCTCGACACCCTTTGCAGTAGCTTCACAGGCATCAAATCCTTCCTTTCCTGTGCAGGCATTAGCAATACCTGAATTGATGACCACTGCCTGAATTGACTTATCCGTATTTACGATATTCATATCCCACTGGACACAAGCCGCCTTCACCACATTGCTTGTGAATGTACCAGCACTTACGCATGGCACTTCAGAATAAACCATAGCCATATCAGTACGGCCCTGGTATTTAATTCCTGCGGCTGTACTAGCTACTTTAAAACCCTTCGCGGCTGTAATGCCTCCCTTAATCTCTTTCATAAAAAATCTCCTATTTGTTGAATGCTATAATATTCTCATCGTTCAGAACGAAATCGTACGTATTGTAGTCCTCGCGTTCGCTCCATCCTTCTGCGTGCCAGAAACTATTTCCAACCTGATTACCAGAAAATGCAACCAACTGAATCTTATTGATTCCCTCATCCTTCAGACGATGCATGGCTTCTGTAACCATAGCTTTTCCTATACCGTGTTTACGATATTCCTCCTTCACGCATACATGATAAAAGCTTCCATGTCTTCCATCATGTCCCACCAAAATGGAACCAACAATTTTATCGCCTGATACAGCCACAACTGAAAGCCCAGGGTTTCTATCTAAAAATCGTTTTACGCCTGCTCGTGAATCATCAACACTTCGCATTGCGAAACCATGTATAGTAGTCCAAAGGTTATAAACCTCATCATAATCGTTCTCTTCCATAGTTCTTACATCGTAATTCATATGCATACCTAAATCTAAAGTAACCTTAATGCTTTCATTTGTTGTAACCATAATAAAACTCCTATTTATGCCTTTAAGGGAACATTGGTGCAAAATCAAGTCCCATCTTTTCATCTAGTCCAAATAAAATATTCATATTCTGAACCGCCTGTCCAGCTGCGCCCTTAACCAGATTATCAAGAGCTCCCATCATGACAATACGTCCTGTTCTCTCATCTATCATGCAACTAACATCTACGAAATTGCTACCTTCAACCCACTTGGTTTCAGGGCATTCACCATATTCAAGGACTCTTACGAAAAACTCATTATCATAAGCATCATGATATGCCTCCATTACTTCTTCCTTAGTAGGGAGCTTACCATCTTTTTTAACAAGTCTTGCATATTCAGTAACAAGAATTCCTCTATTCATAGGTACGAGGTGTGGAGTGAAGTTAAGCAATATTTCCTGACCACAGGCATACCCAAGCTGTTCCTCTATCTCAGGAGTATGTCTGTGAGTTGTAACACCGTAAGCCTTAATGCTTTCATTAACTTCACAATAAAGATTAGGAAGCTTTGCTCCGCGCCCTGCACCAGAGGTTCCTGACTTTGCATCGATGATTAAAGTAGAAGTATCTATGAGCCCCGCTTTCACCAAAGGATAAGCTGTAAGAATCGAGCAGGTAGTGTAGCATCCTGGATTAGCAATCAGTCTTGCTCCCACTTCCTTTTCTCTATTTATCTCACATAAGCCATACACCGCTTCCTCAATGAACTGTGGGGACTTATGCTCTATCCCGTACCACTTTTCATAGGTAGAAACATCCTTGATTCTAAAATCTGCTGACAGGTCAATCACCTTACAATTACTGAGTATTTCCTCTGTAAGAACGCCAGCCAGGTATCCTTGCGGTGTGGCTGTAAAAATTACATCCACCTGCTTTGACAGTTCAACGATGTTGTCATCTAAGCATTTGTCCTCAACAAGAGTGAACATATTCTTATATATAGAAGCAAATCGTTCATCAACATACGATCTGGAACCATACCAAACAATCTCAGCCTCTGGATGGCTGTATAGCAATCTGACAATCTCCGCTCCGGCATAACCGGTAGCACCAATAATTCCTACCTTAATCATGTTGTCTCTCCTTAAATTAGTACTTTACTTGCTGTTACTATTCAGCCCACATTCGCAAAATCGCACATACTGTGCTTTCCTTTTGCTCATGTGTGTATCTCACCAAATAAGAATAAATAGAAAAAGCCATGCAAGCATGCTTTATTCTATCTAGTCTTATTTGGTTCTGAATAGTAACATTGTATTACTTCACTTTCACAAAGTAAAGCGCTACAGCGTAATTTTATAAATTATTTTTGCATAAATATACACTCATTTTTCCATTTATTCAAGTGTAAATTTCACAAAATACATTTTTATGCTTCATTTTTGCATAAATTTTCACTTGAAATATTCACTTTATAGTGGTAAAGTGTTTTCAGATTTCATTTTCAGGAAATACAAATTTCAAATACATTTCATAAAGGAGAATTATTATGGCACAGGAAAAAGTTGTACTTGCATACTCTGGTGGACTTGACACCACCGCAATTATTCCATGGTTAAAAGAGAATTATGGTTACGAAGTAATCTGCTGCTGTATCGACTGCGGTCAGGGAGAGGAATTGGATGGCCTTTCAGAAAGAGCTAAAGCTTCAGGAGCTTCGAAATTATATATAGAAGATATCGTTGATGACTTCTGTGAAAACTATATCGTTCCTTGTGTTCAGGCTGGCGCAATCTACGAGAACAAGTATCTTCTTGGGACAGCCATGGCTCGTCCAGGCATTGCAAAGAAGCTGGTTGAAATTGCCAGAAAAGAAGGTGCCGTTGCAATCTGCCACGGTGCTACCGGTAAGGGAAATGATCAAATCCGTTTCGAACTTGGAATCAAGGCACTTGCCCCTGATATCAAGGTTATCGCTCCTTGGAGAAATGATAAGTGGAAGCTTCAGTCTCGTCAGGATGAAATTGATTACTGCAAGGCTCATGGCATTGACCTTCCATTTTCAACAGACCAGTCTTATAGCCGTGACAGAAATCTTTGGCATATCAGCCATGAAGGACTTGAGCTTGAGGACCCTTCAAAGGAGCCAAATTACGAGCATCTTCTCATGCTCACAACTCCACCTGAGAAAGCTCCTGAGAAGCCTGAATATGTGACTATGACTTTTGAAAAAGGTGTTCCTACTTCAGTCAATGGAAAGAAAATGAAGGTTTCTGACATCATAAAGGAGCTCAATGAAATTGGTGGCAGAAATGGAATTGGAATTGTAGATATTGTAGAAAACCGTGTAGTTGGAATGAAATCTCGTGGTGTTTACGAGACTCCAGGTGGCACAATCCTTATGGAGGCACACTCTCAGCTTGAGGAGCTCTGCCTCGACCGCGCGACAATGGAAATGAAAAAGGAAATGGGCAACAAGCTTGCTCAGGTTTGCTACGAAGGAAAATGGTTCACACCTCTCTGCGATGCAATCCAGGCTTTCGTGAAATCTACTCAGGAATATGTTACAGGTGAAGTTAAATTCAAGCTCTACAAGGGCAATATTATCAAAGCTGGAACAACATCACCATACTCACTCTACTCTGAGTCACTTGCAAGCTTCACAACTGGTGATCTTTACGATCATCACGACGCAGAGGGCTTCATCACACTTTGGGGACTTCCTCTGAAGGTAAGAGCTATGAAGCTTCAGGAGAATCAAAATATAAAATAAAAGCCAGATAAAAAAACTGAGCCCCGCAGCTTAAATGCCGCGAGGCTCTTTTGTTTGCTAATCCATAAATTTTATATTTGATTCCTCATCAAAGTTGTAAGGCATAACCTTGATTCCAGGCTCATCTTTGACTTCATCACTATAATCCGTGGCAGTAAACTCCAAAAGAGGTCTGCCCATAACACTAACTTCCTTTTCAGCTCCAAAATTGAGCTGTATTGTATTTTTAATACCTTCATTCAATTCCTTAAGAGAATCCTCTGAAATCTTGTCAGAGTCATATAAATAATTGGCAGTTACACCCTTAACCCCGCCATTGTCATCCATATCAAAAGATATAAAGCATTGGTAGATTCCATTAATCTGTGCAACATCTTCTGCCAGTTTTCCCTTTAGATATTCAAGATAAGCCCCTTCAAAATCCCAATCCTCATCATGAAAATCATATCTGTTCAGGGTCACAACATCATTGTTTGGATCCTTTGAACCAACTGCTTCACCACAACCAACTAATAAGACACTAGCGAAAACCATTGCTATCAGAATTTTTCTCATAACCCACCGCCTTTCTTATTTTTCATATCTATTATTCACTATACTCTTTTTCTGTCCATAAAAAAAGTACCAACTGTGCATTCCTATCCAAGCATCTTCTCTGTCTTTCAATAATATTTTATCGTAAATCAATAAATTTATATTGCAAATCAAAAATAATAGTGCTATAACCATATTAGATTAAAAAATGGAGGCAGATATGGATAACAGACTTAACAAATTCGTAAAGACGATACTGGATATTTGTTTTTATATTGGTTTTATACTGGAGGTTCTTGTTCCCTTTGGGCTGAAGTATGCTGTTCAGCTTGTGATGAAGCTATTGGGCGAGACCACCGAGTATGCAGAGATTTTAAATCATTATCCCTATGCTGTGATTTCAATAATGCTTGTTGGAGGCTCAGCGCTATTGATACTGTTCGAGCTGCGAAGGATGATGAAGACTGTAATCGAGGATAACTGTTTTGTCGAGCAGAATGTCACCAGCCTTTATCGCATGGGTACCTACGCATTTGTCATCACAGGGCTAAAGCTACTTAGATGCTTTGTGTACTTCACTCCTGCTGCCGTAATTGTAGCTGGCGTATTCCTTTTCGCAGGATTGTTCAGCAAGGTCTTAGCAAGAGTTTTTGACAGAGCTGTTAGCTACAAGCAGGAAAACGATTTGACCATATAGGAGCCGATTATGATTGTAATTAATTTAGATGTAATGATGGCAAAACGGAAAATTGGATTGACAGAATTGGCGGGTAAGGTGGGTATCACATTAGCTAATCTTTCAATCCTAAAAAATAATAAGGCAAAGGCAGTCCGTCTTGAAACCTTGGATGCAATATGCAAGGCACTGGATTGCCAGCCTGGGGACATTTTAGAATACGTAGAAGACAACACAGAAGAGACAAACTAGTCTTAAGAGGAGGATAATCATGGGAGATATTTATTCAGGACCAAAATATTCAGAGGCTGAAATCAAAGAAATGGTAGCACAGACTTTGCCAGTCTCACAAAAGACAATCGTTAAAGAGGAAAAGGGCGATGCTTCCCTATTTAAAAAATACGGATTGATTTCACTACTCTTCTCCATCGTATATACCTTTTGCCTGTATAAGAATCATTCAGGAATTACCTATCCAATTTTCATGGCAATGACTTTAGGCTTGCTTCATCTACTGAGAAAAAAGGATGGACTGAGCCTTATTTCATCCAAAAATGGAGGTAAGGCACTTGGGATTTTCCATGCGGTTTCGTTAATGCTATTATCCATTCATAAATGCATGACCACCAGTGGTTCCCTTTTGGCCTTGGACGCAATTGCAATATTCCTGCTATTTTTCAGCTTTGTTTTATATCTATATATTGATACAACAGGTTGGGATATTGCAGGCTGGCTTTTAGGCATCCTTCTTTCTATTGTTCTTCCAATAGGCCATTTATTCAATCCTATTTACGATATGAATGCCTGGGTAAAAAACAGAAAAGGTAGCCTTGATGACTCAAAGAAGCAAACTTTTGCAGCTGTTGGTATAGGTGTAATTTGCGCTGTTCCAGCACTACTAGTCATAATTTCACTCTTAAGATCTGCAGACATTGTCTTCAACAGATTATTGGAGAAGTTCTTTGAATCCATTCATCTGCCTGATAATTTCTGGGATATTATTGGAATCATCTTCACATTGTTATTCTCATTTTTAGCTGCTTATCTTATTCCATTCGTACTGGAAAAGGGAGATGTAAAAGTCAAGGCCAAGGGTGAAGGCACTGAAAACCCAGTTATAGCAATTACTTTTACAGCAATAATTGGATCAGTTTACTTAGTATTCTGCCTCATCCAAGTAATGTTTTTATTCACCGGTACCCTCAGTCTTCCTGCTGGTTACACCTACGCAGAGTATGCGCACGAAGGTTTTTACCAGTTACTTGCAGTTTGCCTGATTAATATAGTCATGGTTTCGGTCTGCAACAGAGCCTTTAAATCATCAAAAATTTTAACAGCATTACTAGTGATAATTGCAGCCTGCACCTATATTATGATAGCTTCCTCTGCCATGAGAATGCTTCTATATATCGGCGTTTACCATCTGACATTCCTTAGACTTTTTGTATTGTGGTTTTTGGCAGTGCTTTGCATTTGGCTTGCATTCTTGATTATAAACATGTTCAATCGAAGCTTCCCTGTATTTAAGGCTTGCATGGTTGCAATCACAGTTGCCTACATTGGATTCGTATTTTCTAATCCAGACTATCAGATTGCAAAATATGATTTAGCAGCTGTAGAACACGGACAAATTGATGAATACGATTCTGTTAGGGAATATATTCTTAACAATCTTTCAACTGATGCAGTACCTGCTCTTGCCACAAACGAAAAGCTTGCTCATGAGTACGGATTATATCTTACCAGCAGATATCGCTATAATGGAGATAACCATGAAGGCTTTAGACATTTCAACTTTTCATACTACCGTGCTCAAAAATTGTTAAAAAAATAGGTTTATAAAAAAATAACGTTTTATATAACGCTGAGTGTGATATTATAGCAACATAGAAACTCATAAGGGGAGGTAGTATTATGTCAGAAATTAAAGAAGCTACATTTGTTGTACATGTAAATAAATGTGAAAATGACAGCTGGCAGGGCCAAATCACATGGGCTGATCGTGATGAGAAAATCAATTTCCGCAGCGCAATGGAGCTTATAACTCTTATGGATACGGCTTTAGACAGCAGTGAGGAATAAGACACCTAAATGAAATTTAAAAGGACTCTAGTGTGAAAACTAGAGTCCTTTTTATTTTTACTCCTCAAGGGTAAGCCTAATTTAAATCAAGTTCCACTGGACAATGGTCAGATCCGAACACATCAGTGTGAATCTTTGCATCCTTCATTCTATCCTTCATATCCTCTGAAACAATGAAATAGTCAATGCGCCAACCTGCATTCTTCTCGCGAGCCTTGAAACGATATGACCACCATGAATAAATATCAGTCTGGTCTGGGTAGAAGTATCGGAAGCTGTCAATAAAGCCTGCTTCAAGAAGCTCTGTCATCTTCTCTCTCTCCTCATCAGTGAAGCCAGCGTTTTTCCTGTTTGTCTTAGGATTTTTCAGATCAATTTCCTGGTGGGCAACATTTAAATCGCCGCAGAGCACTACGCCCTTTTTCTTGTTTAATTCAAGGAGATAATTTCTAAAATCATCCTCCCAAGTCATTCTATAATCAAGACGCTTCAACTCATTCTGAGAGTTTGGGGTATAGCAGGTAATGAAATAAAAATCCTCAAACTCAAGAGTAATCACTCGTCCCTCATGGTCGTGCTCTTCGATTCCAATACCATAGCTGACAGAAAGTGGTTCTTTCTTCGAAAAGATTGCTGTACCAGAATATCCCTTTTTCTCAGCATAATTCCAGTAAATATGATAGCCCGCCTTTTCACATTCAAGCTGTCCCTCAGAAAGCTTTATCTCCTGCAAGCAGAAAATATCTGCATCTGCACTGTCAAAATAATCCCAAAAGCCTTTATCAATAACTGCCCTTAGTCCATTAACATTCCAAGAAATAAATTTTTGCATTCATGCCTCCTTATTCTTCTTCATCGTCCTCTGCGAAAGGATTAATCATTATCTCAAACCAGAAGGTAGCTCCCTTTCCCTGAACAGAGCTGACACCATATTTTGCACCATGTAGTTCAAGAACATTTTTAACGATTGAAAGCCCCAAACCTGTGCCCTGTAAAGCGCGTTTATGTGAGGTCTTATCCTTGTAGTAACGATCCCAAACGTAAGGAATATCCTCCTGCTTCACGCCTGCACCGGTATCAATAACCTCAATTCGAAGAACATTACCAAGAACCTTCTGTACTACGGTGACCTTCTTGTCATCGCCAGTGTAATTGATAGCATTGTTTACCAGATTGTAAAGGACCTGATACATCTTCTGCTCATCTGCAAATATGTTAACCTCGGAATCGTATACGAAATCAATTGTGTATCCTTCAACCTCACGAAGCTTGTTGTAGCGTTCCAGGACATGACGGATACTATCAGTGATATTGTACTCCTCAGGTTTGATGGAAATTGTGCCAGCCTTGAGCTTTGAAATATCAAGCATATCATTAACAAGACCGCTTAGTCGCTCAGTCTCATCGATAATAACCTGAACATTTTCTGGAGTGTTTTCACCAGGAATATCTCGCATTACCTCAGCGTATCCCTTAATCATTGTAAGAGGAGTTCGAAGGTCATGGGAAACATTGGCAATCAGCTCCTTCTGAAAACTGTCTGCCTTCCCCAACTCTGATGTTGCAAAATTCAAAGTCTTTGAAAGCTCTGCCACCTCCATATAATCGTGAGAATCAAACTTGACTGAATAATCTCCCTCAGCAAGCTTCTTCGCTCCTTCATTGATACTGATAATTGACCGCGACAAGCTCTTTGAAAAGGTCACAGCAAGGATAAATGCAATCACAATTAAAATAATAGAAATAATCTTCAGCTGCGCCTTTAAGGTGGTAACGGTGGCATCAACAGGTGTAAGCACGGAATTAATCATGATGACCTCTTCTATGCCATCATTATCAATTATACGAATATAAATAACAGACTCTGCCATGTCATTTCCAATGTTCTGGCGGAACTGACTTGGGTCATCCTTCTGAGGTGGAATCGTATATGGAAGCCTTCCATCGCCTTCCTTTGTCTCACCTTCCTTTGCCTCGCCTTCGGTACCCTCTCCAGCAGGCTGCTCTGTAGGATTTTCCTCCATAAACTGCTCTATGGTCTCATTTATTTTGTTTTGCATCTCGCCGCCCTTGTATTCAATGACAGCCTCGCCGCCATTGGCAACGGCCTTGTCATAGAAAAGAATAAACATAAACGGCGGAAGTGATGACATCTGAGAGTTGGAAATATACTCAGCATTGTAAATCGAATTGCCATCTGTGTCGGTGATAAAAATGCCCAGGTTATGATTAGCTGCCAGTTTCTCAATTTCCTCAGAACAATCATCGCTGGTGCGAATAAGATTTTCAACGGAGTCAAGAACCATCTCCGTCTCCTGGGTCTTTATCATTTTATAGAAATCATCAAGATAGACAATCTGAAAAAACCATAGTACTGAAAGCAGCACTATGGTGAAAATCAGAAATATAGAAAATGTCTTCCATTTTATACTTATATGACTGTTTCTCAAGAGAATCCTCCAAACAAGCTTATGCTTCAAATCTGTAGCCAACGCCACGAAGTGTAATGAGCAGCTTTCTGTACTCGCCCAGGCTATTCCTCAAAAGCTTGATGTGAGTGTCGAGCGTTCTGTCGTCTCCGTAATAATCATAGCCCCAAACCTCAGTGATAAGGCGCTCGCGCTCAAGAGCGATATTCTTGTTGCGAACAAGGTAAAATAAAAGCTCGTATTCCTTTGGAGACATATCAATTCGCTTGCCATCAATGGAAACTGTTCTGGCAGTGAAATTAATCTCAAGACCCTCGTACTTAAAGATATCAACATCCTCTGTCTCAACTGGCTTAGTTCTACTGGTGACAACCTTCACACGCATCATAAGCTCCTTTGGTGAAAATGGCTTGACAACATAATCATCAACACCAGCCTCAAAGCCGTGAATTCTGTCATATTCCTCGCCACGTGCAGAAAGCATAATGACAGGAATATCCTTTATCTTTTTGATTTCGCTGCAAGCGGAAAAACCGTCAAGCTCAGGCATCATAACATCCATGATAATAATATCATAGTCGCTGTTTTCCCTTACCTTTTCGATGGCGTCCATACCATCGCAGGCCTCGGCAACCTCATAACCCTCAAACTCTCCGTACTTACGAATTATTGAGCGAATCTTTTCTTCATCATCTACAACCAAAATCTTTTTCATGTATCTAAAGCCTCCTGAACCAAATCACACTGCTAGTTTCTCCTATCTTTGTGAATTCTGCGTGATGATTCCCTTAGTTTTTAATGAATATATGTCTTTTTAGCTTTACGAATGCACATTGAAAAAACAACCCATACTATTACAAATGCAATAAGGAAAATAACATTTACAAGTCTAGGAAATTCAACAACATTTGCATCATTAAGAAGTCCCTGGATACCGAAGATAACGCAAAATCCACCGAAAATGCCTGTCTTAGGCATCAAAAATGCTGAAAGGCCTTTAATATCGCTACATCTTGTAAGCTCCTCAGTTGTAATCATCATTGGGTCAACCTCACCACTTTTGGTGCATTTAATGCTTATAAACACCAGATACGCTCCAAGCAATCCGATGATAAGATCAAACACTGTGAAAAAATTCATATCCATTATTACTGTTCCCTCCAAAATCTTTAATCTTTTAATATTATAGCCAACATGGCTACTTTTTTCTATCCAAATCATGGTTATTATTGCCAATGTTAAATATTCTAGCAAATCCCACTACTTTGATGTTTTTCACTAAAAAATCAGATAATTACATTTGAATAATAGATATTGTTATTGTATTATTAATTTATAAAATGCAGGAGGAATAGGCTTTATGGACATTTCAAGTAAAAAAATCCTTGTATGCGATGATTCTATACTTGCAAGAAAGCAATTGATGGATGCTGTAAAAGAAATTGCCGATGGTGCCACCTTTATTGAAGGTAAAAATGGTTCTGAAGCGGTGGATTTATATAAGAGCGAAAAGCCTGATTTAGTTTTCATGGACATTGTAATGCCTGAAAAGGACGGCACTACCGCCCTTGCTGAAATCAGGGAATACGATAAAGATGCGGTTATCATTATCGTATCCTCAGTAGGCACGCAGGAGCAGCTGAAAAAGGCTATCCAGCTCGGCGCAAAAGACTTTATCCAGAAGCCTTTTGAGAAAAATCAAATTAAAGAAATCATTGAACTTCGACTTGGAGGGAAATAATTTATGTACACTCAATTCCTAGGTAATTATTTACTACAAAAGGGAATCGTAACTAAAGAGCAGCTTTTCAATGCAATGTCTCGTCTTCCTCAGACACATATAAAGCTCGGTACAATTGCAATCCACGAAGGTCTCATGACTGCCAATGAAGTTGACGAATGTCTCTATGTGCAAACTCGTGAAGACAAACGTTTCGGAGAGATTGCTGTTGAACGAGGCTATCTTTCTGATGAACAGGTTAACCAGCTTTTAGCTATGCAAACTCCAGAATTTCTTTTACTAGGACAGAACTTAGTTGAGGATGGTGTTTTTTCCTATGAAGAGCTGGAACGAATCATGTTTGACTACAGAAGTGAGGCTGAGCTCTATGACCTGAGCCTTGATGTAGAAAATCAGGAAGCTGTCGAGGCTATCATTTCAAAGTTTTTCCTCATGGCGGAGATTCCTCCAAATGAATTAAATATCATGTATCTTGAACTGATGTTTAACAGCCTGATACGTTTCATTGGCGAGGACTTCACTCCTCTCACACCAATGGTTATTGAGGAATTCCCTGTTACCTTCGGAGTTTCCCAGAATATATTCAGTGACCATGAATTTGAAACACATATTGACTGTGACAGAGAAACGGCAATCGCTTTCGCGTCGCGATATGCCAAGGAAGACTTCAACGAATTCAACGAATACATCGTTGCTTCCATGGAGGATTTCCTAAATCTCCACAACGGACTATTCATAGTAAATGTATCAAACCAGCTGTCGAAAGACATATCGCTTTCGCCACCTGAAGTCATCGAGGATGGTATCCTCTCAGGTCCTAACAAATGTGTCGACTTCCCAGTCGAATATCCATTTGGAACTGTACACCTTCTCGTGTGTTTCTAAATCTGGTAATGCACAAACTAAAGTGCCCCTCGTAGGCATCAAGCTCTTAGGTCTCTCAGTAAGACATGTAGTCGAACAGAGAGACTCTAAGGCTTGTAGCCGTAACGAGGGGCTTGTTATTTTAATTCGTGCGTAATGCATCGATCGGATTTAGGTTCGCTGCCTGATGGCTTGGCAAAATTCCAAATACGATGCCTATTACCATGGAAAAGACGACTGCGATGATTGCTGCTGGCCAGGATATAGCAACTGGTGTGCCGCTCATAATCGATATGATTTGCGCTAATCCGATGCCACTGGCAACTCCAAGTATTCCACCCATAGAGGTGAGCACCGCTGCCTCAGTCAAAAACTGAATCATTATCTTTCCTTTTCTGGCGCCGATTGCTTTCTTTAATCCTATCTCTGCGGTTCTCTCTGTAACGGAAACCAACATGATATTCATAACACCAATACCACCAACCAAAAGTGAAATTGCTGCAATCCAAATCAACATTGAATTGGTTGAAGATGAAAGCTGCTGAAGCTGCTGAGCCTGCTCAAGCAAATCCTTTGACTGATATTTAATTGAATCGTCAGTAGGGAAGATATTTGCATTTAAAATATCTGCAGTCTTCTTTCCTGCCGCTGTCATATCGTCTGTAGAATTCGCCCTAACCAGAACATTTTCCGGCTCATCATATCTATAGCTGATAGGCCAGTCAACAAGAGGAATATAAACTGTTCCTGACTCCTCCTGCTTATATGTTTCATAATCTGAAAGAGTATTGATTACTGGCTCAAAAGTTGAACGGCTGCGAACTACGCCAACTACCACGTAGGAATCTCCGCCAATTTCAATAACCTTACCTAAAGGATCCTCGTTTTGAAGAAGTCCAGAAACAAGTGGCTCATCAACAACACAAACCTTTCGATACTCCTTTATCTCAGAATCAGTGAAAAGTCTGCCCTCTTTTATAGTAAGGTTGGCTGTAGAAAAGTAATCCATTTCAACGCCCTTTACATAGCCACCACTCATAGACGTATTCTGATAGTAGACACCATCATATATCTGCCGGTTGGCGTAGCGGCTGGCAGACTTCACCTCTTCAATATCTTTAATCTGATTTAGAACATCGTCCGAAACCTGTGGAACTCCATAAGGAATACCGTTATAAGTCATTTCATAAGGCCAATCATTCTGATATAGCTGAATATCAACGGTGTTAGAACCAGAACCAATCAGGTTTTCCTTGATACGCTGATTTGTTCCCTCGATAGTTGAAACAATGGCAATGATAGCCGCTATACCAATAATAATACCAAGCATAGTCAAAAAGGATCTAAGCTTATGAGTCCAAATGCCTCGAAAGGCCAATCTAACATTTTCAAACATATTAACCTAAGCCTCCCTCAACACTATCAAAGTAATCTACCTGTTTGCACTGAATTCCCTCTTTTGCGCCATCGCCATAAGGAAAAGCAAGACAATCAGTTTCAGTAATTCCTGATTTAATTTCAGTCATCTCACCCCAAAGGGACTTGCCAATCTTTACATAAGTCTTCTCAAGAGTGCCAGCATCATTCATTCTCATTACAAAGCTGCCTGCAGCATCCTTTTTAATTAGGTAGTTTGGAATGTAAAGACCACTTGATTCCTGACCGCTAGGTGTGATGTTAATATCTACTGCACTGCCAATCTCGATTCCTGCATTTTTATCAAAGCTCGCCTTGAACTGATAATTGCTGCTATTTGAATTTCCATTTCCACCCCAGAAATTTCCACCGTCAGCTTCTGGTGTGTCACTTACTGATGTGATTACTGCCTCAGCAGAATTTCCCGTCTCCCAAGAACTGATTGAGACTGTATCGCCTATATTTACCTGATCCAAATAAAACTCGCCAATGCTTCCGCTAATGAAATAATTGTCAGTAGCTGTAATTATAAAGAATGGCTGATTGTAATTGAAGTTATTGGCAGTCTGAAGCTTCGAAATAGTGCCAGAAACCGTTGCAAGAACCTGACCATTGTCATCAGAATTAACCATGGTATCCAGCTCGTACTGAAGCTTTCTCAGATTAATATCCTGCTTTTTAATGGCATCCTCTTCCTCTGCAATAGCCTCTGCCAGCTGCTTTGCATTCATTCCATCAGGAACCTTGCGCTCGCTCTCGACTTCACCATCCAGAGTGTAATTGATTTCACCAACCACTTTACCTGTATCATAATCAAAATAGGTTGTACTTCTTAAATATTCAAAACTTCCTTCCAAGGTTTTTGGTTCCAGTTTATCTGAAGTTCTAATTAAGTCCTTGTCCTCTTCTGCAGAAAGTGTCTGCTCGTGGAATTCAGCTTTGCCCTCGCTATCTGTGGCATTAGTCTTTCTAAATATAACCATTTGGCTTGGCTTTCCATCTGGAGTAAAATATTCTACTGCCACCTTGCCTGAGGTAAATTCCTCTTCTCCCTTATAAGAAAAGTTTTCCCCATCCTTAACATAATATTCTACAGCCGATTTATAGGTGATTGTCTTGGTTACATCCTGTGAGTACACGTACTCCGGTGCAGGAGTGGTGTTCTCAAGTCTGGCCATCTTTATCTGCTCCACCTTAAGTGCCTGCTCAGCCTTCTGAATCTCAAGACGCTTATTATTAATATCCTTCGATTCCTTTTTGACAGTGAGAATCACCTGGCCTTCTTCAACATGTTCTCCTTCAGAAACGGCAACGCTCTGTATTTCTGCCCCCTTTGGAAGATATCCCATCTGCGCCTTTTCAGAAGTAACCTGTCCATAGCTTTGGATGGCATCACCCCAGAAATTCGTGTAGGCAACATTTTCAAGTGGAACTACCTGCGCTACCTTTTTGCCTTGCTTGTAGTTGTAGCCCACATAAAGACCAGCAACAATAAGTCCAATAATTACCAAAAGTATAAGGAGTCTTCTAAGAATCTTGCTCATTTTCCGCCTCCTCTAATCCATGAAATAGCTGACCATCCACAATTCTATAGGTCTTTTTTGCATGACTTGCTATGCCAGAATCATGAGTAATCATAATAATTGTAGTACCTTCATCATTAAGCTTCTGGAAAAGCTCCATAATTGCAGCACCTGACTTCTGATCAAGAGCTCCAGTCGGCTCATCAGCAAGGAGCACCTTTGGATTATTTACAATTGCTCTTGCAATGGCAACTCTCTGCTTCTGACCACCTGAAAGCTGGTCTGGTCTGAACTTTACTCTGTCTGCAAGACCAACTCTGGTGAGAGCCTCAATTGCCCTGCGCTCACGCTCCTTCTTTGGAACGCCTGCATAGCTTAAGGGAAGTGCCACATTTTCAATAGCATTTTCCTCGTTCATAAGATAAAAGCTCTGGAAAACGAATCCAATTGAATGCAAACGCAAATCAGAAAGCTGTCTGTCCTTCATTTTAAGAACATCCTTTTCTCCAAAGTAATAAACTCCCGAGGTTGGCTTATCAAGACATCCAATCACATTCATCAACGTACTTTTGCCTGAACCGGATGGTCCCATTATCGCTACGTACTCTCCTTCATCAACGGAGAGCGAAACATTATTCAAAGCAGGCACGGAAGTCTCTGTTCCAGATTCTCCGTAGACCTTATTAATATTTTCAAGCTTAACTATCATAACTACTCACCCTCTATACCGCTGACTGTGCCCATACCTTCAGTGAAATCTTCCATAGGGTATGCAATTTTAGTATCCTTGTCGATGCCAGAGATGGCATAAACCATCTGCTCCTCATAATACTCGCCAAGCTCTATTGACTTCTTTTCAAGATGTCCATTTTTATCTGCCCAAACGAAAGGATTTCCGTCATCATCGTAGGAAATATAATATTCATATATATAGGTTCCATCAGAGAAATCCATCTCAGGCGCATCTGTCTGACCAAGTTCAATATAAAGATGCTGTCCCATCATAAGACCATCACTGTTATCCAAAGTGACATAGAATGGATACTTGGTAGAATTGTCCTCTGAAGAACCGTCATAGCTGTTTGAATCGCTCTCCTGCTTGGTCTCGGTATCAATTTTTGTAATCTTACCGCTCCAGGTCTTTGACTTGTCAACGCGAGAACGAAGTGTAACAGGCTCGTCAATATTGATAGCCCACACATTCTGCTCATTAATCTGTCCTTTAACTCGCATCTCCTTGGATGCAAGAATTGTAATAAATGAACCATCTGAAGTATATGGATTTGTATCATCAGCAATCTTTGTGATGACTCCATCAACAGTAGATGTCACTGTGGAATTAGCAATCTTTTTCTTGTTTTCATCGATTTTTGCATTGGTGGAAGAAATGCTATTCTCCGCAATAGCGATGTCAGTTTTTAGACTTTCAATCTGGTTTGCAAGATCCTCACGATTATTTTTGTCCTCGTCAGATTGTCCCTTAATCTTGGCATAATCAGATGTGAGTTTTTCAATTGTTCTGTTGTATTCATTGATATTGATATTTGCTGTTTCTATATCAAAGCCATACTGAACATTCTCAGCCTCTAATGAATCTGACTTGTAAGAAAACAGTGGTGTTCCTACTGTAACTACGTCTCCCTCAGAAACAAGCAACTTATCAAGTTCACGCTCGGAGCTTTTGGTGACACTTGTGGTCTCCTGCCCCTCCACAATTCCCATGAAAACATTTGTAGAATATGAGCTGCTTGAACCCATAATATCAGACAGTGGCATTACATAGACTTCCGAAGAATCTGAAGATGTAACTGTATTAAATCCAAAGAAATTAGTTTTATAGGCCGCAAAGCCTCCTGCAGCCAAGGCTGCAATAAGAATTAATGCAACAATTTTCCTTTTCATAACATTATCCTTTCCCAAAAAAGTAAAACGGATGATACTGTTCTATCATCCGTAATACAGTTATATCATTTATAAAGGGGCAATGCAAGAAAATGCACTGCCCCTTATGTTAAAATTTGGTAAAAAACTATCGACACATGATAGTCTCTTTTGTCGATATGAATTTATCGGCCAGGCAGACAATCCAGGCCTCCCTGCTGCGTGGAACCTTTGTGAGATTCAAAGGCCACATGTGAGATTCAATAACTGACTGTGTACGCTTTCCAATTCCAAAATGACTTACAGCATTATTCATTGCCGTATTCGAATGAGAAAAGCCGTGAAGTCCGTGCCCACCATCTGTATAGTGCCAATCGTACAGGTAGTAATCATGAAGGAATGCACCTATGGTAAGGACCTTTTCGTCCCCTCCCAGATGGAGTCTTTTATTAATCCAATAGCTAAGTCTCGTAACACTTTCAACATGGTCATAAGTAGAAATCTTACCATGCTGAATGTAGTTTCTCATATTCTGAACTCTGTCATCATTCTTGATTGGCGCAAGAATGAAATTCAAGTCTGCCTCTTCTTCTGGTCTTAACTTCATAAAACAAAATACCTCAAAAACCACAAAATAAATAGCTTCCCATACCTTACCTTGAAGCTTGAATAGATTCTAGCAAATAAATATGACGATTGCGTGAAAGTCGGATGAAACTTTGAAAAACTATCTATATTTGTAATGTTTATCAGTATCTCGTCCATCATTGAAGGAGCCCATAACGATAATAGCCCCATCACTGTTCACCTCAGCAAGTCCTATCCTTGAGGAAACATCATCCTGACAGGAAATATAGAAAATATAAACATCCTCGCTAAAGAAATAGTCATATCTTTCCTCATCTGAAAGATTCTCCTCTATCTCCTCACAGCACTGCCCCTTATCAATAAGAAAGCGTCCCACATATTCCCTATCCATTCTGCCAAAGGTCACTGTGTAGCCCTGCTCCTCTGGAAAATCAAGTAAGAGCTGAGCCTCAGCCTCAGTTTCATTAGAAACAGGTACAAGCTCATTAGAAGAAACAACTGCCTCCTGAATAGGATTAATATCAGGAATACTACGCCAAAGACTCAAAATCCAAAGTTGGAAAAACAATAGCACAACTAAAAAAACAGTAAGAAGGCCCAATGCTATTTTTTTACGGTTAAGATTTATGGAAAAATGCTTGAAGTTCAAGCTAAATCCGGTCTTACTCTTTTCTTTAATCTTGAGTTTACTTTTTGCATAATCACTATTAAGAATGCTTTCCATGCAATTATGACAAATCACATGGTCCTCCGCAGGCTTGCCACAAATAACACAATCATCGCCGGTCTTCGTTCCAGCTGCTATGTCAAAAATTCTTGACTTAAATCGACGACCAAAAACAGAGACTAGAATCTGACGTTCATTTTCCAGTCTCAGAATACTCTCCACGACCTCCATTCTGGTGAAATCATACTTGGAATCGAGAGTGACCATGTAAAATAATTCCTGTTTTAATTTATAGTCGTCCATCTATTTCCCTTTATTTAAGTTACTTATTTGCTTTCGCATCCATTCCCTTAAAACAAAGGTACGCAAGAAGCTTATTATCTCTTTCCAAAACCTTACCTGCGAAAAGAATTCCTTCTCGTTCAACCTCTGCCCTAACGATGCGAGCAGTGATTGCCAAACTAAAATCTGTATCCTGGGCTACATCAGCAAAATTCACTTCCACAACATCACCGATAGTAACTCTATTGGCATTTCCTATGAAAGAGACACCGCTGTCACTTACATCAAGAACTTCAATTGAAAAACGCCTTCCATCTTCCATGCTGGCAGATCCAGGAGTCTTCACAATCACTCTGGAATCCTCACGCCTCTCGCTTGAAGCAGCAATTGTGCCAAAGGAGCTGGAATCAATTGCATAATAATCAACTCCCTTAAAATTCACAAGATTTACGCCAACATTCTTCCAAACCACGCGACCGCCTGTGTTTGGATCTATACAGTGAAGGGAAAACCTCATGCTTTTAGGGGAACCGTTTGTAAAGTCCACGACAGTTCCATTATAAACATAAGGCTTAACCAGAGCTCCTGTACCTGAGTTCGTCCCAACTACTTCAGTTTTAATTTCAAATGATGAACCGCCAATCATCACCTCTAGTGTGACAATCTGGCCAGCCACCAGCTGCTCTAATTTCATACTCTACTCCCCAAGTTTTGTTTATAATATTATATCTAATAATCGGCTATTTTAGGGAAAATCTTCATAAAAATTCCTTAAAAAACTGTGTTCTGCCTAGTTTTCTAGAGTTCTCATGGCAGCCTCTACCACATGCTTAACCAAAATACTTGTGGTTACACCGCCAACTCCACCTGGAACGGGAGTGATTGCCTCAACCAATTCTTCCACTTCATCAAAACGCACATCACCACAAAGCTTGCCCTTTTCGTCATTCCAGCTGATTCCAACATCGATAATAGTCTGACCTTCTGAAATAGTCTCCTTACCCACTGACTCCATCTGTCCTGTGGCAACAATCACAATATCTGCGTCCTTAGTAATTGAAGGAATATCGATAGTCTTGGTGTGGCAGATAGTAACTGTAGCATTCTCGTGCATAAGTAGCATTGCAACAGGACGGCCTATAACAAGCGAACGTCCAATAACAACCACTCTCTTACCCGTAAGTGAAATATCATAATGCTTAAGGATTTCCATAGCTGCCTCAGCAGTGCATGGAGCGAATCCAAGCTTTGTATTTGTAAATACTCCTGCCAGAGATAAATCTGTACATCCGTCCACATCCTTTGATGCCTTAAGCATTGCTCTAGCTTTTTCAGAATCAATATGCTTTGGAAGTGGTCTAAACATAAGGATGCCATGAATATTTGAATCGTTATTTAATTTTTCCAAGGTGTCAAAAAAAACCTTTTCGGAGATATCTTCAGGAAGCGCTGTGACTTCAACTTGAACTCCAACCTGCTCACACCTTTTAAGAGCGCCTCTTTCATAAGATAAATCATCAGCTCTTTCTCCAACACGAAGAATCCCAAGTGTCGGAGTAATACCTTTAGATTTTAAAGCATTCACCTCATTTATTAATTTATCATTTAACAATTCAACAACTTCTTTTCCTTTAAGTAACTTAGCCATTAGTCAAACTCCTATAATCTATTCCAAACATCTTTGTATATCTTCTGTGCCATTGGAAGATAACTCTCAAGCATAGAATTTACTTTGCTGTCAATATTCTGAGCATAAGCTCTATCATTCATAGATTTTGTATTAATCTTTACATTAACAGCTGCCCCCTTCAACGCCCCCTCTAAAAGAGCAACGCCTGTTGCAGCATCACTAATCATTATTACTGAGCCCTTGTCGGCAAACTGCCTTTGAAGCTCAATAGCCTGGCACGCCAGCTCCATAATTGTAAACGGAACCTTTGCAGCATCCTTCAGGCATTTTTCCATAATTTCGTCTCTTGTTGGATCTTCCTTTGGAATTCCGTATGCCTTCGAAAGCGGCTCAAAAGCTACCGCATCATCATCAATGCATTTAAGAAGGGCCATGCGGATTTCCTCTGCCTTTTCCATCAATCCCTTGATTTCATCCTCAACATCTGCATACTTTTTCTTTCCGATTGTGAATTCACCAACCATATCTCCGAGAGCAATGCCAATTGCCGCCACAAGTGCACTTGCGCCTCCACCTCCCGGTACTGAAGTCTTTGAAGCCAGCTGACTGGTAAAATCTGAAACACTAGAATTTTGTAAGCTCATAATCATTCTCTCCTATAAAACAAAACTCCAAAGCCTTGAAATAATTCAAAGCCTTGGAGCATTTAGACACTAATATAATCAAAGATGGTCATCTGATTTGAATCCGAAACAAGGGAATCGTAATATTCCTGTTCCTCAGCAGTCATCTCTCGATGAAATACGTATGTTTCCTGCTTGATTGTGCCATCCATGTCAAAATACAACTGCCTGTAATTATTGTTTTCCTTATCCATCATGTCGCGCAAAAGAAATCCTTTCAAGAAAACATTATAAGCATATTGTATGAGGGTTGCAAACCTTTTTATCTGCCCGAACGTCTTTCAAAACCTGAGTTGGTATAGTAATCCTTTTTTGCAGCATACATGTTGTCATCAGCAATACCACAAAGCCCATTTATATCAGCATTCGGATGTTCTCTGCGGCTTGCAACGCCCACAGAAACACTTATTTCATTAATGTACTGACCCTTGTATTCAGCGGTCAGCTTTTTGAAGGTATCAAGCCTTCTAACCAGTTCTGCTTGGCTAATTATCAGCATAGCGATAAACTCATCACCGCCCATGCGGCTAATAACACTGGTAGAATTTCCGCCAAAGGCCTTTTTGATGCAGTCCGCTGCGCCAACCAGCAGCTCATCACCAGCATCATGGCCTAAAGTATCATTCGTATATTTCAGGCGATTCACATCAAAATAGATAATAGTGGTATCAGGAGAAGGCTCCTTATCCTCTATAGCAGCAAGCTCCTCGTAGAAATATCGCCTGTTTGTAAGCTTTGTAAGCTCATCTGTATAAGCTAATTCCTTAACCTGAACAAGCTCTGCCTCTTCCTCGACCTTCAATCCAAGCCTTCGGTAAATCAGACCTATCTGAGTTGAAATATATATCATAAGACCAATGATGACAAAAATATTAAAATTGCTGTCTATATTGTTGATATACATTGCAAGAGCAACTACGCAAACAAGCAAAAACAGGCTATTTCCAATAGCAATAAGTCTTCTCTCACTCTTTCGCTTCTCAGCCTTAATACTCGTATAGGAATAATAGGCTACCACGAAAATCATAGCAATGTCTATAACATGAGCAATTACAACTATATCGCCCCAATCACAGACACCTATCAGACAAAGGATAAAGCATAGCACAATTGCCATGGCAAATACCCCATCTATAATATTGTCTGTTTTGCTAACTCTAAAATTAACTGCACGAACAAGCTCGAAAAATACAAGAGGAAGCAGCATAAATGAAACTATTTCAAGAATTGCAAAACCCGTACTGTTGCCAAAAACAATATAAGGCAGCCTTGTCCAGGTAAACAACCAAACGCCTGATAGAATAGAGAATAATCCAGCAAATAAAAGTGCTTCAAAGGAAAGTCTCCTTAAAACCAATGATTTCTTTATAATGAAATGAATTGCAATAAGAGTCTCTGTAATACCTGTAAACAAAAGTATTACAGAAAGCATTATTGTAACAGCTTCCTTCTTCAGAACTGCTATTCCATAGCCAGAACGGGTTGAGATTAGACAGTCATAAATTTCAGCGCCATAAAGAGCATTTTGAAGCTTTATTCTTGCAGTAATAGTTTTGCCCGAGTACTCAACCTTCATCGGAATATGTAATTCCTTTTTTCCAACATTAGTCTCTGAGCCAAACAGCCAATTATCCCGAGAACGATAAACCTCTACTCCATCCACAAATACAGAAGCGGTATCATAATAACACTTGATAATCAAATACTGATCACCATAAACCTGCGGTAAGGTATTTGTCATCTCAAACTCATCTCTGTTTGAATAAGGGAGCTCGATTTCAATACCATCAACAGTCCATTCTGTAGTGAACTCACGATAGTTCTCGTAAAATTTGGAATTCTCCTGATTAGAGTAGGCAAACCCAATGATTATAAAGAAAATAATCAATATAACATAGAGTATCGCTACTATCTTTTTTCTAAACCCATTGTCCATAACCCCCGTACTCCTCGCTCCAAAAACTATTTTTCAGGAACTTCTATACCAAACTCACTTGGTAAAAATCTTGGACAAACATTGTCTGAAGTAACAATTACTGATGCTGCAAGTGTAGAACCAATCTCGCAAGCCTCTTCCATTGTCTTTCCATAAGTAAGACCAATTGTAACACCAGCGAAGAAGGAATCACCTGCACCAGTGGTATCCTTTACGTCAACCTTTCTTGCTGGAGCAAATCCAGTATTGCCATCGATGTCAGCAAAAACTGCGCCCTGACCACCAAGAGTAACAATCATCTTCTTGATCTGTGCGCCCTGAATCTTCTTTGATAAAATCTCCTGCATCTCATCAGGTGTCTTCTCTGAATAATCATCCATGAAAAGAATGCCTGCTTCCTGCTGGTTACATACGAAACACTCAACATTCTTAAGGAAATCACGACGCTCAACAGCAATGCTCATGTTTGAAACAGCTGCATAAACCTTAAGATTATACTTCTCAGCATATTTAAACACTCTCTTGATAGTGTCCTTTTCCATATCAATTTCAAGGGCGATGCTGTCAGCATCCTTGAAAATCTCGTCACCCTGCTCATCTAAGATATTGTTAATCTCAGAAAGGTCTGGGCGCTTTGAAATAGAAGCAACCACATCACCATGATTATCAAAAACTGCAAGCCACTTTCCCATTCCATCTGGTGTACGACGAACAAAACGTGTATCAACCTTGTGGTTTTTAAGCTTATCTAAAACACCTGTACCAATTCCACTCTCGTCAACAAGGCTGACAAAAGTAGGTCTAAGCTCAACGTTTGCAATATCCTCAACGACGTTACGGCTAACACCACCGTGAACCTCTTCAACTGTTCCAACATTTCGACCAGCAGGAATATAGCTTGCTGTAGAATGTCCCTTAATATCAATAAAAACTGCGCCTAGTACTACGATACCCATATGATTTAATACTCCTTATCAAAAAAGTTCTTTAAAGTTACCGTTCAAAGTAACTTTTTGATTATAGCACTACATGTTATAATATCAAATAATTGTGTTTAAATATTTATTATGAGGTTTAATTCGATGATAAAAGTAGATTTGATTACAGGTTTTCTTGGCAGTGGCAAGACAACCTTTTTAAAGAAATATGCGAAATACTTCATGGACCAGGGTCAGCGAATTGGAATTTTGGAAAATGATTACGGTGCAGTAAATGTAGATATGCTGCTTCTCAACGAGCTTCGAGGCGATAACTGCGAGCTGGAAATGGTTGCCGGTGGCTGTGATGCTGACTGCCACAAAAGACGTTTTAAAACAAAGCTTATTTCCATGGGAATGAGTGGCTACGACAGAGTCATCATCGAGCCTTCTGGAATTTTTGATGTAGATGAATTCTTTGATTCATTACGAGATGAACCTCTGGACAGATGGTATGAAATAGGAAATGTTATCACTATCGTAGATGCAAAGCTTGAAGATACTTTATCCGAGGACTCCGATTTCTTTCTAGCGTCGCAGATTGCCAACGCCGGAGTAATTATTCTCAGCAGAAGCCAACTTACAGATGAAGTACATATTAATGCTACTATCTCCCATCTTAAAAGAGCTGCTGAGAAAGCAAAGCTTGATAAAAATATTGATTCAATTGTTTTTTCAAAGAATTGGAATGAGCTGACTAATGAAGATTTTGACAGAATTTCTAACAGTGGCTACAGCACACATTCATATATAAAGAAGCTGGGCACTGATGATGCGGGATATAAGACACTTTATTTCCTTGAGCTTCCTATGAAGAAGGAAGGGCTTAAAGAAAAAATCGATGCACTTATGTCAGACCCAGCCTTCGGTAAAATTTTCAGAGCCAAAGGATTCTTCAAGGAAGCTGATGTTTGGTATCAGTTTAACGCCACCAAAGAAGATTTTGAATTTAGGGAAATGCCTGTTGGGCAGGAAGTATTCATAATCATCGGTGAAGAAATTAATGAAGCAAAGGTAAAAGAATATTTTGGAGCTAAATAATCAGCCCAAATCAAAAGAAGGATTCGCATATGCGAATCCCTCTTCCATTTAAGGAATATTATTTAGAAAAAGTGTAGGTGCCTACTGTGCTCTTATTTCCTGAATTTCCTGAAATGTAATAGCCTAATCCGTCAACAAAACCAGCATTAATATCTACAGTCTGTCTTCCATTCCCATCTGAGAAGATCAATCCCTTTATATCCTTTGGAATCTTTGCAGAATAAACTGACTCATTGTACTCGTTCTGCTTTACATATGTAGCAGCTTTTCCAGGCCATCCTGTTGTATCACTACTGCCCCATGTATATACATATACATTGTTCCAGTTAACATTATTTGAGAAGTAAACTGTAATCTCCTCTTCTACAAATGGTGTCGGTGTAGGAGTAGGAGTTGGTGTAGGTGTAGGTGTTGGGGTAGGGGTTGGTGTAGGTGTTGGGGTAGGGGTTGGAGTTGGTGTAGGTGTTGGAGTTGGCTCTCCATCCTTAAGCAATACTGCAATTCCTGTTCCACCAACATATCCTGAAATATTTGAACCACTTACATAGAAAGTGCTGCCACTAACTACATCCTTGTATGTACCACTAGCCAATGTTCCATCTGGATTTTCTACGTTAACATCTATATTGCTTCCAGAACCAAGTACAATTGTTGCACCTGTCTGTCTTGCCACTACAGCAATATTACCAACAGCCTTGTAATACTCTTTTTCACCTGCACACTGATTATGAAGCTTGTTAACAGCTGCAACTTCTTTGCTTGTAAAGTGTGTGCTTCCCTTAGCACCAACCTTAATAGCTGTCTTTTCCTTAGCGTAAGGTCTTGAGAAATAAAGTGCTGAAGAATTAGCCTTTGATCCAAGGATTGCATATGCTCTGTCAACCTTATTCTGGTCAATATACTTAGTCCAGCCGCCCTCCCCGACGCTATTATTAGAGTATGTATCATGACTCTCAGCGAAATAAACTACTTCATTATCTTCAATGCCGTTTACTGTTGTCCAGTTACCATAACTACTTGGAACATTGCCACCATTTAAAGCTCCCATAACAGTTGCACTGTAAACTGAATCTGACACTGACATGTAGTCTGTATACTCGCTCATAAGACTGTTTGCATATGACTCATTACCTGTCACTGGCTGGTCAAGAATCTCTCCATAATTGAACATTGATCTGTCAATTACTGTTTTCCAGAAGTCGCAATTTTCTGTTGGAAGTGAAATATGCTTTGCAGCATCCCATCTAATTCCATCAACACCATCTGCCTTAAGCTGAGCGATATAACTTTTTACTTTATTCTGAACATAAGGATGCTCTGAATTAATATCTGGCATTCCTATATCTCGGTGTGTAATCTGATGACGGTTATTATAGTCAATTGAACCACCTTCATTGTGCCAATACTGAGAATCCTTAAGACTGTTATCAATATTTGAGTGATCACCTGCAAGATGATTAGCAACAACATCAACTACAACCTTAATTCCATATCTGTCAGCTTCCTGGCAAAGCCTTCTTAAATCTGACTCTGAACCAAGACCTGCATCGCTAACATAAAAACCATTCGGCTGATAAAGCATATACCAAGTTCCGCCATAAGAACAATTTGCCGGCTGTGCTGGTGAAGTCTGAACTGTAGAAAAACCTGCTTCTGCAATGTTTGGAAGCTCATCAATTATCTGCTGATAAGTCCAGTCGAAGCAATGTAAAATGTTGCCATCTTTAATATTTGACTGAAGACCGTAAGCACCAGTTTGTGCTGCCTCAACAGTCTCAGCATTAAAACTAAAACCACTAAATACTAACCCAGCGACCACTAAAAGTGAAAGCACACTGCGCCCCATTCTTTTGTTAAACATCCTTACCCTCCATTTTCTCATACATTATAATTGGGATCCCCTTCGATGCTGCGCAAACGGTTCCACATTAACCGGTTATATGGAAACGTTTCCAGCTCATTTCGATATTTAAAATAGCTGAAAATACACACTTGTGTCAATATTATTTACCATTTTCAGAAACAATTACAAATATTGATTAGTCATTTTGTGTAAATTTTCTTTAAAATATGCGCAATTATGCGCAACAATAGGTAAAAATACATTAAAAAAGAGGACCCATCGGTCCTCAAAATTTGCTTTATTATAATTATCCTTCTACTATCTCACCTGCAATTGCTGACGCAGCTGCGGTGGCTGGGCTAGCAAGATAGATTTGCACTTTGCTGGTCCCCATGCGTCCTAAGAAATTTCGATTGTTGGTGGCAACTACGACTTCGTCGTCGGTGAGGATTCCACCGCCACGTCCACAGCAGAGCCCGCAGCCAGGTGTTGTAATGATGGCACCAGCATCTGAAAGAATGCCAAGAGTACCATCGGCCAAGGCTTCGCGGTAAATCTTACGGCTGGCAGGAGTTACAATCATTTTTACAAAAGGTGCCACATGCTTTCCCTTCATAAGGGTAGCTGCAGTTCTTAAATCTTCAAGACGTCCATTGGTGCAGGAGCCAAGAAAGACCTGATTTACCTTTGTGCCCTTAAGTTCAGACACAGGCTTGATATTATCTACAAGTGATGGGCATGCACATACTGGTACAAAATCCTCAGCTCTATATCTGAGAATCTTTGAGTATACCGCGTTCTCATCGCCATAAAGTTCTTTTATCTCATCTGTAAATGGAATTCTGCAATAATCACAGGTCTTTTCATCTGGCGCAAAAAGTCCACACTTCGCCCCTGCTTCCACAGACATATTTGATATAGTCATTCGGCTGGCAACGCTCATAGCCTCCACAGTGCTTCCAGAAAATTCAAGAGCCTGATAAGTTGCTCCCGATGCAGTCAAATCCCCAATTATCCTAAGAATAATATCCTTTGAGGTCACATTTCCTGGAAGAGTTCCATCAATGACAATTTTAATTGTCTCAGGAACCTTAATCCAAAGTTGGCCTGTGCCAAGGATTCCAGCCATTTCTGTGTAGCCAATACCTGTGGCAAATGCACCAACACAACCATAGGTCACAGTATGACTGTCTGTACCAAAGGAAATATCACCAGGCTTCACATAGCCCGCCTCAGTCATAAGCTGATGACAAATTCCATCTGTTCGATGAACACGGGTAATTCCATATTTCTCAGCGAACTCATCTCCTACTCTGAAGTGTCTGGTATCATCCACCTGCGTTGCAGGAAGAAAATGGTCATAAATAAGCACGACGCTATCAGGCTTTGCCACCTGCTTAAATCCCATCTCCTCAAATTTCTGCACAGCAAAAGGGACCATGATGTCATCAATCATGCACCAATCCACATCAACAGTAACTATATCACCAGGCAGTACCTCATGGCCCACCTTTTTTCCAATTATTTTTTCAACAAGTGTATGTCCCATTTAGCTCTCCCAATCAGTCTAATCCGTTTCTCTTTCTCATAGCCTTTACCAAACCGCCTGCATCCAAAATCTCCATCAAATTGTCCGGAAGATTTGCAATAGGATAAGACTTTCCATTGACGATAATCTCCTTGCCCGGAATAACCTCTGCCTCATCTCCCTCGCTAACCTCATCATACAAATCAGGCTGTTCAATAAGAAGCAATCCATTATTGATGGCATTTCTAAAGAAAATTCTCGCAAAAGATTTTGCAACTATGCATGAAATTCCAAGAGCCTTCACAACCTCTGGTGCCTGTTCTCTCGACGAGCCGCAACCAAAGTTATGTCCAGCCACAATCATATCCCCTGGCTGAATCTGTCCTGCAAGTTCAGGGCGCAGAGGAGAAAATGCGTAAGGCTTCATTTCCTGCACAGTCTCAAAAGCCAAATACTCTGTAGGCAGAATAATATCTGTATCTATATCGTTATCTAGTTTCCATATTTTACTCATAATAAACTCCTAGTCCGCATTATCTGCTACTGATATATATCCTGTAATCGCTGAAGCAGTTACAGTTGCAGCGGACGCTAAGTATACGAAGGAATCCTTATGTCCTGCGCGGCCCTTAAAGTTGCGGGTGCCTGTAGAAATAAGGGTCTCTCCTTCTCCGATTACACCCTGGCATGCGCCCCAGCATACACTGCAGTTAGGATTCATAACCATTGCGCCAGCTTCCATGAAAATATCCAGAAGTCCCTCATCAAGAGCCTGTTTATAAACCTCTCGACTGGCAGGAACAACCAAAAATCTCACCTTGTCTGCCACATGCTTTCCTTTTATCACAGAAGCACCAACTCTAAGGTCCTCAATTCTTCCATTATTACAGCTGCCTAAGAATGCCTCATCAATTTTTACATCTGAACATTCTTTAGCAGGCACAACGTTATCTACAAAATGAGGCTTTGCCACAATAGGCTCAATCTCAGACAAATCAATATCATAAACCTCTGAGAAAACAGCATCCTCATCTGATTTGTAAAGTGCCTTTGATTCACGACCATGAGCCTTCAAATAATCTAGCGCGACATCATCTACTTCCATAAGAGCGGTCTTAGCTCCTGCCTCAACGCAAAGATTACATATAGAAATTCTGTCGGCAACAGAAAGGTCATGAAGTCCCTCTCCAGCAAACTCCATAGCCTTATAATTTGCTCCGTTTGCAGAAATCTTTCCGATGATAGTTAGAATCAAATCTCTTGCATAAACTCCATTCTTAAGCTTTCCATGAAGATTGAAGCGAATAGTCTCAGGAACAAGCAACCATGAGGTTCCAGTTACCATTGCATAGAGATAATCTGTACAGCCTACGCCAGTTCCAAAGGCACCAAGTGCACCGTAGGCACAAGTATGTGAATCCGCACCGAAAATCAACTCGCCCGGACGTACGTGCTTTTCCATCATCACCTGATGACAAACACCCTCGCCCTCATAAAATGTAATGCCATGCTCCTTAGCAAAGTCCCTCATCTTCTTATGTGATGCTGCAGTCTTTGGACTATCCGCAGGGATATTATGATCAATTATCCATACCAGCTTGCTCACATCTGCAATATGAGGATTCTTCAAATTGTTGTACATATCAATAGTAAGATGAGTGGTTCCATCATTACTCATAAGTCTGTCTAAAGTGACTGTCTCTATATCGCCTGCTCGACAACTTTCTTTTCCCGCTGCAGCTGCTATAATCTTTTCAGCCATAGTCATTCCCATAATCTTTATCTCCTAAATCCGGCAAGTTATGCCTACAAGCCATGGGTATCTCCGCTCAACGTCATGTTTCGCTTGAGACACCAATAAGCTTGATGGCTACTTACCTCATATAAATCTTTAAAAATTTTCAAATAGTTATTAGGTATTTCAAATATTGAATAATCAGACTTATCACTATCGATTCAACGACGCGATTAGTCCGCCCTGGTCAAGGATTTCCTGCATTTTAGCCGGAAGCTTGGTGCAGGTAAACTGCTTATCACCCACGGTGATTACACCAGCCTGAAGGTCAAGCTCCATTTCGTCGCCGTCCGCCACTGCATCGTAAAGTTCCTTACTTACGATTACCGGCATACCTATATTTATGGAATTGCGATAAAAAATTCTTGCGAAAGACTTTGCGATTACAGCTTTAACCCCAAGTGCCTTCAACACACTTGGTGCCTGCTCACGAGATGATCCACAACCAAAATTTTCATCGGCTACAACAAAATCTCCAGGCTTTACATTGGCTGCAAAATCAGAATTTAAAGATTCGAAGGTGTGTACCTTCATTTCATCGATAGTTGGAAATAAAAGATACTGAGATGCAATAATCTGATCAGTATCAACATCTTTGTCAAAGCGAAATACTTTTCCCATGTTCTCTCCTATTCTCCTTTGAATGGTAAATCACTTATCTATTAGGCCATATTCTACACTAATTCTTTAGCGATTTAAAGAGGTAAATCATCTGTATTTCATTAAAAACTTTAAATGGTCACATATATAGATTATTATAATATTCTGTCATTAAGAAATATAGGAGTTTAAATCATGAATTTATTTATTGTTAGTCAGGTATTCGCTATTTTAGCCTGCATCCTCATGGTAGCCATCGGCTATATCAAGAGAAGACACCATGTAATTATAGCTCAAAATATTCAGTTTGTACTTTTTACAATATCCTACGCATGCATCGGTGGAATAGCCGCTGTAGTAGGAAACGTAGTCAGCCTTATCAGAAATATTGTATGTTTGAAATGGAACCTTAATACTCCATTAAAGATCTTCTTTATTGCATTGCAGGGAATAATCACTTACATCTCCCTTTACAACGTATGGTTCAACTGGTTGCCAATGAATGCAGGCACGCACGGTTTCTTCGATTGGCTTCCATTCCTTGCAGCCACCTGCATCACAATCACTCTTAGTTCGAAGGATGATTTAATTATCAAACTTGGCTGCATCGGCAGTATCCTCTGCTTTGGTACCTATGATTTCATTCTTCACAACTGGACCGTATTTGCATTCGACAGCTTCTCAATGCTTACAAGCCTGATTGGTGTATATAGAATTTTGAAAGAAAGAAAAAATCCTGTTCCATTCTAGGAACAGGATTTTTTCTTTAAATATTACATTCTAAGCATAAGCTCTTTCTCTACCACTTCACCATTTCTGTAGTACACTCTTGGAACTCTCTTTGAAACTGCGCAGGTCAACTCATAAGGAATTGTTCCAGCAATTTCAGAAAGCTCATCAATGGAATTCTTCTCACCGAAAATCTCAACCTCGCTACCCACATCAACTGATGGCATATCAGTAATATCAATCATGCACATATCCATGCAAATCTTGCCGCGAAGCTTCGCAGGTCCCTCTTTAGTGTAGAGGCTACATTTATTTGAAAGACTTCTAAGGAATCCATCAGCGTAACCATAAGGAAGAACACCGATACGAGTAGTCTTGTCTGTAACAAAAATACCGCCGTAGCTGATTGCTGTGCCTGCAGGATAAATCTTGATTGTGCTGACTGTTGTCTTCATTGTCATAGCTGGCTTCAAGCCAAGCTCACGGGCAAACTCACCATAACCATAAAGCAAAAGACCAGGACGAACCATATCAAGATAAGTCTCAGGGAATCGAACTGTTGCACCTGTATTTGCACAATGTCTGATTTTAAACTTGCGACCAAGCTTCTCCTCAACTGCTGTAATTACACTTGTGAAAAGTTCAAACTGATGCTTTGTATAATTATCATTTGCATCGCCAAACTCATCAGCCTCTGCAAAGTGAGTGAAGATTCCTTCTGTCTCAAGTCCAGGCATATTGCAGGCCTCAACAATTCCCTCAACACCTGTATCAAAATATCCATCATCACAAAGATATCCCAGACGTGACATTCCTGTATCCACCTTAATGTGGACCTTCAGCTTGCCACCAAGTCGCTCGGCTTCAGCGCTATACTCATCAGCCTTTGCCTTGCAGGTAATAGCCTGAGTAATATCAAATTCCATAAGGCGGCCAACCTGCTCCTTTGGAGTGTGTCCCAAAATAAGGATTGGCATTTTGATTCCATTCACACGAAGTTCAAGTGCCTCATCTGCACTGCTGACTGCTAAATAATCAGCACCAAGCTCCTCCAAAAGCTGGCTCACCTGAATACTTCCATGTCCGTAGGCATCTGCCTTAACAACGCCAAGGAATTTAACCCCATCGCCAATTTTCTCTCTGATTTTTTTATAGTTATAGGCAATTGAATCCAGATTGATTTCAGCCCATGTTCTTCTAAGTGTAGATTCCATTTCTATTCATCTCCTAATTCAAAGTAACTCATTTCATTATACTACTTTAAAACATAAAAAAAAGGGCTTCTCCAACTCATGTGAGAAGCTCCTCATTAAATTACAATACCTTAGATAAGAAATCCTTAAGTCGCTGGCTCTGTGGGAAATTGAAAATCTCTGCTGGAGTTCCCTCTTCCTTGATTCCCTTTTCATCAAAGAACATTACTCGGTCCGCCACCTCTTTTGCAAAGCCCATCTCGTGAGTAACAACCACCATTGTCATGCCATCGTCAGCAAGCTCCTTCATAAGGGAAAGGACCTCGCCTACCATCTCTGGATCAAGGGCACTTGTTGGCTCATCAAAAAGAATAACCTCTGGGTTCATGGCAAGAGTACGTGCAATAGCAATACGTTGCTTCTGTCCGCCAGAAAGACTGTCAGGATAAGCCTCTGCCTTGTCTGCAAGGCCAACTCGCTCTAAAAGCTCTAAAGCCTTTTTGTCTGCTTCAGCCTGACTCATTAGACCAAGCTTAACTGGCGCAAGAGTCAGATTCTTCTTGATAGTAAGATGTGGGAAAAGATTAAAATGCTGGAAAACCATTCCCACGCGACGACGAACATCATTAATATCAACGCCCTTTTTAGTAATATCCTCGCCATCAACATAAATTGCTCCACCGGTAACATTTTCAAGCTGATTGAGAGTACGGATGAAGGTCGACTTACCACAACCGGAAGGGCCTATAATAGCAATAACCTCTCCCTTTTCAATCTGCATATTTACATTTGAAAGGACCTCATTATCCCCATAGGATTTTGAAAGATTCTCTACCTTTATTAAAACTTCGCTGCTCATTTTCTTGCTCCTTTTATCGTTCGCTCTTTCTCAAATTCTTCTCCAGTCGTCCTACTCCAAGGTTAAGTACCTGAACAATAACCAGATAAATAATTGCAACTGCAATAAGTGGCAGGAATGCCTCGTAGGTGATGCTTCGGATAATATCACCACCACGTGTCAAATCCATAAGACCAATGTAACCACAAATTGAAGTTTCCTTAATAAGAGAAATGAACTCGTTTCCTAGTGCTGGAAGCACAGTTTTAATAGCCTGTGGAAGGATAATAGAAATCATTGTGTCCTTATAATTAAGACCAAGGCTTCGACCTGCCTCCATCTGCCCATTATCAACCGCCATAATGCCGCCTCGCATAATCTCTGCAACATAAGCTCCTGAATTTATCGCAAAGGCGATAATAGCAACAAGAATCTTTGGTACATTCACACTCTTAAATACCACATAATAAATTATCAAAAGCTGAATCATCATTGGTGTTCCACGGATGATTGTAATGTATAGCTTACAAATAGCATTTGCAATCGCCCATCCACCAGTCTTGTCATACGTAACACGAATAATTGCAACCAGGAAGCCGATAAGCATACCGCAAAGTACCGCACAAAGTGCAATAATCAGTGTATTCACAAGACCCTTTGTAAGGTAGGTCCATCTGCTGTCATCAACAAAATTTCTCTTAAGATTATCAACAAGGCTCATGCTGCTTCCAGCTGCTGCGCCATTGTTAACAATCATAACCTGCTTAGACTGAACATATGACTCAGAGAAATTGATAGATTTAAGACGCTCTTCTGTCATTGTCATACCAGCAATACCAAGGTCTGCCTTGTGTGAGCTTACAGCATTAATGATACTGTCAAACTCAATGTCTTCAATCTCAATTTCCATGCCAAGCTTATCGCCAATAGCCTTAATAAGCTCCATGTCGATACCAACTGCCTCACCATTCTCATAATATTCGTATGGTGGGAAAGCTACATTTGTAACAACTACAAGCTTGCCATTGTCATAAGTAGTACCAGCTGGTGTCACGTAAGGACATGTTCCCTTTGTGTCATCACCGATATAATTCTTTATAATCTGATCAAGTGTGCCCTCCTCGATTACTTCTGCAAGGGCACCATTTACCTTTTCAAGGAGCTCATCATTGTCCTTAGCAATGCAGATTGCATAATCCTCCAAAGCGAAAGGCTCTTCAAGAATTTCAAGGTTTGCCTCGCCCGTCGTAGTGGCAATAGCTGGCTGCTCATCAACAATGACGCAGTCAATCTTTCCCTGTCTTAATGCCTGTACCGCATCTGTAAGCTTGTTATAGCGCTCGATTGTAGTACCTGCATCATCACCTTCATAATCGGATGCATAAATATCGCCGATTGTACCAAGCTGTACACCAATCTTTGCACCCTCCAAATCATCAATAGACTTAATTTCTTTTCCTGTGTCTTTAACACTACCACATCCAACGAACAATGCAGCCACAAGCGTTAAAGCAGCATAAATCATTCTCTTTTTCATGTATAATTATTCCTCTGTTATGTATTTTTATGCATATATATTAACATATATTGAATAAATATCAATATAAAAATATAGGAAACCAGAAAAAAATCTGATTTCCTATATTACATTTTAAAGTATCAGTATTACAGAGCGTCTATCTCGTTGATTATAGCATCTGGTTCCTCAAGCTCGTACACAACTTTTGAAAGAATAAAATCAAAATATTTATCACGTAGTTCATCATAATCCTTTTGACTTGAAATCTCTTCTCCATCCAGCTTCCAAGAGGAAATAATAGGCTCTCCAGCTTCATCAAAGCTGTCCTCTGCCCATGGATCAAGTGGTGACCTCTCTCCAGCTACAAGCTCAATCCAATTACCATCCTTTATGGCATAAACATAATCATAATAAGTAGATTCCTTTCGCACCATATAAAGAAGCGAATTGCCCTTTTCAATATAATCCAGCTCTGACACCTTTTCTGCCATCAATAAATTTACATATCCATCGTAGTAGGTTGCAATACGTCTGCCAGCATCGTTGTTATCATAAGCAAGCTCAGGAATATCGTCATCATCTATATAAATAAGCGAGTACTTTACTTCACTATCTCCCAACTCATCAATAATAGTCTTGTAAGCCTCCTGCCATGAGTCAAATTTTGAAGCACTACTATCACCTGATTTTATATAGCTTGCACCAACTATCTTGCCGCTATTGAAAGCTGCCTTATATTCCTCTGATTTTACAGAATCATTAACCAACACCTCTATAATAGGTTCGCTCTCTTGAAATTCAACCTTTGAGCCTTCCTCTGGTGCTTCAGCTTCCTGTTCCACTGACTCTGTCACCTGCTCCTCAGGTTCTTCTACTGATTCAGCAGTTTCCTTTCCGCAAGAAATTAGCGATGCCCCCATTATTAATGACAATAAACTCATAAAAACCTTCCTCTTCATTTTCGTCACCTCTATTGTTGCTTTATTATTGCTTAGCAAGTCGTCTGAATCTTCTAACTCTGGTGGACTTTTTCGTACCTCTTCTTCTAGGATTGTTTACCTTGCGATAATCCTCTATTTCAGCCAGCATTTTTTCATAATCCCGCTCAAAGAGAATATCACTGATTACAGAACTAAGTTCTGACAAGGTGATTCTCGTTTCTGGGATAACCGGCTCTATACCTTCAAGCTTTGCCGCTTTTTTTATCCGTCCAATCTCTACCTTAGTCAAAGGGAGCTTAGTCCATTCGATTATCTTCTTTCTGACGAAGGGCTTGCTTTGCCCCTTGTATGTTGGCATATTAAAATGCTCTAAAATCATAGTAAGCTCTGGTCTCCAAAGTAGCTCCAGTTGCTTATTCACCTTCACCTTTTTATTAGGCTCTGGTCTTCGTAAAAAATAAAAATCAGGCTTCCCATCCACCTCATCTACTGTGACAATCCCCCAGTGATCCGGCACATGCTCCTCCACGTGAAGTGCGTGTGTACTTCCAACCACAACCATATTGTAATCAAAGAATCTGTCGTAGTCCTTTATCTGCCCTTCAAGCCTTGCATAGGTATCAGCATCAGACTTGATTTCTATTCCAACGAGCGCACCATCGATAACCATGAAAACATCGGCTCTTGATTTTCCAATCATCTTTTCTTCGTAGAAACGAGCCTTCTTATATTCCAGTTCAAGATAGTCAAATAGTGCTTCTCTAATATCTTTATCTAATAACATTTCATTCTCCATTCACACTTGAAATTTTATCATAACAAACCACCTGCTACAAAGCATTTATGGGGATTGTCTGTAAATTAAGCCACTAAAAAAAAGTATTGCGAATATTGTATTATGTGTTGACATTCCATGGTTTGGATGTTATATTTTAACAGTCGCTTGAAGCAATAGCTTAAAGCTCTGGGATCTTAGCTCAGCTGGGAGAGCATCTGCCTTACAAGCAGAGGGTCACAGGTTCGAGCCCTGTAGGTCCCATTTTTTAATTTAATATGGCGAGATAGCTCAGTTGGCTAGAGCACGCGGTTCATACCCGCGGTGTCGAGGGTTCGAATCCCCCTCTCGCTACTAAAAAATAAGACCAAGAATTTATTCTTGGTCTTATTTTTTAGTAGTAAAGGGATGTTTCTAACTCATAGATAACAAGGGGGATTCGGATTTCATACAAATTTAATAATATCCATGTATAATACTCTTCAATCGAGAGGTGCCACTATGATATGGATATTAATGTTTCTCGGAGCCTTTGTTGCTTCCATCGCAGGCATAGTCTTCATGATCTCATGCCTCACAAAATTCAACTTAATAAAAAATAAAATAGTAGCCTTTCTAATCATCGCACTACTTTTCTGCTTTTTCTACTTCACGTTGGAGTGGATTAATGCGCTTACCATAACAATTTATACAACCTTTTTTTTCCTGCTATTTGAGTTTATTGGCAGGAAGTTTCTAAAAAATTTCACCCCAAAATGCAAATGTTACTGGCAGGGCTGGCTTGCGATAATATGCTCAATTGCATATCTTGGCGCCGGTTATTACTTCTGCGTTTCAGTTGTGGAAAAGGATTATACTTTGACAACAGATAAGAACTTAGGGCAGCTGAAGGTTGCCATGATAGCAGATTCCCATCTTAGTACCACCTTTGACGGTGAAGGCTTTGCCAAACACCTTAAAACTATCGAAGCTCAAAGTCCTGATATCCTACTTATTTCCGGGGATTTTGTAGATGACGGCAGCAAGAATATAGATATGGAAAAAGCCTGCGAGGCTCTCGGAAATCTAAATCTGAAATATGGTGTATGGTTCGTCTATGGCAATCACGACGCAGGATATTTCAGTCATCGTGACTTTTCTGAAGCGGACTTGGAAAATGCATTAATAAAAAATGGAGTGCACATCTTAGAAGATGAATGCACTCTCATTGACAATAAATTCTATGTTGTTGGGCGACGCGATAAAGGGATAAACCCAAACCGCACCCGTTGTTCAACTCTTGTTTCAACCCTGGATAAATCCAAGTATATTATCATGCTTGATCACGAGCCTGCTGACTACGATGCAGAAGCATCAGCGGGTGTGGACCTTGTTTTGTCCGGACACACTCACGGTGGACAGCTTATTCCAATCACCTTTATTGGTGAGTGGGTTGGGGCAAACGATGCCACCTATGGTTATGAGCGCAGAGAAAACACTGACTTCATAGTGACCTCTGGCATATCTGACTGGGCATTAAAATTCAAAACCGGAACACGCTCAGAGTATGTAATCATAGATATTACAGGAAATTAATGCCAACGGATGTTAGACTCATACCAGCCTGAATCAGTCTCAGCCTGGGTTGCCTTTTCCTGTTCCCTTTCCATTATTTCTATGCGCTTCATTGCCTCTTCTTCACCGACAAGTCTCATCATTTCCAGTCTGAACACCTTTGACACATAGCATCCCAAGAGCTCTGTGCCGTCATCCTTGAAAACAGTTCGAACCAATCTGGCTTTGACCTTTGTATTCTCATCAATTTGAATATTAAGAGGCTCCTTTGGTGTCAGCAACACATTCTGCTTTAGCTTGATTCCCATACCACCGTAAGAAATATCCACGGTAGAGCCTTGATAAGTCTTACCACCCTGTGTTATGGTTACATTTTTAATAAGAGGCACTCTCTTATATTTTCTACGTTCAGTCTCATCACCGAACTCTCTCTTGCAAAGTATAATCTGTTCCTTTTCACCAGTGGCTGATGTGACATTTGCCACCTTCACATTTTTCCAACTGTATGCCTTATGTCCGCTAGAACAGAAAAGAGTCATCTTGTTGTGATTAAAGGTCCAATTCAGCTTCACCGTTTTTCCCTTGTAATTTACTCTGATGCTCTCGCAGCCTACAAAGGCAAACTTCCAAAGCTTCGTCCTACTTCTTGGAATCAAAAATGTTTTAGGAGTGACAGGAATATCAAGCTTTTTCTTTCCCTTGCTAACACGAATATACGGTTTATTTGCAAAAGTAATCTCCGATATTCTCATATCATCACCCCTACCTAAAAGCAAACCAACATATTAGATTAATTCTAATTGATTTCTATGTAAAATCTGTGTAAGGATTATGTATTCAGCTGTTAAATATTCATAAGTCTCTGAACAAGCTTCACGCATTCCGCCGCATCCTCAGAATAGCCATCTGCGTTAATCTCATCCTTGAAGGTTTCGTTGATGCAGGCACCGCCAATGATAATCTGAGCGTTGCAGCCCTTTTCCTTGGCAAGCTTCACTACATCGTCCATGCGCATCATGGTGGTAGTCATAAGTGCAGATAAGCCAATGATATCAGCATTTACCTCTACAGCCTTGTCGATGATAGTCTCCGCTGGAACATCCTTGCCTAGATCAATCACCTCAAATCCATAGTTCTTAAGCATGAGTGCCACCAGATTCTTGCCAATATCGTGGATATCTCCCTCCACTGTAGCAATGACGATTTTTGCCTTAGCCTCAGTATCCTTGCTGGCAAGAAGCGGCTCAATGTGCTTCATTCCAATTTCCATTGCATTTGCACCAGCAATAAGCTGTGGAAGGAAGTATTTCTTTTTATCGTAAAGCTCACCAACCACATTAATACCCTTAATAAGGTGTTTCTCTATGATTGTCTGTGGCTCAATTCCTTCATCCAAAAGCTTCTGGATTTCAGCGACAATCTGTCCCTTTTTTCCTTTGATTACACATTCAGCAACAGGTCCCACCCCATCACAGGCATTTGATACAGTAAGTCCTCCGGAAGACGCAGGCGCTGCCTGAGCATTACCTGCCGCTTGAGCTGGTGCTGCCTTTGTCTCCACTACAGGAAGAGCTGCATATTTTTCAAGAGCACCAGGTTTATTCATAAGTGTATCTGCCGCTGCCGCGCAGTACATAAGCATCTCCTGATTTGGATTTGCTATAGCCATAGTCAAGCCCTTGCTGACAGCAATTGTAAGATAAGTCGTATTTACGAAGCCACGGTTTGGCATTCCAAAGGAAATGTTTGAAAGTCCGCAAACTGTAGGAAGACCCAATTCGTATTTACAGTATTCAATCGTCTCGAAGCACTGTAGTGCAGCTGTACCTTCTGCTCCTACAGTCTGAACTAAAACGTCAATAACTGCATCCTCTTTTCTTATGCCAAGCTCTGCTGCTTTATTCAAAACAGTATCAATGTGCTGCTTTTTCTCATTAATATCCTTTGGAAGGCCTGCACCAGAAAGAGGAAGTGTAATAAACATTGCACCGTATTTTTTAGCAAGCTTCAGCATCGACTCCATCTTCTCTTCCTCTGCTGAGATAGAGTTAATAAGAGCACGTCCAGGATAAATTCGAAGAGCAGCCTCCATAACATCCACATGGCTGGTGTCGATGCAGAGAGGTAAATCAACGGCAGATGTTACCTCATAAATACTATCCAGCATCATCTGCTTTTCATCGATACCATTCATTCCCATATTCACATCAAGAATAGAAGCCCCTCGTTCCTCCTGCTCTCTTGCAAAATCCACAACCATAGAAAGAGAGCCATTTCGAAGAGTCTCCTGAAACTTCTTCTTTCCAGTAGGATTGATGCGCTCGCCGATAACCATGAAATTGCCATCTAAATCAATCCAGGTATTCATACGCTCCGAAGTAACAACTCGAAGAGGCTTATCCTGAATCTGATGAGCCTTTTTATCCTTTAATCGTAAAACCAACTCTCTGATATGGTCAGGTGTAGAACCACAGCAGCCACCGAAAAGCGATGCTCCAGCTTCATACAATTTTTCACAGGCATCAGTGAATTCCACTGGTGTCATTTTATAGACAGTCTTTCCATTTTCAAGTTCAGGAAGACCCGCATTTGGCTTTACCATAATTGGCACATTTGCGACAGGTGCCATCTGATTAACAAGCTCAAGCATTGCGTCAGGGCCGGTGTTGCAATTCATTCCCACACAATCAACTCCCATGGACTGAAGCACGATAATAGCAGTCTCTGGCGAGGTTCCGTATAAAGTTTTTCCGTCAGGATTGTAGGTAAGTGAAACGATAATTGGCAAGTCACAGCTTTCCTTGATTGCAAGAACTGCGGCACGACATTCCTGAAGACTCATCATTGTCTCAACCACGAACAAATCAACGCCCTCAGAAAGAATTGCCTGAACCTGTTCCTTGTAGCAATCTACAAGGTCTTCAAACATCAAATCTCCGATGGGATACAGCTGCTTTCCTGTCATAGAAATGTCGGCAGCTACAAATTTACCAGCTGGCGCGATTTCCCGAGTAAGTCTAACAAGCTTACGGTTGATTTCAACTAAATCATTTTCCAAGCCATACTCTGCAAGCTTAATTCTGGTTCCAGTAAAGGTTGGAGCCAAAACTATATCAGAGCCAGCCTCATAATAAGCCTTCTGAACCTCCTGGATTGCCCATGAATTCTCAAGAATCCATTTTTCAGGACATACGCCTGCTGGCATTCCCCTCTTCTGAAGCTCAGTTCCAGTGGCTCCGTCAATAAAAACTGTTCTCTTTTCAAGTAGCTGTCTAAATTCCTGTCGTGTCATTCTGTCTTACTCCTCAATTGCATGCCTAACATAATCAATAAACTCCCGCGCCAAATCACTAGGAGTGTATTCATTATTATATAAATAACCAAACTCTATCTGCCCCTCATCATTAAATAGCTCAAAGCCTGGTTTATACTCCCTCTCGTAATTATTGAAGGATTCAGCACTAAGATTTGCCAGATGATTTTTCTCCAGCATGTTGTGCATTACATAATCACTATTTGTGACTACAGAAATATCCTTCCTGATATCAATTGGCTGCCCATTTGCGTCCTTCCATTTGCCCAATCGCAAATATTCATCATTCTCAGACTGGATAAACTTCAACCCATCAAGGCTTTTTTCGTCTTTTGAATTCGTATATGCGATATCCTCAGGTGCAAAATAAACCATGCCATTCATTGATTTGAGAGAAACAAATCTGAGATTGTATTTCTTAATCAAATACTCTATCTGTGCCCTTGTATCAGGGAAAACATAGATAAAGCTCACCTCATCATCTGATAGCTTCAAGCGCTCGATAAGGGATATTGTGCTGTCTGCATGAACATAAAAGCAGGCATCCTCATTTTTATGCGCCTCATAGAAGTTTGAAAAACAATTTGCTATCCATGAGCTATGAAGCATACCAATTCTAACAGTATTTTTTTGAACATTGCTGTTCTCGCTTTCAAGCTTGTCAAAGTCAGCTACAATAGTGCTGGCCTTCTTATAAAAAGCCTTCCCCTTTTCAGTTAAAATAATTCCCTTGCTGACGCGCTTAAACAGCGGATATTCCAGCTCGTTTTCAAGAGATGCGATCACCTTGCTGACGCTAGACTGCGTGGTAAATAAAACCAATCCCGCCTCACTGAATGATCCCACGTCTGCGGCCACTACAAAATATTTTAATTGCTTGATTTCCATAGCAATTCTCCTATCACTTTACTATGCTAAAGATTTTAACATAAACAAAAGAGCAGTTAAACAATAACTGCTCCTTTATCCCTCTAAATATTATTAATAAGACAATTAATTTAATCCAATTGCAAGACCTATTCCTCTTACCAGGAAGGCAATCACCCAAGCAACTGCGCACTGGAATAACACCATCTTAATAGCAGCTCTTCCACCGGCCTCTCGCTTCTCTGCAGCAATTGCAGCAACACAAGGTGTGTAAAGCAAACAGAAAATCAAGAAAACAAAAACTGTAAGCGGAGTGAGCTCTGCCTGCAAACCTTCAGCCCCACCATAAAGTACAGTAATCATTGATACAACACTTTCCTTGGCAAGGAAGCCCGAAATAAGTGATGTAACCATCTTCCAATCTCCAAATCCGAGTGGAATAAAGATTGGTGCCAATACACCTGCGAGACTGGCAAGAATGCTATCCTCTGAAGACTCCACCATATGGAAATAGAAATTGAAATTCTGAAGGAACCACACGGCAACTGTACCAAGGAAAATAACGGTAAAGGCTCTCTGAATGAAGTCCTTCGCCTTGTCCCACATAAGCATCAATACACTCTTTAGACTTGGCAATCTATAGTTTGGAAGCTCCATGACAAATGGAACTGCTTCGCCTTTAAACTTTGTGTTCTTTCCGCAAAGAGCTACCAAAACTGCCACAACGATACCAATAAAGTAAAGAGATATCATAACTATCGCAGCTTTATCTGGGAAGAAAGCAGCTGCAAAGAACGCATAAATTGGCATCTTTGCACTACAGCTCATGAAAGGAATCAAAAGCTGAGTCATCTTTCTATCTCTGTCAGATGGCAATGTACGAGTAGACATGATTGCTGGAACTGAACATCCAAATCCAATAAGCATTGGCACAATGCTTCGTCCTGAAAGGCCAATACGTCTAAGTAATTTATCCATTACAAATGCAACACGAGCCATGTAGCCGCTGTCCTCCAAAAGTGAAAGGAAGAAATACAGCACCATAATAATTGGAACAAAGCTTAACACTGAACCAACACCAGTAAAGATGGCATCAATTACCATTGAGTGAATTGGTGCAGCCACATTAGCTGCTGTAAGAACATTATCAACAGAATCTGTAATTGCACCTATAATGTTTTCAAGAATACCCTGAAGGAACGCACCTACCACATTAAAGGTAAGATAAAATACAAGCGCCATAATGCCTACAAAAGCAGGAATAGCAGTCCACTTACCTGTGAAGAACTTATCGAGATTTCTACTTCTGATATGCTCCTTGCTCTCCTTTGGCTTTACAATTGTCTCTTCGCAAATACGATTTATAAATGTAAATCGCATATCAGCCATAGCAGCCGCTCTATCAAGACCTCTCTCCTTCTCCATCTGAAGGATGATTTTCTCCAAAGTATCTTGTTCATTTTCATCTAAAGAAAGTGCCTTTGCCACAAGGGAATCTCCCTCAAGGAGCTTAGTCGCAGCAAAGCGAATTGGAATATCTGCCTTTTCTGCATGGTCTTCAATAAGGCTCATTACGCCATGAATTGCTCTGTGAACAGCACCGTTATGATCTTCCTTCCCACAGAAATCTGTACGGCCTGGCTTTTCATTATATTTTGCAATGTGAAGAGCATGGGAAACAAGCTCCGCAATACCCTCGTTCTTAGCAGCAGAAATTGGAACAACCGGAATCTGAAGCAATTCCTCAAGCTCATTAATGAGAACTGATCCACCATTTCCTGCCATCTCATCCATCATGTTAAGGGCAAGGATTGTAGGAATCTCCAGCTCCAAAAGCTGCATTGTAAGATAAAGGTTTCTCTCTATATTAGTAGCATCAACAATATTGATGATAGCAGTTGGCTTTTCCTCCAAAACGAAGCGGCGAGACACAATCTCCTCACTGGAATATGGACTCATTGAATAAATTCCAGGAAGGTCGACAACCTCAGTATTTGGATAACCCTTAATGGCACCACTTTTTCTATCAACTGTAACACCAGGGAAATTTCCCACGTGCTGATTTGCACCAGTAAGCTGATTGAAAAGAGTAGTCTTTCCGCAGTTTTGATTTCCAACAAGTGCAAATGTTAACATGCCAGTGTTAACAGCCTTCGCCTTGTGCTCCACCTCATAATCATGAGTGAGAGTCTCCTCACCAAGTGCAGGATGAGGGATGTCCTTCGCATGCAGCTTGCGGCTCTTCTCAACTTCTGCTGTATTGCGAACATTTTCTATTTCAATCTGCTTAGCATCTGCCAGTCTGATGGTAAGCTCATATCCAGAAATACGAAGCTCTATTGGGTCTCCAAGTGGAGCATACTTAATCATGGAAACATCCGACCCTGGAATTATTCCCATATCCAGCAAGTGCTGACGCAATGCACCGCTACCTCCAACCGCCTTAACCGTGGCAGTCTTGCCTATTTCTAAAGTGCTTAAATTCAATTTTCGACTCCTCTAATCGTAGTTAGTTTATTAACGCGTCCATTATATCATACTAACCGAAGTTTGTTGTATACAATATACAATTTTGTTTGAATAATGCTCTTTGTGCGGTCCTTATTTATTGGTCCCGCTATTATTTTGCTCCATTTATTTGGTAAATAGCCCACCTTGCCACCGTGCCCTGCCCAGTTCTCCTGCACAATCACAAAATGTTGATTTTCTATAAGCTGCGTGTCGCTTTCTTTATTAGTGGGTGTTCGTCTCATTCTTTGCACTTCTATTGCCACAGTATGCTTTACACAGACACCCTATATTTTTAAAAATAGCTTTCCAAAGCAAGTTTAGGAGTAATTGTGCGATTTTGGAATGAGCTTAGTAAAATCTTAAAGCAGGTTTTGCAGGATTTAAGTATGGGCTGCCATGGACGGCAGCCCAAGGCTGATAGTGAAACGGACTGAACTTGAAGCCGGTACTTAAATCTACAAAACCTGCTTTTGATTTTACTTAGCGAATGTAGTATGAGCACAATTATCCTAAACCTTGTTTGGAAAAGCTATTTGAAGTTTACAGGTGTCTGTGTATAAGCATACAGTGGCGTCGAAGTGCAAAATCAATAGAAGAACACCCACATAAAGCTCCACCAGCAGCTTAAGAAAATCTAACATTTTGCTCAAATGCTGCAGGAGAACTGGGCAGGCACGGTGGCAAGGTGGGCTATCTCTATATTTTTGAGCAAAATAATAGCGGTCCCTAGCCTAAGCCAGGAACCGCATAAAGAGCATTATTCAATCAAAATTTTATTCTGTAAATAGTGGTGTTGAGTAGTAGCGATCGCCTGAGTCTGGGAGAAGAGCTACGATTGTCTTGCCCTTGTTCTCTGGCTTCTTAGCGTACTCGATAGCACCGTGAAGTGCCGCACCTGAAGAAATACCAACAGAGATACCTTCCTTCTTTGCAAGAAGCTTAGCTGCCTTAAATGCATCCTCAGCCTCTGCTGTGAAAATTTCATCGTATACTTCTGTGTTAAGTACATCAGGTACGAAGCCTGCGCCGATACCCTGAATCTTGTGAGCACCTGCACGGCCCTCTGAAAGAACTGGAGAATCCTTTGGCTCGAGAGCAACAACCTTTACGTCAGGGTTCTGGCTCTTAAGGTACTCACCTACACCTGTTACAGTTCCGCCTGTACCAACACCTGCAATAAAGAGATCAACCTTTCCGTCTGTGTCTCTCCAAATCTCTGGACCTGTAGTCTCACGGTGTGCAGCTGAGTTTGCAGGGTTAACGAACTGGCCTGGGATAAAGCTGCCTTCGATTTCTGCAGCAAGCTCCTCTGCCTTTGCTATAGCACCCTTCATACCCTTAGCGCCTTCTGTAAGAACGATTTCAGAACCATAAGCCTTAAGGATGTTTCTACGCTCAACTGACATTGTCTCAGGCATTGTAAGGATTGCGCGATAACCCTTTGCAGCTGCGATTGCAGCAAGGCCGATACCTGTGTTTCCTGAAGTAGGCTCAATTATAACTGAACCTTCCTTAAGCTGTCCCTTCTTCTCAGCATCTTCAATCATAGCAAGTGCTACTCTGTCCTTTACAGAGCCTGCTGGATTGAAGTACTCAAGCTTAACAAGAACCTTTGCCTCAAGGCCAAGCTCCTTTTCAATGTTTGTAACCTCAACGAGAGGTGTGTTTCCAATGAGCTCAGATGCGCTCTTGTAAATGTTTGCCATAACATGTTCCTCCGATAAATGTTTTAAATATTATACTGCTTCTGAATTCTGATGTGAATCCGTATTTACGTTGTTAATTCCATCAATTGCTGCAAAGCCCTTCTCAAGATCTTCGATGATGTCGTCGATGTGCTCTGTACCAATTGAAAGTCTGATTGTAGACTGTGTGATTCCCTGATCTAAAAGCTCAGCCTCTGTAAGCTGTGAATGTGTTGTTGTCGCTGGGTGAATAACAAGGCTCTTAACATCAGCTACATTTGCAAGGATAGAGAAAATCTGAAGATTGTCGATAAACTTAAATGCCTCTTCCTTTCCACCCTTAATTTCAAATGTAAAGATGCTGCCGCCATCCTTAGGGAAATACTTCTTATATAATTCGTGATCTGGATGGTCCGATAGCGAAGGATGGTTAACCTTTGCAACCTTTGGATGATTCTTAAGGAACTCAACAACCTTTGTTGTATTCTCTGCATGTCTGTCGAGACGAAGTGGCAGTGTCTCGATTCCCTGAAGAAGAAGGAATGCGTTGAATGGTGAAATTGTAGCACCTGTATCGCGAAGAAGGATTGCTCTGATATATGTTACGAATGCTGCAGGGGCTGTAGCATCAGCAAATGAAATTCCGTGATAGCTTGGGTTTGGTTCTGCAATTGCAAGGAACTTTCCGCTCTTCTTCCAATCATAGGTACCAGCCTCAATGATAACTCCACCAAGTGTTGTTCCGTGTCCACCAAAGAACTTTGTAGCTGAGTGAACTACGATGTCTGCACCGTGCTCAATTGGACGTACCCAGTAAGCTGCTCCAAATGTGTTATCAACTACAAGTGGAAGATCGTGACGGTGTGCGATTTCTGCAAGTGCATCGATATCAGGAATATCTGAGTTTGGATTTCCAAGTGTCTCGATGTAGATTGCCTTTGTGTCTTCCTGAATTGCATCCTCAACCTCTTTAAGGTTGTGAGCATCTACGAATGTAGCTGTAATTCCGTACTGTGGAAGTGTATGTGCAAGTAAGTTGTAGCTTCCGCCGTAGATTGTCTTCTGTGCTACGAAGTGACCGCCGTTTGCCGCAAGGGCCTCAAGTGTATATGTGATTGCTGCTGCACCAGATGCAACTGCAAGTGCTGCTGTGCCACCTTCAAGAGCTGCAACTCTCTGTTCTAATACGCCCTGTGTAGAGTTTGTAAGTCTTCCGTAAATGTTTCCTGCATCTGCAAGACCAAAGCGGTCAGCTGCATGCTGAGAATCTCTAAATACATAAGATGTTGTCTGATAAATAGGTACTGCTCTTGCATCAGATGCTGGATCTGGATTTTCCTGTCCTACGTGAAGTGCTAATGTCTCGAATCTATAATTGCTCATAATTTTCTCCTCCTTTTGAATTACCTACCCTTTCGCTATGTTTTTGTGTTGAATAGATAATATAATTAATTACCTACCAAGTCAATAGGTTTTAAGATAAAGAAAAACTATAGCCAGTTATCAATCAAATTTATAACCAGCTATAGTCTAATAAAGTCTTATTCTAAAGCCACCTTTTGCTCCTTTAATAATGGGACAAGCGCGATATAAAGTGCATACGCATTTACGAATAAAGCTCCAAGCCAGGCGCTAATCTCTGCATAAGGCGTAGCCTTAAATCCAATTCTGCTAATGAAAAATGAAATTACAAAGGTTCTAAGAATCATCTCAAGGATTCCTGAAAACATTGGTAGCATTGGCTTTCCCATACCCTGCACCGTTGCTCTAACAATAAATAAGATGTTAAGGAAAATAAGCATTACACCGCATCTTGGCAGGAAGATACATACAAGCTCTATCTGCTTCTTACCATCCAACAGGAAGTCTGCAAGCTGTGCTGGCAGAAATACCATGATTGAGCCAAGAATCAGATAGAAAACTCCAACCATGCCAAGGCCTACCTTTACTCCCTCCTTGATTCGTCCGTATTCCTTAGCACCATAGTTTTGACTGGTGTATGCCGTGATGGCACTTCCAGTTGTAGCTGCAGGATTCATGAACAGATTCAAATACTTTGAGCACACTGAATATGAAGCAGTAAAGACAACGCCGTAGCCATTTACAAATGCCTGAACCACCATGCATCCAACAGCTGTTATAGAATTCATAATAGCCATTGGAAGACCATTCTTTAAAAGCTCATAATATACATTCCCTGAATTAATAAAATGCGCTTTTTTAAGCTTAATCATCTCAATCTGTCTTAAGCTGTTGATACAGATAACGACAGAAACCACCTGCGCTACTACTGTAGCAATGGCTGCACCCTCAACGCCAGAGCCAAGTCCAAAAATGAAAAAGCTATCTAACGTAAGATTCAAAATAGATGAAATGACGATAGCCTTTAATGGAGTCCTGCTATCACCAAAGGAGCGCAAAATTGAACCTGCTATATTATAGCTGATGCCAACTGGCAAACCACCAAAGACAATATAACCGTATTTCAGGCTATCCTTCATAATCACTTCATCAGTATTTAAAAATGTAAGAAGATTTGACAAAAATAACAGGCTTATAGTCGAAAGAACAATTGCTAAAATTACCCCAAGCTCTATAGTTGCTGCAAGTCTTCTTCTAAGCTGTTCCTCATCCTTTGCTCCATAGCTTTGTGCAATTAGAACTGCAAATCCATTTGCCAGTCCAAAGGAAAAGCCCACAATCAAAAAGAAAAGTGACCCCATATTACCTACAGCAGCAAGAGCATTGTCTCCCAAGCCCTTTCCAACAATCAAAGTGTCTACAAAATTGTATACCTGCTGAAGCATACTTGTTAAAAATAAAGGCCAGAAAAAAGCATTGATTAGCTTAAATGGACTTCCTTGGGTAAAATCAATATCTCTCTTTTTTGTCGCGCTAAAAATTTTTGCCATAATAACCCTCAATACAAAAATGCATACTACGCAATTGTTATGCTGTAGTATGCATTGTACACAATCAAAAAATTTTATGATGGTATTAATTTGATATCTTTTAGGTCATTTATTGCTTTAAATTTCTACTCTAACAAAATCAGCTCACTGTCACGAACAGTTAAATAATTATTCGCTCCTTCACTATAGGTATCAAACGTACCCGAGATTGTAATAAAGTCACCCTCCTTAGGGTAATCCTCCTGTGAATATTTATTTTCATCGAGAGTAAACTCCAGCCCTTGTGCGCAACACTGAGTAGCATCCTTGATTATACAGGCATAATAAACATTTCCTGTACTCTCATCTTTATATATAGAACAAGTACCCTCCATTTTGATTTTTTCACCTATATATTCCTGAGGCTCCATTACCATATTATAAACCTCAGAATAAACAAAAGTAGATGATAAGACAGTCAAATCAATATCTACTGATGGGTCAGCCTTTGCCTCATCTTCAGTCATATCAGCCTCAAGCCCTTCTCCAACTATTGCATCTTCAGCAGTCTCCTCTGCCACCTGACTACTTTCCACAACAGAAGATTTTCCAGTTGTATCCTCAATACTTTCAGCGTCAGCACATGACACGAAACATATTGCCTGCAACAAAATTCCTAACAAAACAATCTTCTTTTTCATCAGCTATTACCCCCTGACTTTTCCTAGCAAGTAACATGCTAAAAACAAAACTACATCTGCAGCTACGATAGTCGAACCCACAGGAGTTCCCGCAAGAATAGAGATAATAATTCCAAACAGTGCGCAGACAACTGATGAAATAGCAGAGAACACTATTACTGCCCTAAAGCTTTTGAGAATACTCATGGCTGACAGTGTAGGAAAAATAACAAGCGCTGATATGAGTAACGATCCCACTAAATTCATAGCCAGCACAATAATCACGGCAATGATTGTGGCAATTAGAAAATTGTACGCCTTCACATTAGTTCCTACCGCTATGGCAAAATTCTCGTCGAAGGTCACTGCAAATATCCTGTTGTAAAAAAGGATGAAAATGCCTACAACTATCACTGACATTATCCCACTAATCCAAACCTCTTCCTTTGTAAGTGTAAGTATAGAAGTGGAGCCAAACAAGGTGGAACATACATCTCCAGAAATATTAGAAGAAACTGGAAATACATTCATCAGCATATAGCCAAAGGCCAAGGCTCCCACCGAAATCATTGCAATGGCTGCGTCCCCCTTCACCTTTGTATTATTACCATTTTTCAGCAAAAGAATGGCTGCAAGCACTGTGAAAGGAAGTACTATAATCATCTTATTTGTGAAGTTTAGTACCGCAGCAATGGACATGGCACCAAATGCCACATGAGATAGTCCATCCCCTATATAAGAATATCTTTTAAGTACAAGTGTGACGCCAAGCAGTGATGAACACAATGCAATCAGCACTCCAACGATTATTGCGTATCTTACAAAGGGATACTGAAGATACATAAAAAGCATTTCTAACATGTACTTACACCTCCCTCTATAGAAATAGATTCCGGAATCTGATTCACGTCAAATATCGTATTTGCGTATTTTTGTACATTTGCAATATCGTGACTAATCATAATTATTGTCAGACCTTCATCATTAAGCTGCTTTATCATTCTATACATTTCTTCTGTTGCCTCCGGATCAAGGCCAGCTACTGGTTCGTCCAAAATCAAAACCTGTTTTGTAGCACAAAGTGCTCTTGCAAGAAGAACTCTTTGCTGCTGACCTCCTGACAGTTCTCTATAGCATCTTTTGGCCAGATGACCTATTCCCATTCGCTCTATATTTTTAAGCGCCATTTCCTTTTGACTCCTAGAATAGAAAAATCTATGGGTTAAGCCATTTTGACAGCCTGAAAGAACAATTTCAAATACTGATGCCGGAAAATCACGCTGAACATCAGACTGCTGAGGTAGATATCCTACTGCAGCCCTAGTAAAACCATCTCCGTAATTCAATTCACCTGAAATAGGAGGAATGAGCCCCACGATTGTTCTAAGCAGAGTGGTCTTTCCCGAACCATTTTCTCCAACAATACAGAAATAGTCTCCAGCCTTTACCTCAAAGCTCACATTTCGAAGTACAGACTTTCCTTCATAGCCAACCGCCAAATCCTTTGCTGATAATACAATCATTTTTATTTCTTACCTCAATGCTTCCTTTAATACTTCCAAATTGCTTTCCATAATACTCATATAAGAAGTCCCACCTGCAATATCCTGACTTGTAGTAGACTGCATTGAATCCATTGCTAAAACTGTCGCATCCTTGTTTGCAGTGTTTTGAATTATCGTGTTTGCAATCTTTCCATCTGATTTTTCTATTGTAAGTACTGTGTTAAGTCCAAGTTCATCTACCTTTTTTGAAAGGAAAGCAACTGTTTCAAAGCTTGCCTCTGTCTCAGCTGAGCATCCAACAAAAGCTGCATAATAGTTTAGGCCATAGTCATCAACCAAATATCTGAATGGGAATCTGTCTCCAAAAAGTAATGTATCCTTACTAGCATCTGCTACTGCTGCAGTGTATGTTTTATCTAAAGCTTCAAGCTTCGCAATGTACGCATCTGCATTTGAACTATACATATGGCTATTATCTGCATCGATAACTGAAAGATTGTCTGCAATCACCTTCACTAGAGTTTGTGCATTCTTTAGCGAAAGCCAAACATGCTCATCGATTTCTGGACCTTCTTCCTCTTCTCCTTCGTCTTCCTCTTCCTCGGCTTCCATGCCCTCTACAACCTCTTCTTCCTTAAGGTTGCTCTCTCCCAAAGCATCTAAAAGATTGATAACAACCATATCTGGATTAACAGACTCTTTAAGGGCATCCTCAACCCACTCATCTGATTCACCGCCTACGTAGATAAACATGTCGCAATTGGCAACCTTCATAATGTCCTCAGCTGTTGGCTGGAAGCTATGTAAATCAACGCCATTGTCCAGAAGCATTGTAATTTCTACGTTGTCATTATCACCTACAAGCTCCTTTACCCAGTCATACTCTGGAAAGATTGTGGTAACCACAGAGATTTTCTGGTTTGATTCACCTGTGACTGGCACCTGTTCTTCAGTAATCCCATCTAATTTTGTAGACTGATTATTGCCACATCCAATGAGACTTCCTGCAAAAATAACTACAGTAAATAAAAGAGTCATAAGTCTACGATTCTTTGTGAATAGTCTTTTAGTAAAAACCTTCGATATTAAATTTTTCATTTTTAGATCCTTTCATGCTTATCATCAAATTTATGCAACACAAATAAGACCTGAGCTAGCAGGCCTGAAAATAAGCATTTTTTAAGAATCTAATCTAACCTTTTGTGAAACTAATGTAGTCTGAACAGACTGATATTTATAATCTAAGCTTACAGTAAATATCTGCGATAAAACGACCGCATAAAATACTGCAGCTATAAGACCAGTACCAAGTGACTTAAGACTGCTCTCGCACTGAGCAAGCATTGAACATATAGGACAGTCAGCACTATCATTACAATGATGGTTAACATGCCCTGAAGAATACGCAACTGAAAAAAGCATCACAAAGATAGTAGCTACAAGAGCTACCATAGATATTATTCTGCTGTGAGACTTATTCATATACATGCAAATATCCTTTTTCAAATAATTAACGTCATAGAAATCATAGATAAATTTTTTTCATTTGTCAAAGAATAAATGCATGTATACAATATTCTTTTAATCCCAACCCAAAGCTTTACTCTTTTCCTTCATATCATTTACTATCTGCTTTGGCGCTACCACAGCCAACTATATGGGGGATAAGGTTCTCATACGATTTGCAGAAATCATCCGCTCAGCCATACGCTCCACAGATTTGGCTGGACGAATGGGTGGTGATGAATTTATTGAAATTTAATTCATGGCTTCAAGACTATCTTTATATAATCTTGTTCTGGTAATGATTACAAAAAATACTATATCAAGTACAATTGAAACTGGATTAACCAGTGTTTTGTAAACATCACTGAATGGATAGATCATTGCTCCTGTAAGAACGATATTTTCAAACATATGTAAAAAGAATATTGGAAAGACTTTTCTGTGTGAAATAACATATATCGAACTATATACAAGGGAATTTGTTACACACATAAGTACAAAGCATACCGCTAAAAGCATGTTTGAATGAGCCCATTCATACTGAATCTGAGCAGGATAAAAGAACAGTGGTAAATGCCATATTCCCCAGATTAATCCAATAATTATCGAACCTTTTACAACATTCTTTTTATTGATTACCATATCTGAGAGAAAGCCTCTCCAGCCAAACTCTTCAGAGAATGGTCCTGATATCAGCCCCCAAAACAGGAAATAGAAAACCATTAACGGATTTCCCGCAATAAGTTTTAGCCCCTCAAATCCGAGATTTTCTCCTCCATTCATCTTGGATATTGTCTGTGTGACAAAGCACTCAATACATATGAGAAGCAAGCTGATAAATATAGCTAAAATACTTCTTTTATCCGGTACAAGACATCTTTTGAAGAAATCTTTAATATTCTCTTTTTTGTATAAAACAGCGACAAAAATGCCTCCTAAAAGTGATGGAAGCATACCCCCGATAACAAAAAAGATAGATGCAAAGTCAAATGAAGATACCGAAGTCTCTTCTACATTCATTTGTAATACTATTGGCGTAAATTGAAAGAGCCACGTCAATAAAAGTGTAACTATAACGAAAATAACAGCTACCTTTTTCTTGCTTAAATTCTCATTTTTCATGCACTACCCCCATCCCCGTAACAATTTTTTATAATACTGTTCAATATTTTATCAGTTTATATGGCTGTTATCTACGCATTTAGTGCTAATTTTAATAAGGGGCCTCGCCCAGATGATTTAATCATCTAAAGCGACAGCCCCCCACATTTTATGATAGCTGGGTATCAATTATATTAATAGCAGCATAAATTATCTAAAACTCATCCATATGATACATTCTTACAAACTCACCGAACTGAGGAAGCTCAATCCAATAAAATCCATCTCTATTTATTGAAACAGTAAGAATTCCTTTACCTATCAAGCGTTCCTTATATGTATTAAAGCTTGCAGATGAGATAGGTTCTGTCTTTTCGACTTCTTTAATTATATCTTCACGCTTAACTTTTTGAGAGTCTGCACCAAGCTCAACCATGGATTTTACAATAAGTATTTCCTTTTCAGTAAGCTCGGTCCAAATCTTAGAATAACAATATTTTATTAACTCGCTGGTATACTCAAATTCAAGATTCTTACTCTTACCATTCACTGTCTTTTCAAAAAACAGCCAACCTAAAACCTGATAAGCGAAAGCATATCCTCGAGTCATTTTTGCAAGCTTGATTGCTTCTTTCTCAGATATATCAAATGTATTGAGATATGAAACAGCAATCTGACTATAATCTAATGGCTCAACCATAATCTGGAATGCCCTGGTTAAGAAAGTACAATCTTTAAATTCCGGTTTATTAGTCACATCTCTATAATTTGATAACAAACCAGTCATAATAATATGTACTGGAAGCTTTGCTCGAAGCAAGCCTTGGAATGTATGTGCAAACTCTCGCATCTCAGATGTTGCCGAAACATCATCAAGAGTAATAATGATTCTTTTTTCATGAGAAGATAAAGTTTGAACCATTCTCTCAATCAAAACATTGATATCAAAAATCTTCTCTTTACTATATTCAAGCCCAGCACTGATACCGGCTATTGATATCTCAATACTTGGTTTTAGAAAACACTTCTGAACCTGCTTTTCCTGAGCCAACTTCGCAGCCAATTGAAGCTGCATATCCTTGGTGACATTCAAATCTATAACAATCCAAGAATCATCCTTTTTTAATTCCTCAACAATTTTGGAAAGCATAACAGTCTTACCGCAGCCTCTAACTCCAGTAATCATGTAACATTTTTCACTTGGATTTGGATACGAAAAATTCTCTACTATTTCCTCAGTCTGCACTGTAGAAATATATTTACCTGGTTCCATACCAAAAGTATGTGTAAAAGGATTTTGCATGTCAGTTCCTCCATTCATCTGCTTATATTATAACAAGCAAATGCAAATGTAGCAACCTTTCTTATATTGTATAAACCTTTCTTACTCTTTCTTATCTGTATAATACCCTGCAAACCTTTCTTATTCTTTCATATCCTTTCTTATCGTTAAATATAACTAGCAACCTTTCTTCCTACCCCATTCGCTCATCAATCTCAGATTTCAAAAACATTTTCGTATTGTCCAAATCCTTCACGGAATGAAGCTTGTCCCTTTTCATGAGGTCATTTACATTTTGCCTACTACAATCCAAAGCATCACATACCCCAGTTGTAGAGATGGTTCTCTGATAAATAAATGTTTTAAACATGTCATAAGTAATATCCTGCTGTTTTCCAATGGAATAAAGTTCTTCACAAGAAATGAAACGTTTCTCATCCCAGGCAATTCCATATCCACTGGTAACGAGATGAAGCGAATAATAGAAATTTTCATTTATAGTAAGATAGTTAATCCAAAAATATTTATCCTGCAGTTTGTTCAAATCACAAAGCCTTGTCTCTCCATTTCTAAAAAAAACTATAATCTTTAAATCTGGAAGAAGGACATAGTCTTTTATCCTTTTAGCTAATCTCGAACAAATATCTATAGGCATAGCTTTTGCTGGGATTGGTTTTAAATAAAAATCATCTTGCGCACATCTTCCATCGGCATGCTTCAACAATTCAAACTCATTGTATTCATCAAGCTTTGCAGCATTTAAAATACTTCCAATATTCTGTCGGTCAATTGGAACAACTCGCTGCTCAATCCAAAGGTGTGATACACGCGGTCCCAATGTATATGTGCCATCTATAATAGCCTTATCTAAAAGAATTGGAGCATCTTTATACTCCAAATCTTCTGGTAGCTCAACTAAGTACTCATCACGTTTTTCATTATATATAACAACACCGTAAAGCTTCTCATCATCAGGAAGATCACTTCTTATTTCGAAGTACTTCATATAATTTCCACCTTTCAGAAATCATTTCACAAATTTTATCGCAATATCCTTTTTTCATTATTGAATCATCTATTCCATCAAACAAAGAAGTTATAATTTCTTTTTTATTAGAAGGAAGTTTTAACATTTTCTTTTGAGGAATCAATGAAAGATTTTCAAAAGTATAGCCTGAACCAATAAAATCCATTACTTTAATATCTTCCAATAACTCCTTCTTAGTTAACTTTTCTGGTTCTCTTGTGTCATACAGAAGAGATAAGCCTTGATCAAATAATGGTGCCAATCTTATATTTCCTTCTATATCTTTAAGCACCTCAATATTTGCACCATGTCGATCTCGATTTAAAATAAGATAATCTATAGTGAACATATTATAAATATATTCTAACCAACCTTGTCTTTTGCAAAAATCTAATGAAGATTCTCCTGGCTCAGCCATTACCTCATAAAATGCATCAAGTGCAATTTTCTTTTCACCTGCTTTTTTATAATCATATGAGCGACATATATAAGTCTCATACTCTTCCCCCTGAATAAGAATTAAAGCATGAACAAGTTCATAATCCAAATGCTCTATTCCAAGCGAGGTCAATAGTCTATCAGCAATGATTTCATTCACACATTCATGACCAATAATTCCTTTTCTCGTATCAAATCTAGAAAGTTTGTAATATACTTTTCTTCCATTGATAATCTCTTGGGCTTTCAGAAGGGTGCCGGCAGTCCCAGAACTATGCCTCGTCTTGCTCCAATCTAAATATCTTAAATCTTCTAAATCAAAAAAAATTTGCATAGGAATACCTCCTATACAGATTATAATTTTAAATCTTTACTATCGTCAAGTTTTATAGTATTTATTGGTAAAAATAATAACCAGTTATAAAATGAATTAATAACTGGCTAAACCTTTCTTACTCACCACATAGAATAACAAAAAATAGTAATACATAAATCAACAAACAATTAGTCGCTAAAAAATATATGTGATATATTTAGATTAACAATTTGTAAAAGGAGACTATGTATGGGCGAAAAATTTTTTGGTGAAAATACACCTAAGCTTGGTTTCGGCTTGATGCGTCTGCCAAAGGAAGCTGACAATCCTTCAAAGATTGACATTGAACAGACCAAGAAAATGGTAGATATGTTTATGGAAGCAGGTCTTACATATTTTGATACTGCCTTTGTTTATGATGGTGGCGAATCCGAGAAGGCAGCAAAAGTAGCTCTCGTAGACAGATATCCTAGAGAAAGCTACACTCTTGCTACAAAGCTTGGAGCTTTTGCAGCTCATGATGAGGAAAGTGCAAAGCAGGAGCTTCTTACCAGCTTGGAGCGTACTGGTGCAGGCTACATTGATTATTATCTGCTCCATGCTCTCTCAGATGGAAACTTAAAAAAATACGAAGAATGGCATCTTTGGGACTACGTAAAAGAGATGAAAGAAAAAGGGCTTATCAAGCACTATGGCTTTTCTTTCCACGATACGCCTGAGCGCTTAGATGAAATTCTTACAGCTCATCCAGATGCAGAATTCGTTCAGCTTCAAATTAACTATGCTGACTGGAACAATCCTAATGTACAGTCCAGAGGCTGCTACGAGGTAGCTAGAAAGCACGGTAAATCTATCGTGGTTATGGAGCCAATCAAAGGTGGTACACTGGCAAATCCTCCAGCTGCAGTACGTGAGCTCTTAAAGAAAGCAAATCCTAATACAAGTATTGCATCTTGGGCTATCCGCTTCGTTGCTTCCTTAGATGGAATTATCACTGTACTTTCTGGAATGTCTAATGTAGAGCAGATGGCTGATAATCTCTCATATATGAGTAACTTTAAGCCTCTATCCAATGAAGAACAGCAGGTTATTTCAAAAGCGCAGAATATACTTGATAGCATTGATTCTATTCCTTGTACATCATGTCACTACTGTACAGACGGTTGTCCAATGCAAATTCCTATTCCAGAGATTTTCTCTGCCAGAAACAAACAGCTTATTTGGGAACAAATAGAAGCTGGTAAACAGGATTACGAAAAGGCAACTAAAGATCGCGGTGTTGCCAGCGCATGTGTCCAGTGTGGACAGTGCGAAAGTGTTTGTCCTCAGCATATAAATATTATTGAAAGACTTCAGGATTGCGCCAGCGTGTTTGAATAAATATCCCTGTGAGGATTAGTCTTGGCGACTCCAATCTCCACTATCTTTGCTTCTAGAGGGACAAATGATTTCTGCAGGTATGTAAATGCATCCTTCATTTGCTCTGGCTCTAGTGTCTTGCCTAAAGTTATGTGAGGCATCCAGGAATATGGTAGATAATATTTACTAAAGGATATTTCTTCCATATCTTTTAATGCTTCATATAACTTTACCTGCAAGTCCATTATGTATTCGTTTATCACTGGGGATGCATAGATTACCCCAGGTAATATCTGTCCTAAAGTAGGAATCAGAATTTCTCCTGATGATAGTGTTTTCATCACAGCCGAAGCCTTTTCCACTACCGCTTCCTCATCCTTGGCTTCTATGCTAAGAATGGTCAAGTGTGATGGTACATTGTTATCTATCATGAAGTTATTTCCACAAGCTTTTGCCACACCATCAATATATCCTGATAAGATTTTATTTGCTTTTTCATCAAAATATGCTGATATTAAGTACATTTTCTACTCCCCACACAAATCTTCCGGTCTGCATTTCAATACTTTGCTTAGTGATAAAACAGTAGATGCAGCGGCTTTATTTATATCCTTTGCACCAATTTCATACTGCTGCAAGGTCCTCAGATTAATCCCTGCCTCCCTGGCTAATTCACTCTGTGACATTCCATAAAGCTTTCTATATGCCTGAAGCCTTCTGACTGTATCTGCATGCTCAGCTTTACTATTAATATATTCAACAATCTTTTCTTCATCCATTTCGTGATATGGATTATATTTCTTACTGAGCTCTTCTACTGTTATAATTTTCTGAATGTCTCTGAATGATTTACCAGAAGACCATTGATAATATGCCAACACCCATCCTGTCCAGTATTCTACAGTAGGTGGAGTATATGATGTATCCACTTCCTTACGACCATCAATCCCATAAACCTTTGTTACAACTGTATCCACCAATTCTGTCCCTGATTTTCCAACCAGATATCTAGGATTACCAACTTCAAATTGATGGGCAATACCAGAGTTTATAAACAGCTGCATAAAAAAATTCAATGTAAAGTTATATCCATTAACAGCAACATCAAATGCCTCTGCCAAGTTTAACATTGCATCATATAGATACATTTGATTATATGCATGAACCATACTAGCTCTCCTCTCGCATTAAATCCAAAATGTAAACTCCACCCTTATCCAAGGTGTTAGAAATCTCATTATAGCTATTTCTTGCGATTGTATCTCTTGACATTCTCTTTGGATAATAGTCTATATAGTCAACAGGATTTGCCTCAATAAACTTTAATCTTGAAAAAGCTTTTTCACTCTTGATGAAATATTGCGTTCCCAGCTCTCCAAGATACATGGCCTTTTCAAGTTGTGAAATGCTAATGGAATTTGAAACAAATGCTCTAGCAAAAGAAAAGTAAGAGTCATCTGCCCTATAACCAACTATCACATCATATTCTTCTATATCCACATAATATTTTTTCTTTAAATACTCCAAGCCATCTAACGCTACAGGGTTACTAATTTTGACATTGCGATGCTCTAATAAAACAGTTAGCCAATTCAAAATTGAATACTCACTGCCATTTAAATCTAGAACTTTTAATCCTTCTAAATTTACCTCATACGAATTTACAAATCCTGCCCTTTCATCATCTACTGCCCATTCTTTAGCAAGCTCAATATGCTTTGTACAGTAAAATCCCTGTCCATAATCATTATATATATTGCCCTCTTTATACTTTGGCTTTTCTATAATTCTCTCAGATCCATGATATAGAATAATATTATCCATATAGCCTCCTATACTTCTCTAGAAGTATATATATTATAACTCCACAGAAGTATATATTCAAGAATATAAAAAAGCCAGCCATGGCTTCCATGACTGACTTTATTAGAGTCCCGAAGGACTCCAATAATAAGTTATTTAATTAATCCTTAGACTCAACCTAATCCTGTATCCAATGCCATCATCAAAATAAATCCTGCCGCAAAGCATATTGTGGCGATGTTTGAATGTGGGCCTTCAGACATTTCTGGGATTAATTCCTCCACTACAACATACATCATTGCTCCTGCAGCAAAGCTAAGTAAATATGGCATCGTAGGAATTAGTAAGGCTGATGCAGCAATAACAAGAAGCGCGCCAACGGGCTCCACAATTCCCGATAAAACACCATAAAGAAATGTCTTCCCCTTTGGCACCCCTTCACCTAAAAGAGGTACTGAAACTATTGCACCCTCTGGGAAATTTTGAATTGCAATACCCAGTGATAACGCCAATGCGCCAGCAAAAGTAATTGAAGAATTCCCATACAACCAGCCTGCACACACAATACCTACAGCCATTCCCTCTGGCAAATTATGAAGTGTGACAGCTAACACCAGCTTTGTTGTGCGCTTCAACCCACTGTGAAGACCTTCTTCACAATGATTGAAATGCATATGTGGAGTCAATACATCCAGCACAAGTAAAAAAAGCATACCAATCGCAAAACCTATTGCCACTGGTATAAAACGCATTTTTCCCATATCAGTGGCCTGTTCCAGCGCTGGTAAAATCAAACTGAAGAATGACGCAGCCACCATTACACCAGACGCAAAGCCAGTCAACGCCCTCTGAAGTTTTTCTGTCATACCTTCCTTAAAAAGGAATACGCTAGCAGCTCCTAAGCTGGTTCCTAAAAATGGAATAATAATTATTTGCCACATAAAATCTTACCCCTATACTGTCTATCACAATATAGGGGTATTCTAACCTTTCCTTGTGTTTTTTTAATGATTTAGCTTAATGCTTATTTAATACTAACATTAAACGCACTCATTCCAGGATAAACTGCTAAGCAGGATTCTAGCTGGCAATTTCATTAATGCCAGCTAGAAGTCTTACACTAGTTAGAAATCTCTAACCAAAAGTAGAATAGCAGAACTCATTAGATTACTCAAGAAATCTCATATTATTTTATTGATTATTTTTATCGATAAAGAAATTTTAATATCACATTAATCTACTTTACCAAACAGGTATTCCCGCCATCTGCCCAATCTAAAATCGGTCTTGCATCAGGTATAAATAGCATATCCCTTGGAATTTCATCCTTAGCAAAAAATCTATGCTCTAATACCTCACAATCCTCATCAGAAATCTCTCCTTCATAGGTATGACCCTTAAAAATCACAGCAAGAGAATATACAACGTCATCATTTGGATAGGTAATCACTCTATCCTCTCCTGAATAAAGACCGAACAATTCTGGATCTGTAATCTTTATTCCCACCTCTTCAAATACTTCTCTTTTTACTGCTTCAATGTATGTCTCGTGTGGTTCTAATGCTCCTCCTGGGATACACCACAACCCATTGTCACTTCTCTTTTGGAGTAGCACTTCGCCCTTTTCATTTTCAAGTAATAAGCCACATCCAACTGTCATAAGAAGCTCATGCCCAAAAGTTTTTCTCAAATCTCCAAGATAATTCATAATACACTATTCCTTTTTTCTTTATTAGAAAGCCTCGTCCAATACCTGCTGCAATGTATTTCCTGAAGCCTGAAGTGCAATTTTTTCTTCTTCGCTTAGACGAATTGGAACGGAACCTTCAACACCGTTTCTACCAACTATAGCTGGCATACTAAGTGCCACTCCATCAATTCCGAAGTCTCCATGCTGGATGCTGGAAATTGGAAGAATTGACTTCTCATCACGAATTATTGCCTCACAGATTCTGCGAACACTCATGGCAATTCCGTAGTAAGTAGCACCCTTCTTCTCAATAATGCCATAAGCACTATTTTTAACATCCTCGGCAATTCTCGCCATTGATTTCTCATGCTCAAAATGGCCTCTCATCTCACAGAAATCATGGATTGGAATTCCTGATACATTTGCTGAAGACCATGCAGCTATTTCGCTGTCACCATGCTCTCCAATAATGAAAGCGTGAACAGAACGGCTGTCTACATCAAGATGCTCACCTAACAAATATTTAAATCTGGCTGTATCAAGAACTGTACCTGAACCAAATACCCTATTCTCAGGGAAGCCACTGAGCTTTACAGCTACAGATGTAAGAATATCAACAGGGTTAGCTACAATAAGAAGAATTCCATCCTTATTGTATTTTGTAATCTCAGGAATAATTGATTTAAAGATTCCTACGTTCTTCTTTACAAGATCAAGTCTTGTCTCACCAGGCTTCTGGCCTGCACCTGCAGTAACAACTACAACTGCCGCATCCCCTGCATCCTTATAATCGCCTGCATATATAGACATTGGCTTTGCAAAAGGTAAACCATGACTGATATCAAGGGCTTCACCCTCTGCCTTGTCCTTGTTCACATCAATGAGAACCATCTCAGAAAATAATCCACTCTCCATAAGTGCAAAGGCTGATGCTGAACCAACAAATCCACAACCTACAACGGCAACTTTTCTTTCATTTACTTTACTCATGATTGTACCTCCTACGTTTTTCTTTATTCTCCTACATTTTAGCTTAAGAGGCAATAACCCCAAGTTGCATTTGCAACTTTTAAATTGATAACATTTATCATTTATTTTTTTCTACAAATGTAAAGCAGATGATTTGTATGTCCTAGAAGCTCTCTCTTTTCTGAAAAAGCAAGGTACCAGTTCTTGAAACCTTCAAAATCTTCTTCTGGAATAGAAAAGTCAAGTCGATGCTCTATTGGCTCTAATAATCCATCTACTCCAGCTGTTGTAATCCATTCGACAGCCTTTGTCTCAAATAACTTTTCAAAATCAACAACATCATAACCGGTGAATAGCTGTTCTTTAAAATGTTTCACCTTATAATCTGAAGAGAAATTCTCCTCCTCTCCAAATTTCCAGTTGCCCTGGAAATAATTTGAATACATTATCGCAAATACGGATATGAAAGCAAATAAGATTGTTCCACCTGGCCTTGTTACCCTGATTGCTTCATCAATAGCCTTATTAACATCTACATCTTCATAAAGATGGTACATTGGGCCAAAAACTAAAGTAACATCATAGGAATCATCTTTAAGGCAGCTTAAATCAGTAGCGTCACCTTGCAATGCTCTAAGATTAGAAAGTCCCGCGCTCTTTTCCTTAAGAATTCCTATATTTTTCTCCACAAGCTCTACTGATGTCACATCATAGCCTTCCTTGGCAAGAGCAATAGAGTATCTTCCAGTACCTGCACCTACCTCTAAAATCTTAGCGTCTGTTCCCAAGTATCTATGAACATATTCCATAGTAATGGCATACTCTAACTGACCGTGTCTAGAGCGCTCTAATCTTGTTTCCTCATTATAATCAGTATAAAAATCACTAACTATTTCCTGCCTTGAACCATTTTCATCTATAGAATTTATTCTTGTGAAGTACTTTGTATCATTCTCATGATGAATGTATGCTCCGTTTTTTAGCTGCACCCGAAGACTGGCGGTATTGTCTTTATTGCAAGATAGATACGCCTCATGAATGCTCATCTCTCTTGCCTTTGCCAAAGTTAATTTTAGACCTTCTGTAGCATAACCTTTGCCACGGAATTTTGAAGAAATACCATAGCCAATATGTCCTGGACCTTCTCTTAAGAAATCATTTAAGCAGTGTCTCAAGTTAAAAACTCCCACATACTTATCATCATCCGACAACAAAAAGGTGGTATCTGGCACAAAACCTTCTGGAAGATCTTTTCCCTCAGACCAGTTTCTCTTTTTCTCTATCCACTGCAAGAACTGATTGTAATCATAGCCATACACACAATTTATAAATCCATTCTCATCCTGTTTAAAAGTCATAAACAAATCGTATGCCTTTTGATAATCACTGTCCTGCACTCTTACTAATTCCATTAGCGTGTCCTCCTGTTGTCTTGTATTATTTAATATTAAAAAAGCCTCATCAAACCCTAATAGTTTGATGAGGCTAGTAAACAATACTATAAATGTATAAAACTACTCTATACACCTGCACTCACCAAACATAGCAAAATCAGACCCCGGATTCTTCGAATCGGCGTCATTATTTGAAGCTATGAAATTATTGGTAAGTGTAAATGTTGTCATATACATTTCTTTTCCTATGTGTATTTTTTGACAGTATAATTATTATCGCAGTGATTGTCAATGAATTTTTATCTAAACTGAGTAACTACTTCAAGAGTTCTTACAAACTCTTCAAGTCCAGCCTTATCTTCATCTGAAAATCTATTGAGACTTGGGCTATCAATATCCAAGACACCAATAACCTTGCCGTCCTTATGAATAGGAACTACTATCTCAGAATTGGATGCACAGTCACATGCAATATGTCCTGGGAATTCGTGCACATTTGGAACTACAAGTGTCTCGTCCTTTTCTGCAGCTGTTCCACATACACCTTTTCCAATAGCAATTCTTATGCAGGCAACCTTTCCCTGAAATGGTCCAAGTAATAATGAACCATTATTCATCAAATAAAAGCCTGCCCAGTTTAAATCCTCTAAATTTTCATTTATAAGCGCTGAAGCATTTGAAAGTACTGGAATGTAATTTGGCTCATCCTCGGCTAATGCTTTTAATTGTTCTGCAAGCAATTTATAATCAGTCATTTGTATTCCTCCAAATTAAAATGTTTGCGCCACCTGATCTTTCATCATCATATTCAAGGAACAATGCATCAACATTCTCCTTACCTTTTTTAGGGGAGTTTTTTCACAGCCCCTTTTTAAAAACAAATATTAATCTTCCTCATAAATAACCGACTTATCAATCTGGTCTAATGCCTTGTCAATCTCTTCCAAAAATTGCTGGCCCATCTTAGACATAACAGTATTTTTCTTAGTGATATATCCGATATCCATTACACTGTTTGGGTTTTCCTCATCGCCTCGGAATGGCACAACAATATAGCCATCTCCGTTAAGATCACCCCAGACAATTCCTGAGCATAACGTATATCCGTTAAGAGCTCGCACCAAATTAAGCATTGTTGAACGGTCTGTTACACGAAGCATCTTAGGATAGAAGTTCTCGCTAAGGATTTCCTCAGCAAGGTATTCACTATTATCTCCCTGCTCGAAGAACATGCAAGGATAATCCTGCAAATCCTCTATGCTGATGGACTCCATCTTTGCAAGTGGATGCTCATGCCATAAATATACAAAGGCTTTACACTTAATCAGGGAATGAAACTCAAGGCTGTGCTCTGTGAAAAGACGATTTAATCCTTTTCTGTTAAGCTCATTAATATAAAGAATACCTATTTCACTCTTAAGTGAGCTAACGTCCTTGATGATATCTAACGTGGTAGTTTCACGAAGAGCAAAATCGAATTCATTCATATCGTACTGCTTTGCCATATCTACAAAAGCTCGTACTGCAAAGGTGTAGTGCTGAGTGGAAACACCAAACTTTCTCTTGTAGGTACCCTCTCCGCTGTACTTCTGCATTACCATATCGTATTGACGATAAAAGCCTCTGATATCATTAAGGAACTCCTCCCCCTCAGGGGTAACGATAACACCCTTGTTGGTTCGCATGAATATCGTAATTCCGATTTCATTTTCAAGCTCCTGAATAGCACTTGTAAGTGTTGGCTGAACAATATAGAGCTTTTCTGCAGCCTTGTTCATTGAGCCATATTCTTCGATTGTAAGTGCATATATTACCTGTTGTATTGTCATTTTTTCTCCCTATTTTAATCCTTTCACAGACTAACTTACTAGGTAATATATTATTTTATCTAGGCCCCCAAATCAAGTCCAAATATTTATTCAAAGTTACTATTCAAATGCAAAGTAAAACTGCTGCCAAGGAAAGCAGCAGTTTTATCTGCAAGCAGACAGCTGATTTTGAACCAGTTCAAAATCAACTGCAGTTACGCATTTGAGTAAATTTGATATTTACTCAAATGCTACTACAGCCCCGTCGTAAGTGTCAGCAATAAATTTCTTTACATCATCAGACTTAAGAACGTCTACAAGAGCCTTGATACCATCATTGTTCTCGTTGCCTTCTGCTACTGCGATAATGTTTACATAAGTCTTTGCAGCCTCTGAATCTGTTGACTCATAAGCAATTGAATCCTTTGCTACTGAGAAACCTGCCTCAAGAGCATAGTTACCATTGAGAACTACGAATGCTACCTCATCCTTAACACGTGCAACCTGTGCTGCCTCAAGCTCCTGGAACTCCAAGTTCTTTGGATTCTCTACGATGTCGTTGATTGTAGCTGTAAGACCTGCACCATCCTTAAGCTTAAGAAGTCCATTGTCCTGAAGAAGAAGGAGTGCTCTTGCCTCGTTTGTTGTATCGTTTGGAATAGCAACTACATCGCCATCAGCTGCATCATCAAGTGAAGCCTTTGTGCCTGGATAAATTCCGAATGGCTCATAGTGGATATCACCTGCATCAACAAGATGTGTTCCCTGCTCCTCGTTGAAGCTATCAAGATATGGAACGTGCTGGAAATAGTTTGCATCAAACTCACCTGATTCTACAACAAGGTTTGGCTGAACATAATCATCAAAAACTGTTACATCAAGCTTGTAGCCCTTTGCCTCAAGAAGTGGTGCTGCAAACTCTAAGATTTCTGCATGAGGTGTAGCTGATGCTGCAACCTTGATTGTCTGAAGCTCTGCTGGTGCTGCCTCGCTCTCAGCCGCTGTCTCTGCTGGTGCTGAAGTATCTGCAGGTGCTGACTCCTCTGCTCCACAGCCTGTGATTGCTCCAAGTACGAATGTCGCTCCTAAAATGCTTGCTAATATTTTCTTTGTCATAATCATTTCTCCTTTACCCTTTATTATGTCGCGTTTATCTTATGCATTAAGTTATAAACTTTATTACCCTACTAATCAATAGGTTTTACCCTAAACAAAACTTATAGCCTGTTATCAATTCAATTGATAACTAAATCATGTTTTAATTATATGAGAATGTTCTAAGGAATTTCTGCGCTCTCTCTGTCTCAGGTGCAATAAAGAACCCTTCCACATCATCAGATTCCTCCACAATTTCTCCCTTATCAAAGAATATAATTCTATCTGCTACAGCCTCTGCAAATCCCATTTCATGGGTAACAATAAGCATTGTTGAACCTGACTTTGCAAGCTCAAGCATTGTCTCAAGCACCTCATGTACCATCTCAGGATCGAGGGCTGCTGTCACCTCATCAAAAAGTAAAATCTCTGGATGCATCAAAAGCGCTCTTACGATTGCAACACGCTGCTTCTGTCCACCTGAAAGCTGGCGTGGGAAATAATCCTTTTTATCAAGAAGTCCCACCTTATCAAGAAGCACAAGTGCCTCCTTGGTAGCTTCCTCCTTGCTTCTCTTCTGAACCTTAGTTGGTGCCAGAATCAAATTATCTATAACTGATAAATGCGGAAACAGCTCATAAGACTGAAACACCATTCCAATCTTCTGTCTAAGCTTTGTAATTTCCCGCTTATCTGCCTCCACTGGGAGTCCATCGATTGTAATAACGCCCCCCTGAATATCCTCAAGTCCGTTCAAGCATCGAAGGAAAGTACTCTTTCCACAGCCAGATGGTCCAATAATAACCACAACCTCTCCCTTATTTACGGAAAGGTTGATGTCCTTAAGAACTATGTTATTTCCAAATTCTTTTCGTAAATGTTTAACCTTTAGTAATTCACTCATTTATGCCCACCTCTTTTCAAGATATACACTAAGTCTGCTGATTGGCCAGCATACCAAAAAGTACAGCAAGAATACTACTGCAAAAACACCAAAGGCTGCATTAGGCGAAGCCTTTCTGTTTGCCTCTATAATCTGCTGCGCCACCTTTAATACCTCCACGATTCCAATCATCATTACAAGAGAAGTTGTCTTTATCATTCTTGTAATAAGATTGATGGAAAGCGGTATCAATCGTCTGATTGTCTGTGGCAAAATAACATATCCGTACGCCTGAATCTTGTTCATTCCTAACGCATATGCGGATTCAAACTGCACCTTTGAAATACTTTTAATGGAGCCTCTAACCAGATCTCCCATCTCAGCAGTTCCCCAAAAGCAAAATACAAATATAGCCGAAGTCTCTGCCGACAAATCCCAGCCAAATACTCTTGTCGTTCCAAAATAGACTATGAACAACAGAACCATCTGCGGCATTATTCTAACTATCTCCAAATAGATTTTTAAAATGACATGTAAAATCGGATTTTTTAGTGTCATAAGCACACCGATAATCAATCCCAGTGCAATGCTTATAACTACGGATATAAGACTGATTTCAACAGAAACCCACAGTCCCTGAAGCAGTCTAAGAAAGTTCGTGCCTTTAAATAAAACATCAATCCCCAAATCCTGCATAACGCAACCTCCTTTCAATAATCGCTCCTATGATAGAAACTGGAAGAAGCATTATGAGATAAAATACGACTAGCAGGAACAGACACTCGATAGTCTTCGCGTACATTCCTATTAGGTCCTTTGCTGTAAACATCAAATCCATCAGACTGATGGTTGAGAAAACAGATGTCTCCTTCAAAAGGAAAATCACATTAGCCAAAAGTCCAGGCACACTGATAGAGATAGCCTGCGGCAGGATAACATGAATGAAGGTCTGCCCCTTTGTCATCCCAAGACTAAGAGCGCTCTCTGTCTGAATGACAGCCACCGATTCAAGACCACTTCTAAAGGTCTCAATCATATAGGCTCCTCCAAGAAGTCCCAACCCCAGCACACCGCAGGTCTCCGCTGTTATCTTTATGCCCACCTTTGGAAGCGCAAAATAAATAAAAAACAACTGTACCAAAAGTGGAGTATTTCTGAATAATTCTATGTATATTCCAATGATTGTCTTAAGCCCGCGGACTTTAAAATGCAAGATGGCAGCGCCAATCAAGCCAATAATAAAGCTTAAGAAAATGCCCTGCCATCCAATTTTTAAGGTGAGTAATAACGCGTTCTTATACAGTGGAACATAGCTTTCTATAACTGCTAAATCCATTATGTCAAAATCCTTTTATCAATTATTTTTGCAAATCAAATTACTTGCTAGGCTCTACTACTAATTCATCCTCATAGTCAGCACCATATGTATCAAGAAGAGTTGCCTCATATCCAGCGTGGAAGAAGTTTTCACTACCAAGTGAAACAAGTTCATCATTGAGCCAGTTAAGAAGAGTCTTATTTCCCTTTGTTACTGCTGGTGCAATTGTATCCTGATCACCAAGTGAAGGTATACCTACTGTGAAGCCTTCGTTCTCAAGTGAGAATGCAATAACCTCTGTATTGTCGTTTGCCCAAGCTACACCATTGCCATTCTCAAATGCTGTCTTAGCCTCTGCGTATGCATCATACTTCTGAAGAGAGATATCTGGATAGTTCTTTGTAAGATATGTCTCAGCTGTTGTACCAGAGATAACGATAATCTGATCATCTGCGCCGATTTCATCAAGGCTCTCAACAACTGCATCTGAAGGTGAAACTACACCAAGTGCAACATTCATATATGGAAGTGCAAAATCAACCTCTTCGGCTCTTTCCTCAGTTACTGTGAAGTTTGCAAGGATAATATCAACCTTTCCTGTCTGAAGGTACTCAATTCTGTTTGCAGCCTCTGTTGAAACATAATTGATTTCTACTCCAAGATCCTCACCCAATCTTTCAGCGAGATAAACATCGTAGCCTGCATACTCGCCGTTCTCATCTACATAGCCAAATGGGCTCTTGTCTGAAAATACGCCAATGTTAATAGTTCCACTTTCTTTGATTTCATCAAGTGTTCTGAATCCTGATGATGATGCGCTTTCGATTGAATCTCCATCTGTTGTGACTGCCTCGTCTGCTACCTCTGCTGTATTAGCTGAACCGCATGCTGTAAGTCCAGATACTGCAAGTGCTCCTACTAATGCTGCTCCTGTTACCTTGTTTAAAAAATTCTTTTTCATAATCAATTTACCTCTCTATCCTATTTATTATATTTTTATCAATTTTTCATATATTGCATTTGCCAAAGCTACATGTCCGCTCTCATCCAAATGCTCCTGGTCGATTTCTGAAGGCTCCGCCACATCAGATGCTGCCAAAAATGAACAGTCATATTCCTCGGCCAGGCGTTTAAAATATGCCTTCAGCTCTCTTGATGTCTCCAGCGATTTCTGATTAAACTCTGGATCAAATTCCTCCAGGTAAACCTTTTCTCCCAAAAAAATCGGTGAAACCAAAAGAACCTTCAAATTATTATCAAAGGACTTCACCTGCTTCAGAAGAATCTCAGCTCCCCTAGTAATAACCTTCGCTGATGCATTGTAGACTGCTTTGCAATCATTCGTACCAAGCATAATCACAACCTTTTCAATAGGATTATGGGTTTCCAGAATAACCGGAAGCAGTGCCGAACCATTTCTTCCAGCCCTGATGCTGTCTTCAAAAACTGTCGTCCTTCCAACAAGCCCTTCCTCTAATACTCTGTATCCCTCAGGAGCCAACCTCAATGAAAGAATTCCTGTCCATCTGGTGGCTTCATCAAATCGTCCTGTGCCATCTGGCTTATAACCATATGTATTTGAATCGCCGAAGCATAAAACACTCTTCATCTTGTACCTCCTTCCATTACCTATTTATCTACTAGGTTGATAGGATATTAACATATAATCTCCACACGGTCAATAATCGCAGTTCCTAAAATATGTTATAGCCGGCTATCAATTCGATTTATACCTAACACCGATTCGCCAAAATCAACTCTCTTCTGTACCGTATAGTTAATTCCCAGGCCGCCCTTCTGCCATGTCCACCGCCCTGCCCCGGGCCCAGCCCATTCTCATTTGCACAGTCGCATAATTGTGATTCTCTAAAACTACGTTTCGCTTTCTATATTTGTGAGTGTCCGTTCCATTCTTTGCACTTCTATTGCCACAGTATACACAACACAGACACTAACAAATCTTAGATTAAGTTTCTCTGCACCAAACTTAGGAGTAATTGCGTGATTTTGAAATGAGCTTTGTGGGAAAGAAATGTTGTTTTGATAGATATAGGCAAGACGAGCCACGGATGGCGAGGAGAACGAGCGGCTGAACATGGACGTGAATCCCGAGTGGTGCCTATATCTACAAAACACATTTCGTTTTCCCACTTAGCGAATGGAGTATGAACGCAATTATCCTAAGCTTTGTGCAGAGAAGCTTATATAAATTACAAAGTGTCTGTGTAGTGTTGATACAGTGGCTTCGAAGTGCAAAATCAATAAAAGGACACTCACAGAAAGCTCCAACAGTAGTTTAAGAGAATCTACAATTATGCTCCAATGATGCAAATGAGAATGGGCTGGGCCCGGGGCAGGGCGGTGGACATGGCAAGAGGGGGTCCCGTTCAAAATTTAGGTGCAGAAGAGAGTTGATTCACCCACTTACCTATGTTATATTAGGGTTAATCAACGAAAGGAGATTTTGGATATGTTTAGTACAAAAGGAAGATACGCACTTCGTGTAATGATAGATTTGGCTGGTCAGGATCCTGATGCGTATATTCCGCTGAAGGATATCGCAGAGCGCCAGGATATTTCAAAGAAGTACTTAGAGATTATAGTAAAAGAGCTTGTACACGGCGGCTTAGTCACTGGTGTCAGCGGAAAGGGTGGCGGATACAAACTTACCAGAAAGCCTAACGAATATTCTGTTGGTGAAATCATTGAACTTTTAGAGGGAAGCCTCTCTCCTGTTGCGTGCCTTGCTGATGGCGCACCGGAGTGCCCAAGAGAAAGTGTCTGCAAGACTCTGCCAATGTGGACAGAATTCTACCTGCTTGAACGCGACTTTTTCTATGGAAAAAAGCTATCAGATATTGTCGGCTAAGATTAAAGGGACTCCATTTCGGAGCCCCTTTAGTAATGTTACCAGCTGCGTTTTTCCAGTCGCAATCGCTCGTGTTCTATTTCATCCATAAGTGATTTTGCTGGAACTGGCGCTGTGCTTTCATCATAGAGCAATTCTATAAGCTGATTTTGCTTTTCTATCAAGTTGCTCTTTATGAAGCTTGTTGGCTCCAAGTTTTCCCAAAGCTGCTCTTTTCCAGCTTTAATGCTTGCATCCCACTCTGCTTTGTTCTTTTCATACTGCTGATTTAATTCGTCTATACGTTTTTCAGCTTCAACACGGAGCTTCTCCGTCTCCAGACGGATTTCTTCCATTCTAGCCTTAACTTTTTCTGTACGATAAATTACATCAGGATAAGCATTGGCAAATCTTCGATAGAAAATAGATCTGTCACTAAGTAATAATTTGACATCCTTGCTTATGGCTTCTGTATTATCAGCTTCACTGGATTCAACTCCTATTTTTACAAGCTTTAATACAAAATGAGAAACACTGTAATCCGCAATGAAAATTGAAGCCAGGCAGCCTGCAATTATTTCCCTGACAAACAGACTGAGGTTTTCTAATGCCAAATATAAAAGCGGATTTACAATATGAATAATTGCAACTCCACCTATTCCAAATAAAATCAGATTTCCTATCCATACTCTTCCATTCAGGTTCATTGGCTTTTGACTGTAGTCCCACCATCTTGCGTGAAATCTTTTTTCCATAAAATAACTGGCGAGATACTCAATCAAGCCACATACGATTAATGAAATAGCAAAGGTAGTTCCAATTCCTCTCTCCACAGGAGTAAGTCCTGCAACTGTAAGAGTAATGAGCGCGGCCCCAGCACCATATATTGGAAGCCATGGACCAATGAGAAAACCTCGATTTATGAAGCGTCCAAACTGTCTATATTTCAGTGTTACCTCAATGCACCAGCCTACGAACGAAAATGTAAAAAATACCAATATCAAATTTATAAAGAAGTCCATATACCCTCCAATTTTAGGAAATTAAATTGATGTCATTTTTATTGATTATACATTTTTTCCTTAATATACGAAAGAAATAGCCTTCAAACCGAAGGCTATTTCTTTAACTACCATAATATAATTATATATTTTGCAATATCTGTATGCTCTTCTGTGTTTTTGGAGCATTCCTAGAATCTAGCAACTACTACTTTATCAATTGACACCTTGCCAGCCTACATACTTTCGTTTTGGATTGATAAAATTTTTTCAAAATTCAAGTTTTTTATCAATTGCTAACGAATACATGCTAGATTGAGCATTGTCCATTTATAAAATTTCCTGTTTTTACATGTTTTTTATCAATGAATTTATCTCAAAGCCCTTTATCTTCATTTATAATTGATAAATACTTCTGTTTTGCATCTGGCTCAGCACTATTTAAAAGATGGATAATTAAATTTCACTACATATCAATTAAAATAGTATGCATGACATCACCAGAAATCTTCACTGTCGATTCAGAAAACAATCCCGTGATAAATGCCTTTAACAGTTGATAATATAAATCCCCATCAAGGCCAGCTTCCTTAAAGTAGCTGGAATGAAGATCAATGGCTCGAATGATTTCAACTTTTCCATCTGAATTCAAATTCACCATACTAGCTCTGTCGCAAGGCATGCCGTCCAGTAAAACTTCCTGTAGTTTAAAGCAAGCGTCCTCCGGACTATTTACACCTTCAATCCTCATTGATTCGCCTACTGCTTTAACAGTAGCTTCAATCTTCTCTAATCTCTCTAACTTATCTTTTGCAATAGCAGCTACTACACCTGCAAATCTCTTTTCAGCTCCATCCACCATTCCAAATAAAGATGCATGGATGTTACTTAAATCTACAGCCTCTTCTATTGGTGGAAAATTCTCGATAACAAAGTCATTCACATCTACATTCCATCCCTCTGCCTTGGATAAGTCTGCAAGAGCATTTATAACCTGCTGCATGGTAATGATTCTATTGTACATAAGTGAATGAATTGGTCCTAAAAATGCACTCATCTTCTATCCTCCTAGCCAATCAAAGTCTTGATATCATCTTCTACATTAGTGATTCCAGCAATGCCAAAGTTTTCTACTAATACGTTAGCAACGTTTGGTGAAAGAAATGCTGGAAGTGTTGGTCCAAGGTGGATGTTCTTCACACCAAGGTATAGAAGCGCCAAAAGAACAATTACAGCCTTCTGTTCATACCATGAAATGTTATAAACGATTGGAAGATTATTTACATCATCAAGCTCGAATACTTCCTTAAGCTTAAGCGCGATAAGAGCAAGTGAGTACGAATCATTACACTGACCTGCATCTAATACTCTTGGGATTCCTCCGATGTCTCCTAAATCAAGTTTATTGTACTTGTACTTGGCACAACCCGCTGTAAGAATCACAGTATCCTTTGGAAGTGCCTGAGCAAATTCTGAATAGTAGCTTCTGCTCTTTGCTCGTCCATCACATCCTGCCATAACAACAAACTTCTTGATTGCACCAGACTTAACCGCATCTACAACTGTATCAGCAAGTGCAAATACCTGCTCATGTGCAAATCCACCTGTGATAGTACCTGTCTCGATTTCTGTTGGAGCATCACATTTCTTTGCCATCTCAATTATTTCTGAGAAATCCTTAGTCTGACCGTACTCACCATCAATATGCTTACAGCCTGGATAGCCACATGCACCCGTTGTAAACATTCTATCCTTATAAGAATCTGCTGGTGGGACAATGCAGTTTGTGGTCATAAGAATTGGACCGTTGAAGCTATCGAATTCTTCCTTCTGCTTCCACCATGCATTACCATAATTTCCTGCAAAGTTATCGTACTTTTTGAAGAATGGATAATAGTGAGCAGGAAGCATCTCTGAGTGAGTATAAACATCCACGCCTGTTCCCTTAGTCTGCTCTAAAAGCATTTCAAGATCCTTTAAGTCATGGCCTGAAATAAGAATACCTGGATTATTTCTTACACCAATATTTACCTGTGTAATCTCTGGGTTTCCAAAAGCTGTTGTATTAGCCTCATCAAGAAGTGCCATTCCTTCCACACCGTATTTACCAGCTTCAAGAGTAAGCTGTACCAAGTCATCCACTGTAAGGCTGTCATCAAGTGTATCAGCAAGAGCCTTCTGTAAAAATGCATCTACTTCCACATTTTCCTTAAGAAGCGCATTAGCATGCTTTGAATATGCAGCAAGTCCCTTGAGACCGTATGTAATAAGTTCTCTAAGTGAACGAATATCTTCATTTTCTGTAGAAAGAACGCCTACAGTCTTTGCCTTTGCATCAAACTCAACTTCTTCGCCTGCCCAAAGTGCAGCCTCTGGAAGTTTAGCCTTCACGTCATCGCCAAGCTGACCTAACAACTGTTCCTTAACAAAAATTGTCTCCCTAATTTTTCCTGAAATTGCATCATAATCAAAATTAGCATTTGTAATAGTAGTAAAAAGATTTACTGATACAAGGTGATTTACATTTTCTGAAACTTCCTTACCCTCATTACGAAGTGCTGTTGTTACTGCAGAAAGTCCCTTTGTAACATAAACTAATAAATCCTGAATATTTGCAACCTCTGGCTTCTTTCCGCATACACCAGACATTGTACAACCACTGCAACCTGCAGTTTCCTGACACTGATAACAAAACATTTTATTTTCCATTTGTTTGACTCCTTTTAAAACAGTTTTTGTTCATGCCTAGGACTATAAAACAGGAATCAAACAAATATAGTTGCAAATGCAACTCTTTTCATCGTACTATTTAGGTAGTATATAGATAGGCAGGTGAACCCTATGAATAATGAAATTAGCTATAACGACGTTGCTCTTTTTGAAAATATTAAAGAAGTTGATTTGGACAAGCTATTGGTTTGCATTCATTCCTTCAAAAAAGAATTCAAGAAGGGGCAGACAATCTATATGGAAACAGACCATATTCCTTATGTAGGTATCGTTCTATATGGAAGTGTTCATATGATAAAGAATGACATTTGGGGCAATAGTACTCTATTTACCTTCTTCGGTCCTGGGGAATTGTTTGGTGAAAGCTTTGCTGTTCAAAAAGACGTTTCTTCATCGGTGATATTTAAAGCTGCCGAGAATACGAAAGTCTTATTCCTTTCAGCCTCAAACATAATTCATTCATGTCCTAATGCCTGTGTCTTTCATGCTCAGATTGCAACAAACCTGTTTCACCTACTGGGAACAAAAAATCAAAAGTTCCTTAATAAGATAGAAGTTCTCTCAAAAGGCAGCATCCGGGAAAAGCTTTTGGCATACATTTCCCAGCTTGCTCAGGAGCAGAATTCTAAATATGTTAACTCCCCTCTTTCAAGAGTAGCTCTTGCTGAGTACTTGTCCGTTAATCGCAGCGCAATGATACGCGAACTCTCAAAAATGAGGGATGATGGAATTATAGATTTTGATAAAGATACGTTTATCGTAAAGGAAGGAAATTATGGAAAAGAGAATTGATACTATTGGCGAAACTTTAAAAAACGAAAGCTATGGCATGGGAATCGGCTCTAAGGTAAAGGCTGCTCCATTGAAGAGGCAAGATGGTGCTGATGAGCAGTATCTCATTCTTAAGCAAATTGAGAATCATCCTCTTAATATATTCGCTCTTGAGAATGAAGCTATTTCTGAGGCTCTTAAAGAACTACGCACTGCCATGGAAAGCCGTGAAAATCTAATTCCAGCTTTGGATAAGGCCAGAGAGCTTGCTATTCATTATGCTGAAAAAGGCGATTTACTCTATCCTCTCCTCAAGCTTAAATATCATTTTGTCGGCCCTACAGATATTATGTGGACAGTGGATGATGAAATTCGTGACGAAATGAAGGCACTGTCTAATAGTGCTAAAGATTTCTCGTCACTTTTAGAAGATAAAGATTGGAATGAAAGACTTGAAGCAGTAGTCACTCGCGCTGAGGAAATGATTTACAAAGAGGAAAACATCATCTTCCCTCTTTGCGCTAAAAATTTTACTGAGGAAGAATGGCAGGATATTGCAAGAGACTTTGATGACTACAAACCTTGTCTTATCGGGAAGCGTCCACTTTGGAAGAAAGCTACTCCAAAGAAAAATGTTAATGACTTGCCTCAGACTGGTGAAATGATTACCTTCCCATCTGGTCAGCTCACTCCATATCAATTGGATGCAATGCTTAACACTATTCCTATTGAGCTTACATTTGTTGACGCAAATGATGTAAATAAATACTTTAATGACGGCGATGAAATGAAGCTTTTTAAGCGTCCCCTCACCGCTCTTGATAGAGAAGTCTACACCTGTCATCCTCCTAAGTTTGAGCCTATGGTTCGCTCAATAATTGCTGATTTCAAAGCCGGCACCAGAGACTGCATCGAAATTTGGAGCAGTCGTGGCGACCAGGCGGTATTGATCCGATACATGGCTGTTCGCGACAAAGATCACAACTATGTAGGCACTCTGGAATGCGTTCAGCCTATGGGCTTTGCCGAGCAGCATTTTGGAAGGTAAAACAATTATTAATTCAAAAAGTGGAGCAATCATATATCGCTCCACTTTTTTAGTCTACTTATTCAATTATCGAATTCAATATTTCCAGCTTCTGCTGCGCAGCATAGATTAGCTCTGCTGCAGCCAAGAGTTCCTCTTCGAAATCTACTTCCTGAGCGTCTAGTGATTTTTCCTTCTTTGATAGAGTCTTATACTTAATATCGTGCTCAAGAGACGCCCATAAATCCATAGCTGTAGTACGAATTTGAAGCTCTACTGGAATCATCTGCTTCTTATTCATAAAGTACACAGGAACACGAATAATCATGTGTAGGCTCCGATAACCATTTGGCTTTGGACTTGCAATATAGTCTTTTATTTCTATTATCTGCACATCATCCTGAGAGAGAATTCTATCCCTAATAAGGTAAACATCCTTGATATAAGGGCACACACATCTTACACCAGCAATATCATAAATATTATTAAAAGCCTCTGTAAGCGAGAGCTTCATCCCCATTTCCAATCTTAATAGATTTCTTCAAATCCCTGCCAATAGACTCCTCCATCTTCTGCACTTCCTTTTCCACGTACCTATCTATAAAGCCGTCCTTGAAGTAGACCTCATCAGCTTCACTGTCCTGCTTGTCTGTCTCTGTATCAAAGTTTTCTTCTTCATGCAAACTTTCAGTCAAGGCTTTTATTAGATCTTCCTTAGCCTGAAGATCATGTTCTTTCTTTAAATGGCTAAACAGGCTGCCATCATGTAAAGCCTTATCAGCCTCTAATTCTTCTGTCAATCTTTTATACTCTCGCTCTTTGGCTTCCCTGTCTTCCAGGTATTTATTAAGAATATCTGAGTTCTTAAAATCAAAGCCTCCAAAGCTATCATATTGCCCCGACGCATAATTCTGAACCTCGCTGTCGAGCCATTGCTGTTCCTTACTTGAAAGCGCCTGTCCCTCTGCCATCTTGGTAAGAATATCATCCATTCTAGTCACATATTCACTATAGGACTCTGAATTCTTATTAGGCATAGTATTAGAATTAGCTTTAAACTTTTCTGTTCCCTCCCTGGAAAAAGAGACAGAACATGCATCAATCTTTTTCTCTCCAAGAACAGCTTTACCATTATTTGAAACATCAGCATTTTTTGCAGGTATCACAGTTTTATTAGTTAGATTAAGACTTGAAGCTTTTACATCCATTTCAATTCTCCTTTGTAAAAGAACAGCCATTTCCACTTATATCGCAATTATAAAACCAATTTATGAAGAAACTGCAAACGAAAAAAACTATTTTATTTATCATATTCATCCAGGAAATGATGTTTCACACCATCCTGCTTGTATGCTATTACTGTCGCAAGGTTTACGTTTTCAACACTACGGAAAATGTTTGACTCCACGTATGGGTTAACCTTTTTTAGCTCTGCAATGAGTCTACGAGTCTCTATTCGTTTTGATTCAACTATATCATCTGGCGAATAATTTGCATTACGCTCTGTAAAATGACATGCACACTGTAAAAATCTAAGCTCATTATATTTAACCCATGCAATAATATCATCCTGACGAATAAGGTATAGCGGACGAATTAATTCCATGCCTTCAAAGTTTGTTGAATGAAGCTTTGGCATCATGGTCTGTACCTGTGCGCCATAAAGCATACCCATAAGAATAGTCTCAATAACATCATCATAATGGTGACCAAGCGCTATCTTATTACAGCCCATCTCTTTAGCCTTAGCATACAAATGACCTCTACGCATTCTTGCACAGAGATAGCAAGGATTCTTTTCGATATTATCTACTGAATCAAAAATATCACTTTCGTATATCTCAATTGGAATCCCCATAAGCTTGGCGTTACTTTCGATAAGCTCTCTGTTAGCCTTGCTATATCCTGGATCCATCACTAAGAATGAAAGCTCAAAATTAACCTTCTGATGACGCTGTATTTCCTGGAAAAGCTTTGCCATAAGCATAGAATCCTTACCACCCGAGATACATACACAGATGTGATCGCCTTCTTTGATTAGCTCATACTGCTTGCAGGCACGGGCAAAAGGAGAAAAAAGAGACTTATGAAATTTCTTTCTTATGCTCTTTTCTATTTCATCTCTTTTTGCTTCCAAATCTAATTCTAAATTTTGATTATTTATATCTTTCAATTAACACCTCATCCGTCAGCTTTGCTGACACCTTTTCTCGGCTACCGCCTCGGTCGGTGCTAAACATATGCCACTGGCATCTAGCACCCCTCAAGGGGAAGGCTTATATCAAATCCTTTACTACTTCACTTGCTATTATAAGTCCAGCCACTGGCGGACAAAATGACGATGAACCAGGCACAGCTCTTCTGCCATCAGATGGCTCCTCTACCTCATCAACATCGGTGGATGGTTCAAGTGGCTTTTCATCTGAGAAAACTACTTTTAGCGAATCAACTCCACGCTTCTTTAGCTCTTTTCTCATGACTTTTGCTAAAGGGCACATTGTGGTCTCATTAATATCAGCTATTCTAAAACGGCTAGGATCCATCTTATTTCCAGTGCCCATGCTACTGATAATTGGAGTATTGCTCTCCTTACATTTCATAATAAGAGCAAGCTTTGCTGTAACTGTATCAACAGCATCCACCACATAATCATATTCCTTAAAATCAAAGGTATCTGCATTGTCTGGTAGAAAAAAGCATTTATGAATCGTCACATCAACCTCAGGATTAATGTCCAGCATACGCTCCTTCATTACCTCAACCTTGTCTCTGCCAACTGTAGAATGAGTAGCAATAATCTGTCTGTTAATATTTGTGAGGCTCACATCGTCGTTATCAATCAAATCAAAATGGCCCACTCCGCTGCGAACCAAAGCCTCACAAACGTAACCACCAACACCACCTATTCCAAAGATGGCAACTCTTTTATTATGTAATTTCTCCACAGAGGTTTTTCCTATCAAAAGCTCTGTTCTTGAAAACTGATTCATTATTTCAATACCTCGTTCATGCTTCCCGTTCTGTATCCCTTTAAATCCAGTGATACATAATTGAAGCCATAGATTTTCAGAATATCGTATATACGAATTCTATAATCCTCATCCATAAATCTATTAAAGTCCTCTGGAAGAACCTCTATCCTAGCCAAATCATCCCCATGTATTCTAACTCTAAATTGTTTGAAGCCCTCGTTATACAACAGTTCCTCTGCTTTTTCAACCATGAAGAGCTTGTTTTCTGTAATAGTCTCCTCATAAGGAATCCGGCTGGCAAGACATGCAAAGGATGGCTTGTTTGCTGTAGGTAATCCAAACTCAGAAGATAACTCCCGAATCTCTTGTTTCGTAAATCCGATAATACGAAGCGGACTTAATATTTCAAGCTCAGCTATCGCCTGCATTCCAGGACGATAGTCTCCTTCATCATCCAGGTTAGAACCCTCTAAAACATATTTAATATCCTGACCTAAGGCTAAAGCCTTCATATGAGAAAACAAATGCTTCTTACATATATAACAACGGTTTGAGGGATTGCCTGAAAAGCCTTCTACTTCAAACGGATTAGCATTATACACTATTTGTTTAATGCCATTATCCCTGCAAAACTTAGTGGCCTCATCCTGCTCTCTCTTCGGAATTAAATCAGAAATTGCAGTAATTGCTATGGCATTGTCCCCCACTGCCTGCTTTGCAGCATAAAGTAAAAAAGTAGAATCCACGCCACTGGAAAAAGCCACTGCAACTCTATCAAGCTCTTTTATATATGCAATTAGACGCTGATATTTTTCCTCTAAATTCATTTTCATTGATTATTTTTCTTTCAAAATTGAAATCGCTACAAATACTATCAAAACAAATGGATAAATCAACCATGGAATAAGTGAAAAGCTGGCAATCTTTGCAATATTTGCTGCCACAAGAAGCTGAGCTCCATAAGGAATGATTCCCTGCATGATGCAAGAACATGTATCAAGGAGCGATGCTGTCTTCTTAGGCTCCACGCCATACTCTTCGCTAATATGCTTTGCAATAGGCGCTGCTATTACAATAGCAACAGTATTATTTGCAGTTGCAAGATCCATAAACATAGTAAGGAAAGCAATACCAAGCATTCCACCTTTTTTGTTCCCTGCTTTTTTTCTTATTATCTCTAATATAGCTTCAAAGCCACCATGCTCCCTGATAAGAGATGCAACTGATGCAACAAGAATAGTTACAATCATGGTCTCAAACATTCCGGCTATTCCTGTTCCCATAGAAGAAAGTCCTGAAACATAAGTAAGTGAGCCAGTAAATATTCCCACTACTATAAACATAAAGCATCCAAGCAATAATACCTTAAATACATTTACACTAAGAATAGATAATAATAATACGACGAAATATGGAAGTGCCTGCCAAATATTATAATCATAATTTCCGATAGCAACTCCACCTTTTGCAAAAGAATAGGTCACAAGGATAACCAATGTGACTATAGCCGAAGGCAATGCAAGCTTTAAATTTGCCTCAAACTTATCCTTCATGGCTATACCCTGAGTTTTGGTTGATGCAATAGTCGTGTCTGAAATAAAGGATAAATTATCCCCAAACATTGCTCCACCGACAACTACTCCAACACAAAAGGCCAGACTGAGATTTCCATTTTTTGATACAGCGCATGCAATAGGCGCAAGTACAGAAATCGTTCCCACGCTGGTGCCCATTGCCATAGAAATAAGACAGGCAATAATAAATAAACCAGGCACAGCAAATCTGCCTGGGATAACGCTAAGCAAAAGATTCGCTGTGGATGAAGCTCCACCTGCCTCGCCCGCTACTCCACTAAAAGCACCTGCCAAAATGAAAATAAAAAGCATTGTTACAATATTGTCGTCCCCAATGCCCTCGGCGCATATATGAATCTTTTCCTCGAAGCTCTTGCTTCTGTTTTGTGTAAAAGCAAGAATAAGCGCAAAAGTAAAGGACAGAACTACCGAGACTACATAGAATCCCATCTGCCCTTCAATCGGTGAAATATACTGGAAATAAATACCATTTCCAAGATATAAAACCAAAAACAATGCTATAGGAAGTAACGCCTTAGCATTTGCTTTTGGTTGTTGATTTGTGTTACTCATTAATAGTTTCCCTTCATTTATAAAATCAGATAGAAACTATTTTACTTTGTTCAGCCATTATTTGCAAATTAATGCATATGACAACTTTCACAGTCATGCTCCTCAGGGAAATCCTTTGGATCATATGCGATGCCGTTCTTGTCATAGTAATCCTTTACCGCACTCTTGATTGCTTCCTCAGCAAGAACTGAACAGTGAAGCTTGTGTGGTGGAAGTCCATCAAGTGCCTCTGTAACAGCCTTGTTTGTAAGCTGAAGTGCCTCTGAAACTGGCTTGCCCATAATAAGCTCTGTTGCCATTGATGATGATGCGATCGCGCTACCGCAACCAAATGTCTCAAACTTAACATCCTCAATAATCTGCTCATCATTTATCTTTAAGTAAATCTTCATGATGTCGCCACAGACTGGGTTACCAACCTCGCCAACTCCTGACGCATCTTCAATCACTCCTACGTTTCGTGGATTTCTGAAGTGATCCATTACCTTTTCACTATATAATGCCATTTTAATTATTCCTCCGGTATTTTTTCTAATTAATTTACAAAACAATGAAGAAGTGCCATTTTAAATTTGCCTTTGGCAAATAGGCACTTCTGGGCATCAATAAAGCCTTCCTTAAGTCGACTTTATTGATGCAGTACGTGTGGACGCTTTCCACTTACTAAATCACCCCAGAATGGTGAGAAGCCTCTTAAGTACTCCACAACCTCACCAACTGACTTGATGATGTAATCAACCTGCTCCTCTGTGGCATCCTCGCCAAGAGAAATACGAAGTGAACCGTGAGCTACCTCATGTGGACGTCCGATTGCGAGAAGCACATGGCTAGGATCAAGTGAGCCTGATGTGCAGGCTGAACCAGATGAAACTGCAACACCCTTATCATCTACTAATAATAGAAGTGATTCACCCTCAATTCCCTCAAAGCAGAAGTTTACATTGGACTTAACTCTAAGATTTCTGTCGCCGTTAAGCTCTGAATAAGGAATATTAGAAAGACCTTCGATAAGCTTATCCTGAAGCTTTGCGAACTTTTCATTATTCTCGTCAATATGTGAAATTGCATCCTCAAGAGCAACTGTCATACCAACAATACCTGCAAGGTTTTCTGTACCTGCTCTCTTACCACGCTCCTGCGCACCACCATTGATTACATTTGTAAGAATGATGCCGCCTCTTGCATAAAGAACTCCAACGCCCTTAGGACCGTGAAACTTGTGAGCTGAGATTGAAAGCATATCGATATTCTGCTCAACCACATCAATGTGAACATGGCTTACTGCCTGAACTGCATCTGTGTGGAAAAGAACTCCTCTTTCCTTGCAAACTGCGCCGATTTCAGCGATTGGCTGGATTGTTCCGATTTCGTTATTTGCATACATCACTGTTACAAGTGCTGTATCCTCACGAATTGCTGCTGCGATATCTTCCACCTTTACAACACCGTTTGAATTAACATCAACAAGTGTAACCTCAAATCCTTCCTTCTCAAGAGCCTGAAGTGTGTGAAGCACTGCGTGATGCTCGAACTTTGTAGAAACGATGTGCTTCTTTCCCTTCTTCTCTCCAAGTCTGGCTGCTGAAATTATAGCCTGATTGTCAGCCTCACTACCGCCTGATGTGAAATAAATCTCACGTGGCTTTGCACCAAGAAGCTTTGCGATTCTCTCACGAGACTCCTCCAAAACCTCCTTTGCCTTCTGACCAACTGAATATAAGCTTGATGGGTTTCCATAAACCTCTGTAAAATATGGAAGCATTGCTTCCACAACCTTAGGACTAACAGCTGTAGTTGCTGCATTATCTGCATATACGAACATATTTCATAACCTTTCTATTATATATAAATTATTAACGAGCCGCATTCACCTACCCGTTTGATATGTAAATAAAAATAGCATCAATTACCCATTCAGTCAATAGGTAAATGATGCTATTTCCTCTGTTGATATTTTTTATCAAGAACTACTCTACGCTCTTTAATGCTTCGGTTAATGGAATCTTTTTGATTCTCCTCATATCAAGCAATACTACTATCAAGTATGAAACCACAACCATCAAAACCATTTTTGCATAATCCTGAACTGATGCGTAGAAATTGAACCAGCCGTTCAATCCGTACATTACAGATTTCCACATTTCCTGAAGCACTATGTCACTGAGCTTTGTCGAAATCACTGCAAACACAACTACCATAATAGTCGTGAGTCTGATGAAGATACTATTAATCTCACCATTGTTGTAGCCAAGCACCTTCAGCATTGAAATTGACACTGTATTCTTCTCGATAATTATCTTTGTCAAAAGAAGTATCAGAAGAACAGCAAGCGCCATGCAGCCATAGCCAAAATAATCCATGTAAGCGCCCATTGAGTGATCCAGCTGATTAGCCATCTTCAAAATATCGTCTATCGTAATTACGGATAAAATATACTCATCATCAATATCGGTTATCTCCTTGTCGGAAAGATATCCAGTAAAATGATCATCATCGTAATCAAACATCTTGTTGAAGTTTTCGTTAGGCATAAAGATTGCCATCATGCCAGGCTGATTATAAATACCTCTGATGATGAAATCATGTATATCGCTGGTGTACTGCTCCTTTAGGGTCAATTTCTGCCCTTCTTCCAATGAGAATTTTTCTGCAAAGGATTCTGATACCCAAATCTCATTTTCCTTAGCCTCATTTGGAAGGATAATGTAATTACTGTCCTTCGTGTATCCGTAAACTGTAATTTCCTCGTCCACGTGCACGCCGTCTATTGTAAGCAAGCCTCTTGAGCTGTACTTCTCAGCATCCTTTACCTTGGTTGTAATCTCATTGCCCTCTGGGTCCACAGTCTTTTTCAGCACGTACTGATAATCAGTAATCATATAATCCGCCGCATTATCCTGATAGTTCTTTAATGTAGATGGCAGACCAACTGCAAAATCAATCAATATCATAACAAAGCATATTCCAAGGAATAATGTGAAATAGCCTGTTACATTCTGCATAAGCACACGCAGTCTAAATCGATTCAGGAAATTCCATCTCGGTAGTCGAATCGCCTTCTTTCTCTTGGATTTACTCAAATCTCTTCGCAAGAACTGAAGCGGCGAAAACTGAAGCTTCGAAGAGATAACAAGGAAGTTTATAACTATGACAAGAATTACCGGATATACGGTAGTCTTGACGAAAGCATCTGTATTCCATAATGTCTCATAGGTAGGAAGACTATAGGAATTGTAATACATGGACACTACCACGTTTTTAAAATAAGTGTAGCCTAGAATATTTCCTACAAGTGCTGCCAAAAGTGTTACCAAAATTGGAACTGTCACATAGTGTCTAAGCAGCTCGCCCTTGGTGTATCCCGAGGCTCTCAGCGTTCCAATCACTGACGCTTCGTTCAAAATCGTATTGCTGATTGCGATTGCAAAGATAAAAGCGATAACACCTATCAATACTATAAGAAGAACCTCGCCCATAATCTTATCCTTGCCAATATCCTCAGGTGCAAAATGGGTTGCCTGATTCAGATATTCTGGAAGATATCCTGTCACCTCATTCAAATGCTCAAAATCCGGATTATCAACATCTCCACCTGTGGCAGCAAGCTTATAAAGCTCCTCTACGAAATCATCGGATTTTTCCTTTTGCTCCTCTGTGTCCGCTGGGGGATCTACATACGTATATGCGTATTGATAAACGGTTGCTCCCTTGATATTATCAAAGCCCTCTTTAGTGACCACTGCCACATCAAAGGTAATGGCATTGAACATTATTTCACCATTGTCCTCATACAAGGTGCTGTAATCTGAAAGTGCCACAAGACCTGAGACCTTCATTTCCTTTCCGTCAACCTTGATTGTATCGCCTACCTTTATTCCCACATTGTCTGCATGCATTCTATCAATGGCAATTTCATCCTTTGCCTTTGGATATTCACCTTCCATGAGGCATGTTCCATTGACCTCATCTCGCATAACAAAGACTCTGATTTTGGATTTCTCAGCATCCTTCTTATCAGGAATTCGCTCTGACACCTGCTTATAGAACTGCTTATAGGTAACAACACCTTCATTCTCAATTGCATCTAAAAGCTTGTCAGTTGCCTCCTCCTTTAGTTCAAAATGTCCATCTTCAATATTATATTTCTCATAGGAATCGTTGGCGGCTGTCTCCATGCTGTCATTTGCCACGAACATACCAGCCACAAAGCCTATAGTAATTACCATAATTGCAAATAATGCAAAGTATTTCTTCCAGTCTGCAAGAAGCTCCCGGAGTATTCTCTTTTTCAAAGGATTTCTCATAATTCTAGCCCTCCACAAGTCAATCTAGGCCTCCAAGTAATGCCAGTTACGCTTACAAGCCTTGGTATTACTCCGTCGCGAGATTGGCTCCTTGAGTAACACCAAGAGCTTGTTAGCTACTGGCTCTCTATCCAAGTCTATGTGGCCTAGATTCACTTACGCTTACCACTCTAAGTCTACTGCGCTAACCTTATTGTCATTAATTATGTTTTTACGAACGACGCCGTCACGAAGTTTTATTGTGTGATCGGCCATATGCGAGATTGCTTCGTTGTGGGTTACCATGATTATCGTATTTCCGTAGCGCTGATTTACGTTCTCTATCAGGCTAAGGATTTCTTTTGAGGTATTGTAATCCAGCGCTCCAGTAGGCTCATCACAAAGGAGAATGTTAGGATTCTTCACGATGGCGCGTCCAATTGAGGTGCGCTGCTGCTGTCCGCCTGAAAGCTGATTCGGCAGCTTATAGCGATGCTCAAAAAGCCCAAGTGTATTAAGTAAATCGTCAATGTCTAATGGATTATCTGAAAGATATGCCCCAACCTCGATGTTTTCCTTTACATTCAGATTAGGGATTAGATTATAGAGCTGAAAAACGTAGCCAAGATGCTTGCGTCGATAGTTTGTGAGAGCCTTTTCGTTCATGTCCTTAAGCTTCTCTCCGTCAATTGAAATATAGCCTGAATCAGCATTATCAATTCCACCTATTATATTCAGCAAGGTAGATTTGCCTGAACCTGATGGTCCAAGGAGCACACAAAATTCCCCTTTGGCAACGCTAAAATCTGTTCCGCGAAGAACCTCCTGCCTGCTGTCACCCGTTCCATAAGCCTTATGTATGTCACGTACTTCCAAAAAATTCTCTGGCATATCATGTACCTCCCGTATAACTTAATCGTTTAGTTAGCATTAGCTAACCTCTGAACATATGATAATATATTCATATGTTCTTTGCAACACTCTTTTAATTTTTTTACAAAAAAAAGATCGACTCCGAACGGAACCGACCTTTTGCGACTATAATTTCTTATTAACTATTTGCTTGTAATTGCTCTTCTGACTGTACCCTTTGGATCCTTGATTAAAACATATACAACCCAGATAACCAAAGCCAAAGCAATAACTGATAGTCCAAGGAATGAATCATTAATCATATCCTCTACTGCTGGTGCAAAATAATCTGCGCCAAGCTCTGCATACTCAAAGATTGCATCAACAAGCCACATAATTGAAGCGCCCCAAAACATAAACATAAGAACGCCCAGCTTCATCTCATCGTTCTTGCGGTTGTACCATACAAGTGTAGTAACAACAGCTGCAAAAACTGTAAGTAATAAAGTCATAACGAATCCTCCTATTAAAATGTCTTTGAAGTAGAAAGTGGTCTCTTCACAATAATGTCAGCTGTAACACACATTGCAATCCAGATTGCTGTGATAAGAACTGCCATAGAAACACCTACTGTAGACATTTCGTGAAGCATCTCTGCCTTGTCAGATGGATCAGACATTGCTGTAAGAAATGGGAAAAATGGAACAACTTCACCATGCCAAACGTGCTCAAATGCAAGAAGAACTGAACCACCCCAAAGAAGCTTTGAGAGCCATCCAAGCTTTCTGCTAAGAGGAACTGCTACTTCTGATTTCTTAGAATTATCGCTATTTAATTCCTTCTTTGATTCTACCTTTTTAACTATTTCTGTAACTACGCCTTCACCGGCTGGTACTAAAAAACATGCCATGATATTACTCCTCCTATATAACACTTTTCTTTTTAGCAAGATGCATTATAGCAAAATCTCCTTTAAATATGGGATTTTTAAGCAATTCCATCCATTCAAATAAAAAGGCACAATATTCCATCTTGGAATATCATGCCGCAACATTTTTCTTATTCTGTTTATTTTATCACCGGACGAACCCTACGGGATATAACCAATGCCAGTCCAAGCTTAATTAAATCAGGAATGATAAATGGGAACACACACCAGCCAAGTGCTGTCATCACTCCAATTGCACCTGATGATTTTGCATAAACTGTCATGAACCAGACTGTCCCAAGAGCATAGCAGGAAACAAGCCCAAGCACAAGTGCAATCACTTCCCCCACAAGAGTCTTTTTAAAAAACTTTTCAAAGAGAATATATATCAAACCTGTGAGTATAAATCCAACAATATATCCTCCAGTTGTGCCAAGAAGAACTCCAACTCCTCCTGAGAAACCTGCAAATACAGGTGCACCTACTGCACCTAAAAGTATGTATACCAATGTGGCAAGTGTTCCTCTTTTGCCTCCCAAAAGTGCAAGCATTGCAAATACTGCAAAGGTCTGCAAAGTAAATGGTACCGCTGTTGGAATACTTATCCATGAGCATATTGTAATTAGCGCCGCCCCAAGAGCAATGTAAACAATATCCAGAGTGTTAAGATTTGATTTGTGTGTAAGTAATTGTGTATTATCCATGTTGCCTCCTTATGCATTTACTTCATGTTGTCTGCATAAAGGTAACATATCCCCCAGTGATTGTCAACCTATCATTAGTATCAAGGTGACATTTAATCATTTTCCCACAGGAGTACCCCAAAATGAGGAAACCATTTCTTGTGGTCCAAAAAAGCTGGTGGCTTATCCCAGTCCTATAGTTCTGAGTAAACCACCAGCTTTTATCAAATTCTTATTCTACATCCTGCAATGCTGCGAAGTCCTCTTCTCCTGTACGGATCTTAACAACCTGCTCTACATCGTATACGAAAATCTTACCATCTCCAATGTGGCCTGTGTAAAGAACCTTCTTGGCTGTCTCAATGACATCCTTAACAGGAACCTTGCAAACAACAACATCCACACGAATCTTTGGAAGAAGTGAAGGCTCTAAAGCAACACCTCTGTAGTACTCTGGTGCACCCTTCTGTACGCCACAACCCATTACGTGAGAAACTGTCATACCTGTGATTCCAAGCTTAAGAAGTGCATTCTTGAGCTTCTCAAGGTTACGCTCCTTGCAAAGGATTTCTACCTTAGTCATACGTGGACGACCTGCTGCTGTAATCTGTGAAGGTGCGTACTCAACCTCGATTGCCTCATCAGGAGTTGCAAGACCAGCTGCCTCAAGAGTTTCAGTAATAAGTGATGCTGTCTCCTCATCGTAATCATCTGTATCGAAGTCATCCTCAAGCATATTGAAGCCAGAATATGCTGATGGAAGTCCGTGCTCAGTTCTATCAAGACCAACGATTTCCTCTTCTGCTGATGCACGAAGGCCGATTGTTGCTTTGATTACTGAAAATGCGATTGTAATTGTAACTGCTGCCCAGGCACCTACTGTAAGGACACCTAAAAGCTGTATTCCAAGTAACTTAAAACCTCCCCCATAGAAAAGACCTGTAAGCTCACTATCAGGAGCTGATGTTGTAGCAAAAAGACCAACTGCGATTGTTCCCCAAATACCATTCATCATGTGAACTGCAACAGCTCCAACTGGATCATCTACGTGAAGCTTATAATCAAGAAGCCATACACCAAATACTACAAGGAATCCTGAAACAACACCGATGATAATTGCACCAAGTGCATCTGTTACATCACATGGAGCTGTGATAGCTACAAGACCTGCAAGTGAAGCATTAAGTGACATTGAAACATCTGGCTTGCCAAACTTAAGCCATGTGAAAACCATTGTTGTACATGTAGCAACTGCTGGAGCGATTGTTGTTGTAACAAAGATTGAAGCAAGCTGCTCTAAAGATGTAGCTGCTGCGCCGTTGAAACCATACCAGCCAAGCCAAAGAATAAATACGCCAAGTGCGCCAATTGCAATATTATGTCCAGGGAAAGCATTTACTTTTGTAATATGTCCCTTGCTGTCACGTGAGAATTTACCAATACGAGGTCCAAGAATCTTTGCACCGATAAGTGCACAGATACCGCCAACCATGTGAATTGCACATGAGCCTGCAAAATCATGGAAGCCAAGCTGTGAAAGCCATCCACCGCCCCAAATCCAGTGAGCCTCGATTGGGTAGATAACAAGTGAAATGATACCTGAATATACACAGTAGCTTACAAACTTTGTACGCTCTGCCATAGCACCGCTGACGATTGTAGCTGTTGTTGCACAAAATACAAGGTTAAATACGAAATTGCTCCAATCGAAATTAGCGTAATCTGTAAAGATGCCAAGTGTTGGTCTACCAACAAGACCAAAGAGGCAATCCTCACCAAAAAGAAGGCCAAAACCTAAAACTATAAACATTACTGTTCCAATACAGAAATCCATCAGATTCTTCATGATGATATTTCCTGTATTTTTTGCTCTGGTGAAGCCTGCCTCTACCATTGCAAAGCCTGCTTGCATCCAGAAAACCAATGCGGCACCTATAAGGAACCACACACCAAATAAAATGCTTGTGTACTCTTCCATAATATTTCCTCCTTGGGGTTTTTATTTATTAAAAAAGCGCACAGTAATTACTTAGTAATTACTGCACGCCTTTGTGCTATCGGGAAGGCAGCACCCATTTATAATTGCCTTCGGCAATGGGGTGCGCCGTGGCAAACAGGTTCTCCCAGCAAGCTGGGGCCTCCTATTTGCATATTATTTAACCGAATATAAGATCTCTCCATAAGTTGGATAAGGCCAGATATCACTTGGTACTACTGTCTCAAGTAAATCTACCACCTCACGAACCTCGTTCATGTCAGCGAAGATTACATCGTGATGGAACTTAGCCAACTCGTATGTATCTGAAAGCTCCTTAGCCTTCTCAATATCAGCCTCAAGCTTCTCAAGTCTCTCATCCATTTTGCAAGTAAGCTTTGAAGCACACTCAAGTCTCTTCTTTTCAACTGTTGAATCAACTGAAAGTCCTGTTGCAGCCTTTGCATTAAGTGTTTCAGCAAGTGTGTACTGATAATCTGTAGCAGCTGCCATGATGTCCTTCTTAACCATTGAATCAAGAGTAAGAGCTTCGATATCAAGTACCTTGTAGTAATTCTCAAGCTGAATATCGTAACGGCTGAAGATTTCCTGCTCTGTAAATACACCATGCTTTGTAAATACATCAATTGACTTCTTCTCAACAAATGCAGGAAGTGCATCAACTGTAGACTTAAGATTTGCAAGGCCTCTCTTCTTTGCTTCCTCAACCCACTCTGGCGCATATCCATTGCCGTTGAAGATAATTCTCTTGTGAGCTGTAAGCTCTCTCTTGATTAATGCATCAACATCTTTATCGAAATCCTTTGAACCTTCAAGTTCAGCAGCAAACTGGTCAAGAACTTCTGCAACGATTGTGTTAAGAATTACGTTTGGTCCTGAGATTGATGCTGAAGAACCAAGTGAACGGAACTCAAATTTATTTCCTGTAAATGCAAATGGTGATGTTCTGTTTCTATCTGTAGTATCCTGTGAAATACTAGGAACTACAGTAGCACCAATTGTCATCTTCTTTTTCTTAATATCATGATAATCTGTACCATCGATGATTGACTCTACAATTGCCTCAAGCTCATCACCAATGAACATTGAAATGATTGCTGGTGGTGCCTCATTTGCACCAAGTCTATGATCATTTCCAGCTGATGCAACGGACACACGGAGTAACTCCTGATAATCGTCGACAGCTTTGATTACCGCTGTTAAGAACAGCAAAAACTGGGTATTCTGGGAAGGAGTAGCACCAGGTTCAAGAAGGTTTACTCCGGTGTCAGTTGATATAGACCAGTTGTTGTGTTTTCCTGAGCCGTTTACACCTGCGAAAGGCTTTTCATGTAAGAGACATACCATGCCATGTCTCTTGGCAACTACCTTCATCATCTCCATGGTAAGCTGATTATGGTCTGTTGCTATATTAGTGGTTGAGAACACTGGCGCCAGCTCATGCTGTGCAGGAGCAACTTCGTTGTGCTTTGTCTTTGCAAGGACACCCAGTTTCCACAACTCCTCGTCTAACTCTTTCATGAAGGCAGAAACTCTTGGCTTAATTGTTCCGAAATAGTGATCCTCAAGCTCCTGTCCCTTTGGAGGCTTAGCTCCAAATAATGTACGGCCTGTGTAAATCAAATCAGGACGCTTATTATAAACCTCTTCATCAATAAGGAAATATTCCTGCTCTGGTCCAACTGTTGTGATAACGCGCTTAACATCATCATGACCAAATAATTTAAGAACTCTGACAGCCTGCTTATCAAGTGCCTCCATAGAACGAAGAAGTGGTGTCTTCTTATCAAGAGCCTCACCTGAATATGAGCAGAAGGCTGTTGGTATGCAAAGTGTATCATCTTTGATGAATACATAGCTTGTTGGGTCCCATGCTGTATAGCCTCTAGCCTCGAATGTAGCTCTAAGACCACCTGATGGGAATGAAGATGCATCAGGCTCGCCCTTAATGAGCTCCTTGCCCGAGAAAGTCATGATAACCTTTCCACCTTCATCTGGCTGAATAAATGAATCATGCTTCTCAGCTGTAACACCAGTCATTGGCTGGAACCAATGTGTGAAGTGTGTTGCGCCAAGCTCGATTGCCCATTCCTTCATGGCATGTGCAATAACATTAGCCAAATCTCTATCAAGAGGACGACCTTCCTCTACTGTGTTCCTAAGTGCCTTGTAAGCATCCTTAGGTAAACGCTCTTTCATGGTTGCATCATTAAAAACTTTGCTTCCAAAAATTTCTGTAACTTTCTTTTCCATAATATATCCTCCTTTTAATCCGCCAGCTACGCCTACAAGCCTGAGAGTTTCTCAGTTCAGCATAGAAAGCTTCACTTGAGAAACCTCAGGGCTTGCCAGCTACTGGCTCACTTAATTAGCCCAATTTATTTATATTCCTGAAGCTCCATAATTTGAAAGTACTCTCGCTGACGGGTCGTTTACATCGCAGCCTTCCCAATTTTTATTTGGCATCCAGAAGTCCACTATCATGTGAGCCTGTCCTGGATAATATTTTTCAAACAAATCGCGATACAAAAGCGATTCCTTTGTGAATGGAGTGCGATATTCGTATTTACGTTTTGCATTCTCCAAATCCTCGTCTGAGTAAATACTGTTTGCATACTCCTTTAAGTAGTAAACCATCGAATGTCCTACCGCATCTGAGAATGCTGCTTTCTCCCTAAACAGTATGTCGTATGGCAGGTAATCAAGTCCTTCGAAGGCATGTCTTAAAAGATATTTGCCTTTATTGTATTTGTTCATCTTTATCTCAGGATTTATGCTCATTACATAATCCACAAAGGCCAAATCTCCAAATGGAACTCTTGCTTCCATTGAGTGAACCGAAATGCATCTGTCAGCTCGAAGCACATCATACATGTAAAGCTCTCTAAGTCGCTTCTCAGCCTCTCGCTGGAACTCTTCTGCATTCGGTGCAAAATCTGTATATTTATATCCAAAAATCTCATCAGAAATCTCACCAGTTAAAAGAACTCTTATCTCTGGGAACTGCTTTTTGATGCCCTTACAGATCAGGTACATTCCCATACTGGCTCTGATTGTTGTTATGTCATATGTTCCAAGAGCTGCAACAACTTCCTCTAGAGACTCAAGAACAATTTGCTTATTGATAATGATTTCGTGATGTTCTGAACCGATGTAATCAGCAACCTCTTTTGCATATTTCAAATCGATTGCATCCTCGTTCATTCCGATTGCAAAGGTTTTAATTGGCTTGTCCATCATCTTCTGCGCTATTGCACAAACAAGTGATGAATCAAGTCCGCCTGAAAGAAGGAAGCCAACAGGTGCATCAGCATCAAGTCTCTTCTCAACTCCTGCTACAAGAAGCTCTCTAATATTCTTTGCTGCTTCCTCAACATTCTTTGTTCTGTACTGTTGGCGCTTTGCCAAATCACAGTAGCAGGTGAACACGCCTTTGTAATAGTAATGTCCAGGTGGAAATGGCTTTACTTCATCTGTAAGTCCAATCAAATTCTTTGCTTCCGATGAAAACATGATTGAGCCTTCTGAATCATAGCCGTAGAACAAAGGTCTGATACCAATTGGATCTCTTGCAGCCACAAGATTATCAAGCTCTTTGTCGTAGATGACCATTGCAAATTCTGCATCAAGCTTTTCAAACATCTTTAATCCGTATTTACGATACAGAGGTAAGATGATTTCGCAATCGCTGTCGCTTAAGAATTTGTAACCATCAGCTTTAAGCTCCTCTCGAACTGGCTTGAAGCCGTAAAGCTCTCCATTGCAGATTGCATAATTGCCATCCAACTCGAAGGGCTGCATACCTGCATCAGTTAACCCCATAATGGATAATCTTTGAAAGCCCAGCACTGAATCACTTACTGTGATTACCTTTTGCATGTCAGGGCCGCGTGATAGAGTTTTAGAAAATGCCAGCTCAAAGTCCTTCATGGACATATGGCATTTACTCAGAGCCATAATAGAACACATAACTTTTATTTCCTTCCCAGATTCTCAGTTGGTTACGGCCACAAGCCTTAGTGTCTCTTAGACCTAAGAGCTTGATGCCTACCAACTGGCTACAAAAAAAGGCGCCGCAGAGAACACTGTAAGTGTTTTCTACGACGCCTTTGTCGATTCGTTTTATTTGTTTGATATAATACGACTTCATAAATACGATGTCAACAACTTTTTTACAAAAAAATTTATTTTTCATATTTTTCGATGACGCCAAGTGCCATCTGATACCTGGAAATCCTTAAATCCATGGCATTTCTCTCAAGATATTTGTGTGCCTCTTCCTCTGTCATACCATCATTTACAATCAAAAGAAGCTTCGCCCTTGAGACAGTTTTCAGCTCCTCCAACTTTTTCTCAAGCTTGACACTTTCCTTGTGGGCCATGCCAATACGACGCTGCGCAGCCATAGCCGCTTTAAGAGCCTGCCAAAACAGTTGCTTGTTGATTGGCTTTGAGACAGTGATAATGCCATAATCAGCCACCTGATCTGTTATCTCTTCAAAGTAGTCCGCCTTCACCAAAAGAATAATCTGGCAGACATTCTTCTCCGCAATATCGATAACATGCTCTGTGGAATTGCTTCCGCAGATAGGCAAATTAATCAGGCAGATATCAAAGTCGTAATCCAAAATAGTTCGTTTGGCAGTGGGCATACTTTCCACTGTCATCATGTCTATAAAACCATTTTCCTTGAGAAAGGATTTATAGAAGGCTGTTCCCTTGTCGTTATCGCAGACAATTAATGCTCGTTCCATAGTCTACTCCTTCACAAGGCTAAATAGATGCCGTGATGGTTTCAATATAGTTCTTCGCAATATCTGCGAAGGATGACTGCTTGATAAACTCACTATTTGATGCGCACTCAATTGCCTCCTCGATGGTCTGAGGCAGCATCTCTAAATATGCAGACTGGTTGTCATCTGTCAAAAGTCTGGAATTAATCTCAAGTGCTGGTGGAAGCTTTTCCTTTCCACGCACTCCTGCCATACCTGCCTGAAGAATAATTGCACTAGCCAAATATGGATTAATGCAAGAATCAGGCGAACGTAGAATAAAATGCTTTCTCTTTCCGTTAATCTCAGGCACTCTAAAAAGACGTGAGTTATTCTGCTGTGACCAGGTAATATACTTTGGTGCTTCCTGCTGTCCAAAGCGATTATAGGAGTCAGCTCGGCAGTTAAGGAACAGTGTGATATCCCTCATTCTGTTGATAATGCCCGCCATGAAGCTCTCAGAGAAATCCTTATCCTCTGTTACGAGATTTGTCTCACCCTTGTAGTTTGCCATACGAATGTGAAGACCATTTCCTGGTGCACCCTCAATTGGCTTTGGTTCAAAGCATGCATAGGCACCATTTCTGGCAGCAATATTTTCAACAACATTCTTGTAGGTAACAAGGTTATCGGCAGTAGTCAAAACATCTGCAGACTCAAAATCAATCTCATTTTGTCCAGGACCACGTTCGTGATGTGAAGACTGTGGACTGATTCCCATCTCCTCAAGTGTAAGACAGATTTCTCTACGAATATTTTCACCCTTATCATTTGGCGCGACATCAAGATATCCACCATTATCAAACGGCTCCCTGGTAGGATTGCCGTTCTCATCAGTTTTGAAGAGATAAAATTCTGACTTAAGTCCCATTCTTGTAGTGAAGCCCATCTCCTCACACTCCTTTAAGGTGTCCTTGAGGAAGTGTCTGTAATCAAGTGAAAATGGTGTGCCGTCAGCATAAACCACATCACAATAAAATCTGATTACACGACCAGACTGTGGACGCCATGGCAGAACGTGCAGGGTATCTGGATCAGGCTTTAGGAACAAATCCTTTTCCACATTTGAATAACCTAAAATCAAAAATGAATCGAAGTTAATTCCATCCTCGAATGCAGTCTTCAACTCCTGTGGCATGATAGAAATATTTTTCTGGGTACCATACAAATCGCAGAAGGCAAGTCTGATGAATTTAACGTCGTTCTCCTCCACAAATTCTATGATGTCCTCAATAGATAAATGAGACATAATATCTCCTCCAGATTTTTCTTTAAATTTTACCCTAATTGGGCATCATGGTAAAGAACTACAGATTAGTGTAGCCCATTAAATATTCGTCAACCTCTCTTGCGCAGTCTCTGCCCTGACGGATTGCCTTTACAACAAGAGACTGACCTGTATGCATATCGCCTGCTGTGAATACCTTCTTTACACTTGTGGCAAAGCCATTTGGCTTTGAAGCTGCCACATTAGTACGTGCATCAACCTCCACCTTGAAGGCATCTGTAACATATTTTTCAGAGCCTAAGAAGCCTGCGGCAATAAGACAAAGCTGACAAGGAATTTCCTTCTCTGTGCCCTCAACTGGAACCATCATTCTTCTTCCAGATTTCTTATCAACCTTGGACTCAAGTGACACTAAAATCAATGACTTAAGATTTCCATTTTTGTCTGTCTTAAATTCCTTTACAGTTGTTGTGTAAATTCGTGGGTCGTGTCCGAACTTTGCAATAGCCTCCTCCTGACCGTAGTCTGTCTTGCAGACAAGTGGCCACTGAGGCCAAGGGTTCGACTCTGCTCGTACATCTGGTGCCTTTGGCATCATCTCAAGCTGAGTCACAGACTTACAACCGTGACGAATTGAAGTACCCACGCAGTCATTTCCTGTGTCACCACCACCGATGATAACCACATCCTTATCCTTTGCAGAAATGTACTGGCCCTCTACCAGCTTCATATTGTTAGCCCAGAGACATTTTGTAGTTGAAGTCAAAAAGTCTAAAGCAAAGTAGATTCCCTTTGCATCCTTGCGACCTACTGCATCAATATCACGAGGATTTGAAGAACCGCAGCAAAGAACAACCGCATCATATTTTGATGTCAAATCCTTTGCCTTGATATCAGCACCAACATTCGCATTTACGATAAAACTGATGCCCTCCTCTTCCATAATTTTCACCTTGCGGTCAATAACCTGTTTTTCAAGCTTCATGTTAGGAATTCCATAACGAAGAAGTCCACCCACGTTGTCATTACGCTCATAAACAGTTACCTTATGACCACGTTTGTTGAGCTGGTCAGCAACAGCAAGTCCTGAAGGACCTGAACCAATTACCGCTACACTCTTTCCTGTACGAACCTGTGGTGGTTTAGCATCAGCAAGTCCATTCGCATATGCGAATTCAATGATTGCCTTCTCATTTTCCTTTGTGGAAACAGCATCACCATTCAAGCCACAAGTACATGCCTTTTCGCAAAGACCTGGACAAACCTTGCAGGTAAACTCAGGGAAATTGCTGGTCTTGTGCAATCTCTTGTAGGCCATCTCATAGTTGCCCTGATAAACCAGCTCGTTCCACTCAGGGATGAGGTTGTTAAGAGGACAGCCTGAGGTCATCCCCTTAATTGTCATACCTGACTGGCAAAAGGGTACGCCACAATCCATGCAGCGAGCACCTTGTCTCTGCTGCTCTTCCTTTGAAAGTGGCTCGTGAAACTCGTTAAAATTCTTTATTCTTTCAAGAGGCTTAACTGCGGCAGCCTCAACTCTATTATAATCTAAAAATCCAGTTGGCTTTCCCATCTAATTAATCCTCCTACTTACAAAGTGCATTGAATGCTTCTATCTGAGCCTGTTCTGAAGATAATCCCTTTTCCTCCATCTGAACAATGGTCTGCATCATCTTCTTGTAATCAAATGGTACGATTCGCTTGAACTTAGGCAGGTACTCGCTGAAATTATCATAGATTTCCTTGCCCTTCTTAGAGCCAGTTGCAGCAACGTGCTCAGCAATAATCTCCTTCAGCTCAAGGACGTCATATTTATCTGTGACAGTCTCAAGACTAACCATGCTCTTGTTCAAACGCTTGTAAAGTGTAGCATCCTCGTCTAAAACATAGGCAATACCACCAGACATACCAGCAGCGAAGTTCTTTCCTGTTGTACCAAGAACAACAACTCGACCACCTGTCATGTACTCGCAACCATGATCACCACAGCCCTCAACGACAGCAGTTGCACCTGAATTTCTTACAGCAAAACGCTCACCGGCAACACCATTGATAAATGCCTTACCAGAGGTTGCACCGTAAAGGGCAACGTTTCCGATGATGATATTCTCATCCTGCTTGTAGGTTGCCTCCTTAGATGGATAAACAACAAGCTTTCCACCTGAAAGTCCCTTGCCAAAATAATCATTTGAATCGCCCTCAAGACGAAGTGTAAGTCCCTTAGGAATAAATGCACCGAAGGACTGACCACCTGCACCATGGCAATTAACTTTGTAGCTATCCTCATTAAGAGTCTCGCCAAATCGACGGGTAAGCTCTGCTCCAAGCAAGGTTCCAAGTGAGCGGTTAACGTTTGAAACCTCAACATCAACCTCTCCATCAGATTCACTTTCGATAGCAAGTGCAAGCTTCTTTAGGAGAATCTTTTCATCTACAGTCTTTTCAAGCTCAAAGTTAAATACGTTCTTCTTGCCGTAGCTAATCTTCTCGTAAGGATTTGGATTAGTAACTACAGCAGACAAATCAACCTTTGCCAAACGTGGCTTAGATTGAACATCCTTAAGCTTCAGCAAATCGTAGCGACCACAAAGATCGTCAACAGTCTTGCAACCAAGTTCTGCCATGTACTCACGAAGCTCCTGTGCGATGAAGCGCATAAAGTTCACCACGTACTCAGGCTTTCCTGAAAATCTCTTTCTAAGCTCAGGATTCTGTGTAGCCACACCAACAGGACATGTATCAAGATTACATACACGCATCATTACACAGCCCATTGTTACAAGTGGAGCTGTTGCAAAGCCAAACTCCTCTGCACCAAGTGCACAGGCAATGGCAACGTCACGTCCACTCATAAGCTTTCCATCTGTCTCGATGACAACCTTGTTTCTAAGGCCATTCATCTCAAGAGTCTGGTGTGCCTCAGCAAGACCAAGCTCCCATGGAAGTCCAGCATTATGGATTGATGACTTTGGAGCAGCACCTGTTCCACCGTCATAGCCTGAAATAAGAATTACCTGTGCGCCAGCCTTTGCAACACCTGAAGCAATTGTTCCAACACCTGCCTCAGAAACCAGCTTAACAGAAATTCTTGCATCCTTATTTGCATTCTTCAAATCATAAATCAGCTCAGCCAAATCCTCGATTGAGTAAATATCATGATGAGGTGGTGGCGAAATCAGCGCCACACCTGGTGTCGAAAGTCTGGTTTTTGCAATCCAAGGATAAACCTTCTTTCCTGGAAGATGACCGCCTTCACCTGGCTTTGCACCCTGAGCCATCTTAATCTGAATTTCCTTTGCAGAAACAAGATATTTGCTGGTAACACCAAATCGACCTGATGCCACCTGCTTAATTGCTGAGCAGCGGTTGAGACCATCTGGACCAACTGTGTAACGCTCCTCTTCCTCTCCACCTTCACCAGAGTTTGACTTACCATGAAGCATATTCATGGCGATAGCCATTGTCTCGTGGGCTTCCTTAGAAATTGAGCCGTAACTCATTGCACCAGTTTTAAATCTCTTAACGATTGAATCAACAGACTCAACCTCATCAATGCTAATACCCTTCTTTGGATATTTGAAATCAATCAAACCGCGAAGATTTCTAACTGCATCCTCCTTGTTAACCAGTGAGGTGTACTCCTTGAAGGTATTGTAATCTCCTGTTCTTGTAGAAAGCTGAAGGAGATGAATTGTTGCAGGATTGTAAAGATGCTCCTCTGCTCCTGAGCGCATCTTATGTTGACCTCTTGAATCGAGAGTTTCGTCCACAGAAAGTCCAAGTGGATCGAAAGCCTTTGAGTGCTGCATCTCCACATCTGCCTGAATATCTGTCAAAGTGATTCCACCGATACGGCTTATTGTGCCAGTGAAATATTTATCGATAACATCTGAGCTGATACCGATAGCCTCAAAAATCTTTGCGCCCTGATAAGACTGAACAGTTGAGATACCCATCTTAGATGCAATCTTGATGATACCTGTGATAACAGCCTCGTTATAAGAATCAATTGCCGCATGAACATCCTTCTTTAGCTGTCCCTTTTCAATAAGCTCAGCAATTGTTTCCTGTGCAAGATAAGGATTAATTGCAGAAGCACCATAACCCAAAATTGTTGCAAAATGATGCACCTCTCTTGGCTCACCAGACTCCAGAATAACTGAAAGGCTGGTACGCTTCTTTGTCTGAACCAAATGATGCTGAACTGCAGCAACTGCAAGAAGTGATGGAATAGCCACATGGTTCTCGTCCACACCTCTGTCTGAAAGGATGATGATATTTGCACCCTCTCGATTTACTCTGTCAACCTCCACATAAAGATGCTCAATAGCCTTCTCAAGGGAAGTATTCTTGTAATAGGTGATAGGCACAGTTTCAGCGCGAAGGCCTGGCACCTTCATAGATTTAATCTTCATCAAATCTGTAACTGTAAGGATTGGGTTGTTAATCTGCAGCATGTTGCAGTTTTCTTCCTTCTCCTCAAGCACGTTTCCAGCTGTTCCAAGGTAAATAGTTGTGGCTGTAACAATCTCCTCACGAATTGAATCGATAGGTGGATTTGTTACCTGTGCAAACAGCTGCTTGAAATAATTGAATAGTGGCTGATGGTGATCTGAGAGCACAGCAAGTGGTACGTCGATACCCATTGCGCCTGTGTTTTCTGCGCCATTAAGAGCCATTGGAAGGATTGACTCCTTAATTTCCTCATAAGAATAGCCAAAGGCCTTCTGGAGTCTGTCGCGCTCTTCCTTTGTGTAGCGAGGCACTGGCTCGTTTGGAATCTTAATCTCTGCAAGATGTGCAAGGTTTGAATCCAGCCACTGACCATAAGGCTGACGCGCAGCATAAGTTGCCTTAAGCTCATCATCATCAATCAGTCTTCCCTTAACAGTATCAACCAGAAGCATCTTGCCTGGCTTTAATCTATCCTTAAGTCGAATTCTCTCTTCTGCGATTGGAAGCACGCCAACCTCAGAAGAAAGGATAAGGTAATCATCATTTGTAATATAGTAACGTGATGGGCGAAGTCCATTTCTATCAAGAACGGCACCCATAATGTCACCATCAGAGAAAAGAATTGAAGCAGGACCATCCCATGGCTCCATCATTGTTGAGTAGTACTGATAGAAGTCACGGCGCGCCTGATCCATTGCCTTGTTCTTTACCCATGGCTCTGGAATAGTAATCATAACTGCAAGAGGAAGTGGCATGCCATTCATTACAAGGAACTCGAGGGCGTTATCAAGCATGGCAGAATCCGAGCCTGCCTGATTGCACACTGGAGTAATCTTTGTCATCTCTGGCTCAAGAACCTGAGAAACCATGGTCTCCTCTCGTGAAAGCATCTTGTCCGCATTACCCTTGATTGTGTTAATCTCACCATTATGAACGATGAAACGGTTTGGATGGGCACGTTCCCATGATGGATTTGTATTGGTAGAGAAACGTGAGTGTACTGTACAGATAGCAGACTCATAGTCCTCATCAAGCAAATCTTCGAAGAAAAGTCTAAGCTGATTTACAAGAAACATTCCCTTATAGACAATTGTTCTGCTTGAAAGTGATGCAACATAAGTATCCTCTGCAGTCTGCTCAAAGACACGTCTTGCAACATAAAGTCTTCTGTCGAAATCAAGTCCCTTAGGGCAATCCTCTGGTCTCTTAATAAACGCCTGATAAATTGTAGGCATGCAGTCTAATGCTGTCTTTCCTAAAATCTCAGGCTTAGTTGGAACTGCACGCCAGCCAAGGAATTCTAGATTTTCCTTTGCCACAATTATCTCAAACATCTTCATGGCCTGCTTTCTCTTCAGCTCCTCAGCTGGAAAGAAAAACATACCTACGCCATAATCTCTTTCATCACCGATGTTAATCCCAATCTCTTTTGCGACTTTAGAAAAGAATTTATGAGAAATCTGAAGAAGAATTCCAACACCGTCTCCAGTCTCTCCATCAGCATCCTTTCCTGCTCTGTGTTCCAGGTTTTCTACAATTTTAAGAGCATCTGACACTGTCTGGTGTGTCTTGATTCCCTTAATGGAAACCACAGCTCCTATACCACAGTTGTCATGCTCAAACTCGGGACTGTACAAGCCCATCTGATGATTTTCCATCTTTCTACTCCTTCCACTTACATACGAAAAAAAAGCGCCTAAACAGACACCCACTTCGGGTGTTTGTTTAGACGCCTTTGTCTTTGAAATAATATACAATTATTTCTATAATATTGCAAGCACTTTTTCACATTAAAGTGTTAAACAAAAATCTCAGGCCACAAAAATGACCTGAGATTTTTAAGAATATAGGGATTATTTTTCAAAAAGGAACTTCTCTGGAAGTTCTACCTTGAAATCATTTGCAAGATGTCTGAACTGATCAGGAGTAATTGTCTGAAGCTTGTTTGGTGTAATTGAAAGAACCTTTACAAGAATCTCTGCTGCCTTCTCAACTGTATGCATTAGACCAAATGTAAGGTCGAAATCCTCACCTGATGCGAACATACCGTGGTGAGCCCAGATAGCTACGTCATACTGCTCCATAAGCTTTGAAGTTGCAACTGCAATATCCTTTCCGCCTGGAACCATCCAGTCTACAACGCCAATACCAGATGGGAATACAACTGGACACTCTGTAGCCATTTCCCAAAGCTCTCTTGTAAATACTTCATCTGAAAGAGGAAGTACAAATGTAAGAGCGATTGTATTTGTAGTGTGAGCATGGTAAACAACTCTGTACTTACCATTTGTCACACGCTTCTTTACTTCAAGATTCATAAGGTGTGATGGAAGCTCTGAAGTTGGTCTGCCGCCGTTTACGAAGCCCCACTGAATCTGATACTTTGTGCCAGTCTCATCTACCTTGATGATACCAATTGAATCCTCTGGATCGATGATAACGTTACGGAAGTACTTTCCACTACCTGTTACCATGAAGTACTCATTTGCAAGACCAGGAACCTCTGTGCCGATTTCCTTCCACTCGCCATCTTCCTTAAGGTATTCCTTAACAGCTGCAACATCTTCATCCTTCATACGATAAGAAAGGTTACCGCCGTTACGCTCATGCCAGCCCTGCTCCCAGCCGTCGTTGGCCATTCTAATAAATCCTTCTACAAACTTAACATCTAAAATACTCATAATAAAACTCCTTACTATAGTCCGGCTGTTACGTCCACAAGCATTATGAATTCTTACGTCGACTACATGTCTCCTTCAGAATTATAATAGCTTGTGAACTACAGCCTCATTTATAAACTTTAATTATCGTGTAATGATTTCTACTGGTACGTCAAATACTTTAGCTACCTTGAGGATTGTATCAATATGACGACCAATTGCTGCTGCGAAGTGATGGGTTGGACCAGCCTCGCTCCACTTTGTTACGAATTCAGCTGGTGAGATTGCAAATTCTGTACGCATCATTGTGTCACCATTCTGAAGAATCTTTCCTGGTACATTTACACCCTCTGCACATACGAATTTGAAGTGTCCTTCACCATCCTGTGTTATTGCAAGGTATGTAATGTCGCCCTCTGGTGGATAAAACTGTGTAAGATATCCGCCGCCAGTCTTTCCGTGGAACACATCTACAATCTTCATAGTAGGCTTCTTTGCCTGAGAGAAGTCAGCATCACCTGAACCACTGTGACCGATGAGAGTTACACCATCATTGAAGTCGATTGTGTACATCTCTGAAAGCTGACCAGAACCAGCGATTGTCTTTAAGATACTCATTGCCATGGCAACCTTGATATCGCCTTCTACTGCGCAGGCTGTTCCCTGCTTAATAAGCATTGAGAATGCTGGAATAAGAAGACTATCAACTACACCAGCCTGTCCCTTTGCAAATCCATCATAGTGAGATGCAACAAATCCAAGCTTCTCGTCCTTAACCCACTGTTCGAAGGCAACAACGTATTTTGCCATCTCGTGGAGCTTCTCCTCATCAACACCGCCAACTACCTCAAAGGTATCAAGGATATCATCAGCCTTTGCCTTGATAGCAGCCTCGTCTGTAATATCATCTGCAATAGCCCAAATCTTTTCCCAATCGAACTGCTTCGTATATACGTGCATTCTTCTGTAAAGATTTGACTCATCAATGTAAAGGTCCATCATACCTGGGTATGGACGGCCAATCTGTGCAAGATTTGTCTCTCTAAATCTTCTACGACACTGAGCAGCTCTACACCACTGGTCAATCTCCTTAGCTACCGCTGCATCACCGCCTTCAACTACACCTGTAATTACAGCTGAACGCTTGCCGTAACGATTTAAATCTGCAACCATTTCGCCTACAGCACCACAAGCGTATGCCTCTCCAAGCCACTCTGCTGTGCCTGCTGTATCATAATCAAGAGCCTTAAGCTTCTGAAGATTTACAAGAACAACAGGAACATCAAGATCCTTTACTGCTGGAAGCATATTGTAGCTTGTTGCATATGTAAGAAGCTGCATGAAAACCAAATCTACATCTGCTGCTCTAAATAAATCACCTGCTGCCTGTGACTGCTCCTTTGTGGTTACCACACCACCATCGATGATTTCAACTGTGTCAGGGATTGACGCTTTGAAATCCTCGAATTGCTTATTGAACTCTGGTACCAAGCTTGGGAACTGTGGTAAGTAAGCACCCAGAGCTATTGAAAAAACTCCCACTTTAGCCTTTGTATTAACTAACATCTTATTCCTCCTATAGTCCGGCTGTTACACTCTCAAGCCTAATGATTTCTTCCGTCGATTACATGTCTCCTTCAGAAATATTAGAGCTTGATAGTTACAGCCTCATATAAATAATTAATTATTCTGTGGATTGAATATCTCAATATTAAACGACTCTCGCACACACTCTCGAGCCGATACGAGGTCGGCAAGTTCGCCTGCCTCAATCATCTGAACCATTGCATTTCCTATTGCTGTTGCCTCTGATGGACCAGCCAATACCACAAGTCCTGTGGCGTCTGCTGTCAGCTGATTGAGATACGCATTCTTGCAGCCACCTCCAATGATGTGGAGTGCCTCGTAGTCTCTGCCTGTGTTGCTTCGTATTTCCGTTATCGTATTTCCGTAGCACTTTGCAAGACTCTTATAAATTACAGCTGCCAACTCTCCTGAGGTGCCAGGCACCTGCTGTCTCGACTCCTCGCAGGCCTTCTTTATCTCCTCTGTCATGTTCCTTGGCGAAAGGAACCTCTCATCATTGGCATCAACAAGTGATGGGAAGCTTTTAGCTCTAGATGCAAGCTCTGCATACTCAGCAAAACTTAGTGCATCATTTGCCTCATGTCTCACCTGCTGAATCATCCAAAGTCCCATGATATTCTTCAGATAACGATATCTGTAGTCATAGCCACCCTCGTTTGTGAAATTGCCCTGACGGTCACAGTCTCTAGAAAGCACATTCTTATTTTCAACACCCATCAGTGACCAGGTACCTGAGCTGATATAAAGTCCCTCATCGCCAAGGTGAGGCATTGACATTACAGCTGATGCTGTGTCGTGACTTGCACACTGAAGTACCTTACAGCTAAAGCCAACTTCTTCGGTCACCTGATTAGAAAGCTGTCCAACCTCATTACCAGGAAGCTTCAGCTCTAAGAATATTTCCTTTGGAAATCCAAGCATTTCGATAAGCTCATAATCCCACTGCTTTGTAGCTGGATTTACAAGTCCTGTGGTTGTGGCATTGGTATACTCCGATGCCTTGTTTCCAGTTAAAAGGAAGTTCAAATAATCAGGAATCATCAGAAGTGTCTTAGCATTTGCAAGTGCTTCTGGTCTTTGAATCCTGTCTGCTGTCAACTGATAAATTGTATTGAAGATTGCCTTCTGAATTCCAATGCGCTTATAAAGCTCATCCTCAGGAATAACCTTATAAACCTCAGCATCCATGCCGTTTGTTCTATGATCTCGGTAACCAAATGTATCGCCAGTGAGATTTCCGTCCTCATCCAAAAGAACATAATCCACACCCCAGGTATCAATAGACATAGAAACTGGAATCCTGCCCATCTCACTACATTTCTTCATACCATTTTTAATCTCTTCAAAAAGAGACTTTGTGTCCCATAGGAGCTTTCCGTCCACCGACTTCATGCCATTTTCAAAGCGATAGATTTCATCCATCAAAATCTTACCGTCTTCAATTGTAAATAGCATGTGGCGTCCGCTTGACGCGCCTATGTCCACGGCTAAATAAAACTCGCCCATAACTTTCCCTCGTTTTTATTTGATGATGCTATTATAGGCCCAGGCAATCCACTATTTAAGGTCGGCAAAAAATAAAAAATAGGACTTTATTTGCAGTTATATTCATTTTATAATTGCATTATGAATGAGATTTTATTGAAGGAGCTAAGCAAGCTCACAGAGGAAGAACAAGAGATTTTAAAGGGAAAAGACATCGACCGCTCCCGCTATTCAGCGGGCAATGCCTTTGTCATCGATAGCGATAAGCTATTAAAAAAAGGACGTCTCATAGAGATACGTCCTCATACCCGTTTTGTGCATTTTCCGAAGCACAGCCATAACTATGTAGAACTGGTTTACATGGTTTCCGGCGAGACTCACCACATCTTAAATGGAAAGGATGAGCTTACTTTAAAGGCTGGCGAGCTTCTTTTCCTGAATCAAAATGCCACCCAAGAAATAATGCCTGCAACAGAAAATGATATTGCAGTCAATTTCATATTACTACCAGAATTCTTTGATGAGGCACTTCAAATGGTTCCTGAAGGCGACTTGCTCCGAGACTTTTTGATTTCTACACTGTCACCAGAATCTTCCTTCCTGACCTATCTGCACTTTCCAACTGCAGATATTCTTCCTGTGCAAAATCTCATGGAAAATATGATTTACACCATTACAAATCAGGAATCAGAAACTATCATAAACACCATCAACCGTTCCACAATGGGTCTTCTTCTGCAGACCTTATCTGTCTATGTTGGTCGAGTTAATGAGCAGACTCCATCCCAGTACGAGCAGAATCTGCTTCTGACTGCCCTGAAATATATCGACTCTCATTACAAGCATGGAAGCTTAGAAGCAATTGCAGAAAAAACAAAGCAGCCTACCTATTACATAAGCAGACTGCTGAAAAAACATACTGGTAAAAATTTTAAAGAACATCTTCTGGCAAGACGCTTGCAGCAGGCAGCCTACCTGCTCAGCCACACCACCCTTACCATCGAAGACATCTATACCTATATCGGCTACGATAACAGTAGCTACTTCTACCGCAAATTCAAGGAAACCTACGGTATGTCTCCGCGAGACTTCAGGCTTCACACGATGTAGCGCTTAAAGAATTCGACCTCGTCCTGGTTGATTTGCTTTGCCTCATCTAAGTTCATATTCACATGGCATACATGCTCCATGTATGTCTGGCCTTCCTTACCATAGCACTTGAACTCTGTGTCCACGCCCTTTTTCTTAAGGAAATTGTGCATAGGCTCCGCATTGCCACGAAGGAAATCATAATAAGCTGTCATCACATAACTAGGTGGGAAGTTTTCAGTAATGTGACCAAGCACATTCACATGATCATCCCATCTTTCTGAGTGCTTACCCAGATAAATATCATGTAAGTCCTTTGTAAGCTTTCCCATCTGGTCATTCTGACTCGGCTCAGTAAACTCGTAAATTCCACAGTTCAATGCAATCGCCCTAATCTTGATGGACTGAGGTGTCTTGAAATCAAACAACTTCTCAAACTCTGGATTAGTGAAAATCGCTGCATAATGACTACACATCTGGGCTCCTGCCGAATCACCCACAAGAAATACGTTATTAATATCAATGAAATGCTCCTCTGCATTGGCAGCAATCCACTCCATCACCTGATTAATTTCTGTAAGCTGCGATGGAAATTTTGCCTTCGGTGCAAGATGATAATTAAAATTAACAACCGTAAATCCAAGGCTTGCCAGATATGCGCAGTAATGCTTGTAAATCTCCTTGGAGCCATAAATATATCCACCACCGTGAATGCTGATAATGGTTGGCTGAAGCCTCTCGGTATGCTTCTCATAATAGATATCCAACAAATTGTCCGGATCGTTATTTCCAAGATAATTTATATCCCGCTCCATGGTGATATTCTCTGGCACCACCAGCTTGGCATCACGCTTCTTATCATTCTTCCCTGCAAGATATTTAAACATAAAAGTCTGAAATGACATAACATTACTCCTCCATCTTAACTACCGCTTTCGCAGGCACCTCTTCACTAAGTGTATATATTCTATTGTCTTCCTTATTCATAATAATCTTTCTGTAAATTATAGTTACCTGACCACAATGAGGTCTGGCTTCAAGAAATGTTTTCTAACAAATAGTGTAATATTATTCCACTAAAATTACACTATATTTTACACTATTTTTTCATTAACCATTTTCTATATTGCCGAAAAATATTAGCGCCTGACTTAGTGTGATATGTACCCTCCTTACTGGTTGTCCAGTAAAGAGGGTACATATCAGTGTAGTCAGGCACTATAATAGTTAGTTTTTATCTAAATAAAGAATAGGTAATAAAAGACATGCCATATAGCACGTATATGTGTGCTGGGTAGAAGAAATAAAAGAACCTTGAATTTCCATTTCCACGCTCTCCATTATAACAAAGCATGAATATAGCTGAAAAGGCAGACATCCATTCAAAGGATTCAAATATAAGGGCGTGGACATTAAATGTTCCCATAGTAAGTGTCACAAGTCCTACTCCAATTAAGAGCTTAAAGATAATGTATGCGTAGATTCTTATGTTCTTGTTCTTGCAAAAACTAAATAGATATAGAATCACTCCTTCATAAAGTGTTAGCGTCCCGCCATCTTGAATCATATTGTGAAGTGGAAGGACTGTGAAGTTGATAAGGCTTGCAAGTATATTAACTATGTGGTTATCTGGATTTGAATATACAAAGCGTACAAAGATATTTGGCAGTATAATAACTGGGATTACCACCGCCAGGATTCCAATTAAGTATTTCTTTTGTCTAATCCACTCAATTCCCATAAGTACTACTAGAAGTATCGAAAAGCTTGAAAGCATGGCGTTTACAGGGAAGAAGCCATCGCCTCTAACTGCAAAGTCAAGTACATTATAGAAGCCAAATTGTATCAGGCCCATAATAATTGAGATAACGTAGATTTTTAGAAAATAGCGTTTTCTGTCATGAGTGTGGATGAAGCCTTCTATGAGGCAAAATAAAAATAAAGGCGCTGCCAATCTTCCGAGCCATGAAAACCATATTGGTATCCTGCCTGTGAATTCAAAAAAGTAGTGAATGTGGTCTAACACCATAAATACAAGTGCCAGATATTTCAGGTCAAATCCTGTTAGGCCTTTTTCAAGTAAGTTTTTCATTGTGATTTCCTCCAAAGCCGTTTTCATCTACTATATCTCATTTTTGTGGATAAAAAAAGCCCTATAGCAGTATTTTTCAATACTTTATAAGGCTATTGTCTTCCCCTATGACTTGGCTTTCACCATCTCATCGTGTGCCATCCATTTTTTGACTTATATGTTACTCTCATTGCCAGTGCTCTGAGAAATGTACCTATGTAACTGTTCTTTGTTCATAGTCATATGCCTCCTCTTAACACAGATTGGGACGTCCTAATAAAAGGCTAATATGATTAAAAATTCTTTTCAAGAATAATCTTAAAAATTTTATTATTACAGTGTTATTTAGGTTTTCTTCAAAAACACTGTAATCAAAAATTTTCAGTTCAGACAACCTACAGTGTTTTTTTGCATTTTTGCAAATAACACTGTAATTTCAGCTACATTTTCACAATCACAATCCATTTTCATATTAAAATCTATCATGAAAGCCTCATTTTTACAGTGTTTCTAGCATTATTCTAAAAAACACTGTAACCAAACATTTTCTCTTACAGTGTTATTTCTATTTTTATAAAAAAACACTGTAACATCCATGATTTACGTAATTTTGAACCAAACTAGCCCCATGCCATTAAATGAGCTGTGGCCTAGCCACAATCCCCTTCTTCAGCCGGCTTGATTACCATTTATAATGCTCTACCACTAACTCAAGAGAGCGAAACTCCCGAAGGGCTTGCTCTTGACCAGTGGTAGAGCCATATACAATGTAGAAAGCTGGATGAAGAATAGCAAAAAAGCTCAGAATCCCTGCGAACAGGAATCTGAGCTTTTCATTTATGTCATTGACTTAACAAATGGTAAATTACTTGTTTGCTATAGCTGCCTGTGGTGGCGTGCTATCCTACGACACTTTTTTACGACTCATTCACAAGCTTTCCTGTCATATGTTCTGGCACTAGTTCTATACATTGGACATTTTTAAATGAGTTCTTAATCTCCTTTTCTAGATAAGCCTGATCATCGGTAAACTTCTTAGTAAGCTCTGAACAAATCTTAAGAGCCACCTCTTCATCTTCAACTAGATGGATTCTACCAAATGTTATTACACTAGTGATATTCAGCGCCCAATCTCCTTCCTTACAAAAGCCATCGTTATGAACACAATAGCTAGCTTTATCGCAAGCCTTGATAGCATCAATCTTGTGTCCTGCCTTTGCTCCATGGAAATAAAGCTTACCATCCTCTTCACAATAATAATGGTTAATTGGGATACCATATGGATAACCATCATCACCAATTACAGATAAGACACCACGCTTAGTGTTTTTCAAAATATCAATACACTCCGCATCTGACACCTGCTGCTTAAATCTACGCATTTCCCTAAACATCTCAAACACCTCATTCTTTCGCTAAAATCTTAAGCCCGGTTATTCCAATTACAATCAGAATAACACAAACCACCTGTGGAACTGACAGTTTTTCATTAAAAAGAAAAACACCTAAAAGTGTCGTTCCTAATATTCCCATACCAGTCCACATTGCATATGCAGTCCCCAATGGAAGCTGCTTTATAGCTATCGCTAAAAACACTGCGCTGGCTATATAGCCTATTCCTGTGATAATAGATGGAATAAGTACTGTAAACCCATTTGACATTTTCATCGCCACAGCCCATGTAATTTCAAGTACACCAGCAATCAATAAATAAATCCACTTCATAAAAACCTCCGTATAATAAAATACGCCATTCCTTCACCTGCGATGACCTAACGGTAAAGGAATGACGTTAATCCCACTACTCGGTAGCAATGGGCGTCTGTTTGATTTAGTTGCTATGATAATATATTAATTTATGGAGTTCGTCAATCTTATTGAAATATACCGTGCTACAAGTCATCATTCCATCATAAAAACTATGTGCTTTACCCAAACTCTTATAAGCACCTTTTATTTCTGTTTCTCTGTCTGTCATATCTGCCGCCTCCGGTTCTCCTCTTATGCATTAACTAAACGACTCCGCCTGTTTTTTCATCACTTCCTCAGCAATCCACAGTCCAAGAAGTGCCACAGGAATTACCAATATAAGCGCAATCACAAGTGCTGGAATATTTGCTATAACAGGTTCCATCATCTCTGCATATCCTTCTGGCATTTCATCTACGGCCGCTTGAAGAGAATCCTCTGTATTTGCCCACCAATGCGCAGAATATGCATAGAATGAATATGCAAAAGGAATAAAGCTGAATCTGACACCTTTCTTGGTATCATAACCAAATACCTTTCGAACCAGCTCAGCAACCGCTGCCACAATAACCATTATGATGTAGAATGCAAGATTACCTTCGCCTACAAGAGTTCCAATGATTAGCACATATGCATTCAAAAATGCCGCAGCTCCAAAACACTTCATCTTTGCACACACATATAGATACACAAACGCGAAAAGATTTGGACGTCCTAATAAAATGCTAAGTTAATTAAAAATTCTTTTCAAGAAAAATCTTAAAACTCTTTAGTTTGCTTTCTTTACGGGTTATTTTGCGATTTTCATGATTTGAACGGTAAAAATTTTTGTAAATCGTCCTTAGTGTGTATTATCTTTGTTGCCTAAAGGACAGCTATGACAATGCGAGTATATAAAAGCAGCACCATCAAGCCCATTCTCCTTCTCAACCAAGAAATTTACAGTGCAAATCCGAGTTTCCCCGTAATAACCCGTAATTTCCGAAACCCACTATATTTTTTTATGCCACAGTGCCCCCGAAACACCCCAAAATCCCCCTGCAGACACGTGGCGGCCGCCACACCCCCACTTTCAAACCTGCTTGATTACCATATACCCAGCCAAAGGCAGTGAGTTAATGGCGCTTTCCTTTCCGCCTCGCTTGATTTGACCACCCTTTTCCCGATTGATTACGGCAGATGTTGTCATTTCTGCAACACGAGACATACTCAAACTTATTGATTGTTCACCCCTTTGCTCCATCTCCATTACAGAAATTTCTTCACTACTATGGGCTCGGCTGACTTCTCACAGTTCGTTGTTACTAGGCTAATGAAACCTCTGTGAGACCTCCACGCTTAAGATGCGCAAACAAATAAGAGGCCAGCTCATCAGCTGGCCTCCTATACTTCCTATAATCTCACTCTATTCAGTTTCCTTAGAATCCTCTTCAGCTTCCTCAGTCTCTGCATCCTCTGACTTGTCATCCTCAGAATCGCTATCATCAGAAGCATCATCTTCATCCTCAGAATCGCTATCATCAGAAGCATCGTCATCATCTTCATCCTCAGACTCATCCGAGATGTTAACCTCTAATCTACCGCCGTCCCAGGCGTCGTTTCCATCTGGGTCGATGGCGAAGGTGATTTCGTCGTTCTTCTTTACTTCATAGTGCTCGTCGAATGTGACTGTTTTATCATCCGAGAAGTTGCCCTGTGTTGTACCGCCAAGCCACTTCTTTTCAACTCCGTTTAAGAAGATTCTCATGCAGGTTCCGTTTGCATTTGGGTCTGCGCTATTGGCAAACTTAGTGTAGCTTCCCTGAACTCGGATGCGGCCATCTTCTGCAACTACCCATTTATAAGCAGCATTTCTGCCATTACCTGGCTCTACAAAATCTGACTTAAGCTCTGGCTTGCCTCCATTAAAGTATCTATTGTTCTCGGCATCGTATGGAAGCTTTTCAAAATTCTTGCCATCCCAATCACATGTACCGTAGAACCAGCCGTTTTCACCCTGAGCGCCAAAGCCTTCTGCCAATGTTGTCTTGTTGGTTCTGTCTTCATCTACTACAGGCTCTTCTGGCTCTTCTAGCTCTTCTGGCTCTTCTTCGTCAGCATCCTTGATTGTAATATCAAGCTTTCCGCCGTCGTAGCTGTCATTGCCATCTGAATCGATAGCAAACATTACCACATCACCTTCGTGAACAAGATATGCCTCATCAATTGCCTTTACAATATCTGCTGCAAAATTGCCCTGGATATCTCCACCAATCCACTTCTTTTCTTCACCGTTGATGAAGATTCGCATGCATACGCCGTTTGCTGCTGGATCTGCATTGTTTGCAAACTTAGTGTAGCTTCCCTTGATGTTGATTCTGCCAGTCTTTGCAACAACCCACTGGTATGCTGCATTTCTGCCATTACCTGGCTCTACAAAGTCAGCCTTAAGCTCTGGCTTGCCATTATTAAAGTATCTGCCCATCTCAGCATCATAGGTAAGTCTTTCAAAGTTCTTACCGTCCCAGTCGCACATGCCGTAGTACCAGCCGTCAGAACCCTGCTCGCCGAATGCGCTGCTAAGATTTGTGTTGTTCTCTCTAGCTTCTTCCTCTGGTGTCTTTTCCTTTGCTGCATAAATGCTAGCTGAAAGTCTTCCTGCATCCCATGCATTATTTGTTTTAGCATCGATTACAAATGAAATCTTGTCACCTCGTACAACGTCAAGCTTTGTAAGCATGATTTCAAGCTTGTTGTCGTTGCCATCGCCTCTAAATGCCTCAACATCCTGCTCTAACAAAATGTCATTATTCTTATAAACGCTAACCTTTACGCCATCAGGATAATTTGGATTTGAATCGTTCTGACCAAACTTAACATATTCAGCAATGATATCGATTTTTCCATCCTCATAAGCAACCCACTGATACATAGCTGGCTTATCCTTGCCTGGATGAACGTAGTCCTTCTTCATCTCGAGACCTTCGTTTTTAGTAGACATATAGGCTGTGCCATCAGCGTTGAGATATGTAAGTACCTTGGCATCGGCAGGTGTTTTGCCTTCAAGGAACCACCAGCCATCGGTGCCCTGTGCCATTGATGTAAGTGCTCCAAGAACTGTATTGTTTGTGCGCTCTTCATCACCTACAACAACCTTTATCTCGTTTGAATCTGCGATGTCGATGTTGAAGCGTCCACCGTCCCATGCATTGTTTTTGTTGCAGGTTACTTCGAAGGTGATAACATCTCCAGCATGCACATCTAGCTTTTTAATATTTATTGCCTTTGTATTTTGCTTGTCCTCGCCTCTTGGGCAGGTTACTGTTTCATCGATGATATTGTGGCGATTGATGTAAACGCCGATTCTAGTACCATCTGGCCAATCCATATTTGGATCTTCATTACCAAACTTTGTGTAATCTCCTGTAATATCGATCTGACCGTTTGCTGCAGCTACCCATTTATACATTGCATTTGCATTAAGTCTAGGCTGCACAAAATCCTTCTTAATCTCAAGGTTCTTTTGCTTTCTTGAAATGTAGCCTGAACCGTCCTCGGTCTTCTTCTGAAGAATCTCAAACTTTTCAATGCCACGGCCTTCGCAGTAGTACCAGCCGTTGCTTCCCTGTGCACCAAAATCCAGAGCAAGGTTTGCGATATTTTTACCGCTCTCATTTACCATAGGAATAGTCTTAAGCTCGGCATCCTCAACTACAAATTTAAAGTTTCCACCATCATAGGCTGTATTGTCTTTGCCATCAACCAATAGAGAAATGCAATCTCCTGGCTTGACCATAAGGCCGTTTACTGATAAATCCTTTGTAACCTCGCGGCCTACAACTGGTGCAAAGCTTTCCTTTTTAATTTGTTTGTCATTCTTGAAGATGTAAACATCTACACCATCTGGCCAATCTGGATTTTTGTCCTCGTTCTTGTGCTTAGTATAATCTGCAAGCACATCTACAGAGCCTTCCTCATTTGCCACCCATTTAACTATGGCTGAGCGGCCCTTGTTTCCTGGCATGATGTAGTCACGCTTGATTTCTACACCATCGATAGTTGTGTACTTATCATTCTTCTTATAAGTTTCAAGATTTACTGCATAGTTAGGATTCAGGTAATAGCCCGACTGATAGCAGTATCCATTAACACCCTGGTTGCCGAAATCTTCCTGGGTGGAAGCATTGTTTGTACGCTGACCACCGAAATAGGTTACATCCTTTTCGGTCTTTCCAACCATAGGAGTGATTCCCTTAATTGAAAATTCATACTTTCCAGCATCATAAGCATTGTTAGATTTTGGATCTACAACCATTGTGATGAAATCGCCCTTTTTAACATCTACTGATGCCACATCCAGGCGCTTTGTAATTTCTCTTAATCTGTCTGGGGCAAAATCTTCAGTTACAAGGGGGGTATCGTTATGGAAGATTGTAACGATTGTTCCATCTGGCCAGCTTGGATTCTTGTCCTCGTTTTTAAACTTGGTATAAGCGGCGTCAACCTTTACCTTGCCGTCCTGCGCAACCTTCCATTTAATAACTGCTGATTTGCCCTTACCTGGATTTACGAAATCTCTTTTGATTTCCAAATAGCTGGAATCAAAATATCTTTCTTCTTCTTTTTCAAAATTCATCATGTTGTAAGAATTTGTAGCTTCGCTTGCAAATCCATCCTGATAGAACCAGCCGTTTTTACCCTGCTCACCAAAATCATATTTTGTATCAGCGAAGTTTTGTCTGGTTTCTGTCTCATCGATAGCCACATCAGCCTCAGTCTTGGCCCCTGTTCTATCTACAATGTCGATATCGAAGCAACCACCATCATAAGATGAATTGCCACCTGCATCTACCACAAAGTAAAGCTCATCAGTTGTTAAAACATCAAGGTGCTTCTCTCTGAATGAAATTTCATTTTCACCTTTTCTTGGTGCAGCTACCTTTTTGCTAAAGAGCTTTTCATCGTTCTTGTAAACAGATACGATAACGCCATCTGGCCAGTCAGGATTTCCATCGTTCTGCTCAAACTTCTTGTACTTTCCTCTTACCTCTACAGCCCCATCAACAGCAGGCTTCCAAGCCAAAATCGCATTGTCGTTGATAGCAGGATGAATGAAATAGTGGCTAAGGACAAGGTTTGGAGATGTTACATTCATAAACTCTCCATTGTTGTCTGTGGAAACAAGCTTTGAATCCTTGCCTGATTTTCCGAAGCGATAAGTCCATCCGTTCTGCCCCTGGGCGCCAAAGTCCTCAATGGAATTTGCATTGTTATCTTTTCTTGCCACATCATTGATGGCTGATGGCCTCTTGGCATCTACATCATTGATGGCTACATATAATGAACCACCATCGTAGGCATTGTTCATGTTAGGATCAACGATGAAGTAAAGGCTTTCAAGCTCGTCTACTGATAGGTTGCTAAGCTCCTTTTCAACAACAGTTTCCCCATCAGTTTTAACATCTACCTCATATCTACCGATGGCCTCATCACCCTTGTACACATATAATGTGACACCATCTGGATAAGATGGATTTTTATCCATATTTACATTCTTTACATAAGTAAGGCTGACATTTATATCACCCTTTTTAGCAGCGCGCCATTCAAGGATTGGTGCTGTGCCTTCTGCAGTGTGGATAAAGTTTGATTTGATTTCCATACCAGTCTTACCAACCTGGAAATACTTTTCTCCATCATACTTTTCCATTCTTCTTGATGCTGCAGGATTTTTTGCTGTACCGTATCTATAGAACCAACCGTTGTTTCCCTGCTCTCCAAAGTCAGCCACATTGAAGGCATTGTTTGTACGGTCTTTGTCGTCTACAAATTCTGGCTCCACATAATCGTCTGCCATAAAAGACTGTGGCCAGCCGCCTGCCAAGGCAACGATTTCATCCTTGATAGTAATTTCATCATTACCTGACCCCAGTGCCATAGTGCCCGCAAGGCCTGCTGCTGCAACTACTACCACACCACCTGTGGCAAGTAGCTTGGCCTTAAGACTAGCACCCAACAATTTCTTAAACATATTCTCCCTCCTATACTACCTACTTATATAGCTTTGTATCCTTGAAGGTCACTGGGGATTTGATGCTAAATAATCCCCATTGGCCTCCCTGTGAAAGATACATTCTCGATGTAAATGCCACCTCGTCATTTACATAACAAACAACCACACCACCGGCAATAACAGCCTTTATATTAAGCTCCCCTGCATTTTTTATATCATAGTCTAAACTAGACTGTGCTGCTGTTTGCACGATGTTGCTTGTGTTATAAAACTCGATTTTATTTGTAGCTGCATTAAACACAATGTTAAGATTTCCAACGCTTTCATCATTTGTATTAAAGCAAAGTCCAAACATACCATTTTCATCAAAATCCGAAACTGTAGTTTCAAGTAGGTAGCTTCCCATAATATTTTTAAAACCAACTACCTCATAATCATTGCCGCTAAATGAATAGTTTCCAGCCTTTTCCTTAACTGATTCTGTCATCTTCACCGGTGAAAGCTTGCATTCATTTTTCAAGGTACTCTTGATGCTAGGATTTAATACAGGATTAAGTGTTCCATCGCTATTTTGATTAAGTAAGTGAGTGACCATATTTCCGCCCCAGTCATACTCATCAGCATCCTGGTGATTCTTCTTTGTTCCGCACCAACCAACTACATAAAGATTATCTCCATCTGTCTCTAAGCGGCCTGCATAAAAACCGTTACAGTCAAATACATCATTAGCTGGCTTTTCAAAGGTTCCATTTAAACTATCGGATATACGATAATGAACCTGCCTGTTTGGCCACTGGTCTGAAAATGATAGATACCACTTATCCTTATACTTTAAAACTGTAGGACATTCCATGTTGGAATCGTTGCCCATATCGTTTTCAAAGAAGACACCCTCATCCTTCCATGTCTTTAAATCATTAGAAGAATACTTTGCTATTACACCATTGTTGTTAGCTCTTGTTGTGATAAACATGAGATAGCATTTATCTTCCTCTGAATACATTACGTAAGGATCTCTAAAATCGTCCTGTGAATAATTGCCGCTTCCTGTAAAGGTATCCTCTGGAATCTTATCCCAGTTTTCCATGTCCTTACTTGTGGCATGCATCACTGCTTCCTTTGGCGAATAGGTATCATTGTGTCCTGTGTAAAAAGCATGATAGATTCCATCCTTATCCTTGATTACACTTCCTGTACCAAGAGCAATATCCTGACTCTCAACTGTTTCACCGTAATTTATAACTACTCCCTTATCATCAAAACTGGAAAAATCCTCTGTCTGAATTAAGCCCCAAGGATGATATCCCTGTTTGCCATTTCTTTGGTCAGCCAGATAGAAAACATTGAATTTTCCATCATCATAAAATGGCATTGTGTCACCAACAAAGCCTTCTATTGAAGCTGGGTAAAACACGTAATTACTCCACTCCTCTCCTATGTACTTTTCCTCATCTGTGACTTCCGCATTAGAACCTGCGCCACAGCCTACCGCATTTACGCACATAGCAGCTAGCAGAAGCATCAAAACAACCTTCTTCATATTCCCTCCTATAGGTGCATTTGCACTACTAATTGTTACATACAGTGTACATTCATGTTACATTTAAAGCAATATTCTAATGCATTTGCACATCATTTTTGTGAAATATGTGATTAATTAAGGGTTTTCTTTTGGTGAAAATTACAACGAGTGTAACTTTACAATGTTACATTTGACACATTGGCGCATTTTCAGTATCATTATTATTAGATTTTACGCAGGAGAAAATTATGGGAAATAGAGTTACTTTACAAGAGATAGCAGATGCCTTGGGACTTTCTAGAAACACTGTTTCAAGAGCACTTAACAATACAGGAAATGTATCAGCAGAAACCAGAAATAAAATATGCCAGACCGCTATGTCCATGGGCTACAAGCAGTTCAATATGGCAGGGTTCACTCAGCCTGCTGCAATGCCAGGAGAAGCAATGGCTCCCACTGATAAAACAGAAATTGCTTTATTCACCCAGGCTTTCCCTGGCAACTCTCACTCTGGAACAAAGCTTTTAGAGGCCTTTCAGCACAAGATAGATGCGCTGGGCTACAAGCTTTCTATAAACATCATTCGCGATTATGAAATCAACAACATGTGCTTTCCAACCAACATTGATATCGAAAATGTTGCCGCAATACTTTGCATGGAGCTGTTTTCAGAAAGCTACTGCGAATTTCTTTGCAAGCAGAATATCCCGATGCTATTTGTGGATACTCCACTTAGCCAAAGATGCCCTATTAAGGCAGATGTTATATATATGGAAAATCTTTCAAGCGTTCACCACATGCTTGATACCATGATTGACAGCGGCTGCAAAAGGATTTCATTTATCGGCGATAGATTCCACTGCCAGTCCTTCTATGAAAGATGGCAGGCTTACGTTTCAGTCCTTACTGACAGAGGCATTGCAATAGATATGGATAGCTGCATACTTGCAGACGACAGCAATCCCTACTCTGACACAACCTGGCTTAGCCAACAGATTGCCTCCCTGAAGCAGCTCCCTGATTTATTTTTCTGTGCCAACGACTTTTTAGCTATGTCTACAATCAAAGCATTGAAATTGTTAGGGAAGAAGGTCCCAAAGGATATTCGTATATGCGGATTCGATGATGCCCCAGAGGCAAGCCTGATGGAGCCTAGCCTTACCACCATCAAAATCCATTCCAGCTCTATGGGCTATATAGCAGCAGATTTGCTTCTTGCAAGAATCGCAAATCCTGCCATGCCTTATAAAAGAACTTATATAGAAACAGATATTATTTACAGAGAATCAACAGCTTCCGAGTAGTTACTCAGAAGCTGCTTCTTGCTCCTTATTCCACATGCAGCGTGATTGTGACATCACCGTTGCTCAGCAATTCTATTAAATCTTTTTCCGACAAGTTGATTTTCCCAAGCCTTGTATATGCCCAGGAATTGGAGCCGTAAAAGACTACCAGCTGATTCCCGGAATACAAAACAACATCTCCCGCTGATGTGGTCGTTTGTTTATCATCTCTTGTAATACTCGTTCCGATAGGTCCCACCTGCTCAAATCCGCCATACATCGACATCGGTATTGTCAGTCCCGAATCTGCAAGACTCTTAAGTTCTTCGACGGAAGCATTATCTTCCCAGGTAATATCTACAGGTATTTCTCCGATTTTCATCACCATGCTTTTCGTGTCATTCACCTCCGCTTCATTTACCTTAGGCTCTTCCCTTAAAGTTGATGTCTCTGTTGCCGCATTATCATTTGTATTCGAGCCACACGCTGTTATTCCCAGCATAATAGACACTAATATGACTATTGTAAATGCTATCCTTATCTTCATATATTTTTCCTTACAAACTCCTCAATATGGTCAAAAGGAATCACATCCATATTGTCATATAAATCTATGTGACTTGCGCCTGGGATAATCATTAGTTCCTTATTGTCTCCCTTTAAAAGCTTGAAAGCATCTTTGCTGAAATAGCAAGAATGAGCTTTCTCGCCATGAACCATAAGTACTGCGCTGTCAATCTCATCTGCATATGTGAACTGGCGCATATTTAATAAAGATGTGCCAGCCTGCACTGCCCAACCACCATTTGAGTTTAGTTTACAAATGTTACTTTCTTATGTTCTACTCTATCATCCTGTGGAAATACCTTATCCCACTCAGTTACCAACTTAAGTTCTTCTGTTTTCATCATGGAAATATACCTCCTATTCCCATGTCAGTTTGCCTGTTTTTTCGGCAATCTCATATCTTCCAATTTTATACTCTAGTTTTTCGAGAGCGATATCATATTTCTCACATACTTCCTTAATTGTCATGACATATGCCCTCCATATAGCATATTTACTGCATTTCAAGCTATCATTTGTACCTTTGATATGTTCACTATACACCTTGGAGTTAACTCCAAGTCAATACTTTAATTGTGAATTTTTAATTTGAGGTACTAAAAGAACAGCTATCTCTTTCGAAGTAACTGTCCTATGTAAAGTCTCTTTAATTAATCAACATCCTCGTTTTCTTCCATTGTAACCAATCAATCCAACTACATCCATCATAAATCTAAATTATCATAGAAGTTCCATATTTACAGTAAAAATTTCACAGGCTCTAATTGCTGAATAAATAGGTATAACCATCTATAATTATTGCATTTAGTTATACCTTTTTAGATTCAATATAATGTTCCATAGCTCACTAAAAGGTATAACCTTCTATAATTTCCCTCGCTAGTTATACCTTTTTGACTTCAATATAATGTCTCAATGCCCACTAAAAGGGTATAACCTTCCATAATTTCCCTCGCTAGTTATACCTTTTTGACTTCAATATAATGTCTCAATGCCCACCAAAAGGTATAACCTGACATAAATTTCCAAGCCAGTTATACCTTTTTGGCTTCATATTAATCTCCTCATATATTATAAAAGGTATAACCACCTCCCATATCAGCCCAAGATTATACCTGCACAGAAAAAAGGAGCCCGCCACAAGGGCAGGCTCTAACAATTCAATTATTTAATTCTTCAAACTGGAGGTTCTCGAGTTCTTTTTCTTTTAAAATGCCCAACAAGCTGGAATTTGTTATTTAACTTTCATTACTGACCCCTGCAATTTAAGCTCTTTTCCCGAATCCGTTACAAAATCTTCTACGCCAAGCGTATTGATTTCGTATAGATTCGAAAACTTATTCAGTAATTTAGTACTACCGATATTTCGAACATCAGCCTCGTAAAAGAAATTCTTTTTACCATATTTATCCTGCGCGAAATGCAATATATAAGAAAGGGCTTCATATGCGTACCCCTTTTCCTGCTCAGGCTCACAAATCCATACTCCCACTTCCGGACAATCCTCTGAAAGTCCATGCATCTCAACACTTCCAACAAATCTTTCTTCTGAATCAACAACCGCAAATAAAAGTGTTTCATCCTTTTTCATTTCATCCAATAATTCTTGTAATAACTCTTTTGCATCATCAACTGTACGAAAAGGATCAGGCCATTGGTATTTTGTAATCTCAGTATTAAAGCCATCATAATACTCATTCAAATACTTCATTTCAAAAGGAACAATGTTAGTCTTTCTATTCGTCATGCTTTCCTCCACAAACTGCGAGATTTATTAATGTTTCTATTCTAGTTGATATGACTATCTAATTAAAGCTTTAATTACCATATTTCCAAAATTTGTTTAATAGAATTATACTTATGCTGTTCTGCATATGTCTTGCAGCGGTTGCGATGATGACTACTGTAACAGTAATAAAGGCTCTGAATAATCTGTTAGCAGAACTTAATGCAATATATGGATTCTACCCAGGCATTTAGCATTAAGTTCTGGAAAGCTTATGTTAAATACCTTTTTGACATACGTAAATACTAGAAAATAAGTCTCTTAGATACTATTTTTCCGTTCCTGTCAACTAAAAAAGGCTACAACATTTTTTGCAGTAACCTTTGTAAAATCAGGGATTATAGATTTTTTTGCATTTACCTCTGGAAGTGACGAATTGATATATTTCCTCCACTTTGAGCGTTTATTATTTTATCGATAGTTATACTCTCTCCTCTTTATTAACTAAAGAAAACGCACAAATCAAGTACATAAGTAACCATCCGAATGATTCAAATCCTGAATCGGATCCTTCAGAAATGTAATTCATAAGCTGACCCAAAAGTGCAGTAATTATAGGGCAACAAATGATTCCAATTATTTTAACTGGAATCATCTTTTTTAGAATCATTCCAATCCAGGCTATAGTTACGAATACATCACATACTATAAAACCTACAGCTAATGGTACCGCAATACTTTTTAATACTCTGAAAACCATATTTACAGAGGTTTGAACATCTCCAGTTACTTCCATTCCAGCGTTGAATACAACGGGAAGCATACATATTCCTATATGAACAAATGCGAAGTAGAGAATACCGGCCCAATTTGCTATTTTGAAGAGTTTAAATAGTTTTGAATTTCCTAGTTTGTATTTTTTATCTAATACGCTGATTACTTCCACAGCACCTACGGCAAATAGTGCAGCACACATAAAGCCTAATATAGAAGATGTTGCATATCTCCAATCAGGTACTACATTCCAAGTGATTCCCATATATGCTTCAGGCGAGCTGGAGGTACTAAATGTTTTGTAACCCAGCAGATAATCACCTATCATAGCTAAAATCATCGAATATACGCCAAACATAATCTTCTGGCGTGATGTAAGGTTATTCATACTAATATCCCCCCCAGATAGTTTTAGAACAATCCCAAGAATTTCTTTTTATATGGCTCTGAACTTACTGATTGTACTGTGTAGCCCGTTTCTCCAATAGCAGCTATAAGTTTTTTCTCGTCAGGTGTTTGTTCTGTGACATACCGCACATCATTCCATCAATTTTCAATATTGTTTTTGTCATTGGTATTTCCTCAATTTCTTTAATGTTTATGTTTGTGTAAATAATATTGCTGCCAAATTAAAGCTCCAACAATAAATATAATCGAAAGAATCTGAATAAGTGTCATAGTAAACACCTCCTCTTCTATCTCTATATTTATTATATCGCTAAAAGTTAGTTATGTCTAACTGAAAAATAAAAAAATTAACACACCACGTGTTAGACCTCCCCAATATCGTTTCTACAAACCTAATTCTTTACAAAGATTTTCGTATCGCTTTTGCTCTTTTTCCTTGATAGGTTTAGAAGAATCTTTGAAGCAATGATCAATTACATCTGCATCCTTTAGTAGTTCATCCATAGGGGAATCAACCACTAATTTGTCATCATGATGATATATTGCAGAGCAAATGGTATCAGTTTCTTCTGCAGAAGTTATAGCTAAATCATCAAGAATCTTTCTAGCTAAATCAGCTCCTAAATGAGCGTGATTATCATATGAGCCACTCTTATATGCGTGCATGTCATGAAGCATAGCTGCCATAGCTGCAAGCTCTTCATTTAGACCACGTTTCTTTGCTAGAATTGTGGCTGCAAGAGATACGCCATATAAATGTGCAGTTGCACTTGTACGCTTCTCTTCTTCCAATAGACTTAGTTCTTTATCTACGTATTCACGAAGTGTTTTTAATCTGCTCATTTGCTATCCTCCCATAGATTAGAAAATATTGCATCAGTTCATATTTCAATACCTCGTACGTGTATGATACAACTAATATGTGTATTTTTAGGGGTGTATCAACCTAATGATAACTAAACAAATCTTTTATAACTCTTTTCTAATCCCTAATATCTTCTCCGCTTGATCCAAATAGTCTTTTAAACTACTCTTGTTATAATGCTTATCTGGCTCTATATTTGGCAATTCTCCGTGGGATTTCATAAAATATACATCCCCTCCGGAACTTCCACAATTAAGAGTATATTGTTCTGGGAAATCAGGTATTAAGGAATACTCTGCTAGATTAATACTTTCGGTATCCTGAATGGGATATACATATATTCTTGTTGTATCCATTGCTTTAAATCTATCAATTCCTCGCAGAAAGTAATCGCTTCTTGTCCAATGTTGTTTTATACGTACTCTCAGAGCAGTCTGCGTTTGCCCTATATAACAAACATTGTACTTATCCAATACAAGCAGATAAATTCCACACATCCCTCGATAGTCGTTTAAATCAACCACTGGCTTGAATTCTGAATGCCTCTTTAAGAATGAATCTAACCGTTTATTAAAATCTTCTGCTGTATTTCTGTTTAATCTATCAGCTTCTTGCAATTGAATTGCATAGATAAATTCGATATTCTCAAATCCTCTACAATGAAATTTCTTTCCTTTCTTCTTACGTCTATAATACGCTTGTATCTCATAATTCAAATAATAGGTAATCAATTCCTCTGCACTATACTCATTACAACTTGTATTTATTCCTTTTAGACCAAAATGAGTATATCTAATCTTTTTCTTACTACCTATATCTGAGAAACAGGGAAATCTGTAATAAAATGTCTCACCGTTTTCAATATTATCGAGAATGCATTTTAACTCGCCTGTATATTCACCTATTAAATGATCATCTGCATCAAATTGCAAAATAGTACCGATAAAACGCATACTACAATCCTCCATGAAGTTAGGCTCCTTCATCCTATATATCATAAATATATGACAGAAATACGTTTAGCTTAACAAAAAACAAAGCTTGATGTCTCGTTTGTTTTATAAAAAGAGAGTTTTCACAAAAACTGAAAACTCTCTTGCTTTAATACCATATTTAATCTACGCTATTTTTCTATATGTTGTCGCCAGCGATATCCTCCTGAAGTAGTACCTTTTCTAATGGCATTACCAATACCTGAACTATTAATTCCCAATTCAGCTCCAGCAGATTTAGCACTTTTAAAAGTTCTTATAAATTCACTCTCTAATGTCAACTGGTCAATAGGTTTACTAGCTTTCTCGCTCATTATTTCTCTCGCACGAAATGGACATCCAGTTCAGTAGACACAATTTTATGTTTTATATACTCATCTGCTAGCTTAAGCAATTCTTTTTTATTTTCATGCTCTATAGTTATGAGTGAATCTTCAAGACTCAAGCTTTTTAACGACTTGACCTCATTAGGTCTTGTCACTCTGGGTTTTGCATCTGAATAATGAGCTAAAAAATATACAACTTGTTTTGTAAAACCCGGCTTTTCCGCAGGATTGTATTGTTCACATACCTTAAAATCAGTAATGAGTTCAACTTCAAGATCTGTCTCTTCTTTAATCTCACGAATTGCTGTCTGTTCTTCTGTTTCTTCGTTTTCCATACGTCCTTTTGGAAAACTGTGAAATCCACTATTTTCTTCAACTAGCAGGTACTTTATGACACCGTTGTCAACTGTATATACTATTGCCCCACAAGATTTTTCAAATATCATATTTCTGTCTCCTCAAATTATTATTTTCCCCCGTTTGTTTATACTCAATCATTTTGCCTTCTATATATCCTGATTTATTAATGTCTTTATTCTAGTTGACTAGACTACCTAATTAAAGCTTTAATTACCATATTATATTAACACCTTTCATAACGCTCCCTATCGAGATCACGCTGAAAGGTATTAACAAGCAACAGTATCAAATAATCCCAGCTTCTCGCAGGCATTGTAAATTCCATCTTTATCAACGTCGGAAGTCACATAGTCTGCAAGCTTCTTCAATTCAGGAATAGCATTTCCCATGGCAACCTTTGTCCAATCATCTGTAAACATTGAAATATCATTGCCAGAATCACCAAAAACAACAGCATCATTATAATCAGCATGAAAATAATCCATAACCTTTTTTATGCCTACAAACTTGTAGCTTGGCTCAATAAACAAATAACGTTCATGAAATCTGCAACAAGGAAGATTATCCAGTGCTTTGAGATTTTTCTCATCTTCTGCTCTGCAGGCTACGTATGCTTTATATATATGTTCATAATCTTCAGGATTCAATCCCCTAACTATCTTTTGTTTCATATATGTATCCTTTGCGATTTCATTAAATCGCTCATCTGGCACATATCTTACAGCTGAATTTTCAGGCTGAATCCCCCATGGATATCCTTTTTCCTGACATTCTCTTATTAAAGCAACCACGTTTTCTTTTGGAAGTGGCTTGATTCCTAATAGAGCTTTATTAATGGTAATACCATAACCTCCATCACTTACCATATTTTCAAAACCTAACTCATTCATTATATCAACTGCAAGAGCCTGAGCTCTGCCTGTTGCAATACATAGAAAATGACCAGCCTTTTTAAGCTTTTGCAGCGCTAAAACAGTTGAGTCAGGAATATAGAAATTTTCATATCCTCCTGCGGCAAGTGTGCCATCGATATCAAAAAACAAATACTTTTTCTTACACATTGCTATCTCCTAACAATATTTTATATTTCCGATTGCAAAAAGATAATAGCACACATATTAACACTAATTAATGTTTGTTATTGTTTGATTTGTAAATTTTCGTGGTATAATTATGTTTAATGAAACATTTATACCTCTGAAGGAGTTTTCTATGAAACAGATAAATGAAAATAATGGAATAGGCCGCCGTGAATCTATCTACGAATTATTAAAAAAACAGACTACAGTAAATGTAAAGAATTTATCACAAAAATTTGGCGTATCTGATATGACAATCAGAAGAGATTTACACATAATGGAAGAACAGGGAATACTTGTCACTCATTATGGCGGAGCTACTATCAGGCATCCAAACTCAGGCATACATGCTTTTGACATGCGAAAAGAAAGCTTCTACGAGGCTAAAGCTGCAATTGCTCGCCGAGCTGCAGAATTTGTTAAAGAAAATGATGTTATTTATTTAGATCCAAGCACCACAGTATTGCTTATGACCCGATATCTTCCATCTTTGCATCACACCGTTGTGACAAGCTCATTGGCTGTAATGCAGGAGTGTTCTCATAATCCATATATAACATTATACATAGCTCCTGGTAAATATCAGGACTCAAACGGCGGTCCTATGGATATGGATACTTTGACTTATCTTTCAAATTTTCATTTTAACGCTGCCTTTCTAGGAACAGGCTATATTGATACAGTCTATGGCGTAACCAGCACTGAAATGGATTGTTCAATAAAACAGGTTGTCATGAGAAACTCGGAGCGAAATATTCTTCTCGTTGACCACTCTAAATTTGGGCAACATATCATGAAAAAGTTCGGAGATATCAAAGACTTTAATACTATTATCACAGACTCTGATATCTCCGATGAAGATCAATATAATATTTTAAAAGAAAAGGTAAATCTAAACATAACACATTTTTGAGGCGCCCCATTGTGATGGTGTTAGATTATTCTACTGCTTTTAGAATCATGTTTAATGGCTTTAATTCATCCTTTGGAAAGTCAATTATCATATGTTCTTGGTAGAGTTTTTCTCTTTTGGCATTTTTTATTCATGAAGCTCTAAAGGTAATCCATCTGGATCAAAAAAGAAAGTCATTTTCTTATTTGTAAATTCATCTGTCCGTATTGGCTCGCATTCGATACCAAGTTTATTCAGTTCAGCTACTACTCTCTCGATTTCATTTACTTTAAAAGCCAGATGCCTAAGACCACAAGCTTCTGGAAATGAAGGTCTCTTTGGCGGATTCTTTGGAGCGAAAATCTCAAGCTCTGTTGTATTATCTATTTTGAGATCAAGTTTCCAGTCATTCTTTTGAGGTCTGTAATTTTCACGAATCACTGTAAAACCGAGCTTATTAACATAAAAATCTTTTGATTTCTCGTAGTTAGACACGATGATGGCGATGTGATGAATAGTAGATAGATTCATGTATTAATTCCTTTCTTTCTTTAAAATTGTATATTGTAAGGTGTTTTCATATATTGTTTATTAATGCCGCAAAATCTTCAAAATACCAGTCTTTGGTTGGCTTTTCGCCACCAGCTTTCTTAAAAAAGCAGCTTGGAATTTCTCGTTGTGCTAGATTTTTTGCTATGCAGGGAGTGCATCCGTTGTCGTGATTTAACATAATCATCCATGATGAATCCCAAATAGTTCAATAAAATTTATTGTTTTACCAGTCCTTTACTTCATAAGAATTACTTACAAGTTTAGCATCTATAGAAGCTGCACCAGTAACATAAGGCTGGAGTTTTTCTGCAGTTTTACCAATCTTACTTCCACCAGATGTTGCAAACGCCATGACTTTTTTACCGGTCCAGTTATAGCCTTGGCAAAATGTGTTGACGACCCTAGGTGCTGCTCCATACCATATTGGGAAGCCAATATATATAGTATCATACTGTTCAAAGTTTTCTATCTTTCCCTGTACGGGAACATCTTTCTTACCAAACTGCTCTTTATTACACCTGGCAAGTGGATTAGTCCATTTGATATCGGCTTTTGTATATGGCTCTACAGGAACAATCTCGAATATATCGGCACCAATCATCTCTGCAAATTCCTTTGCAACCTTAGCTGTTGTGCCTTCAGCACTAAAATAAGTTACTAATGTACTCATAGCGTATTAACCTCCCTCTGATACCTTTATATTTATAATGACCCAGCCTTTTAAAACAGTTGGGTGTACTACTCTTCTTTTACCTGACTCGGATTTAACGCTCAATCCCTAATATGTGCGATTTCATTTTGAATCCATATTTTTCATACAAATGAATCGTAGGGTTACCATCAACCACTTTTACTTCAATGTGCATAGCATTATTTTTGACAAACATAAGCATTGCCCAGTCCATGAGTTCTTTACCAAAGCCTCTTCCTCGGAATTCTTCCTTTATCAGCAAATAGTCCAGTTTACCGTTTTCTCCACTTATATCTACTTTGCAAAAACCAATAATCTGGTTTTCAAATTCTGAGACTGCTATGTAAGATTCTTTATTTCTTAGTGCCGCTTCAAAAGAATCCAGCGTCTTTTCATATGGATTTATAGGATAACATCCTTTGAAATTCTCAGATGTCGTATTGTGATATTCTGATAACTCCTGAATACAGTCATACAGTTTGCTTACCTCGCTCGGCGTTATTTCTCTCATGGTCTTTCTCCTAATAATTTGTTAGAACCATACATTCTGTCGAATCCGTAAACCCTAATTTTTCATAGAGGGTTCTTCCCATTGTGGTTGCATCAAGACTGATTTCTGTGGCACCTTTTTCCCAAGTTTTCTCTATTAGCAATTCGACCATCTTTTGAGCAATACCCTGTCGGCGATATTCATTTTTCGTATATACATTCATAAGATGGGCTCGTTTTCCGGTCGGGTGACCAAATGTTGGCATTATCCTTATAAAGCTCATGGATGCACAACCAACGACAGCATCTCCATCACAAGCAAGGACAGTCATCTGGTCTCCATTCAAAAAGTAATCTCGGCTTTCATTTTTAATTTCATCTGAGTACTCATAATCTTCTGGAAGACTATTAACAACCTTAAGCATTTCAAGGCGAATGCTCATCAAACGTTCAATATCATCTTGTTTTGCTATTTTTATTTCAACCATTTTTATCCCCCTACGTTATTCACAAAACAAACTGCACCATTCAAGCACAATCGCATCTCCTCAAATGCCGATTTATCAATGTCTTTATTCTAGTTGATTTGACTATCTAATTAAAGCTTTAATTACCACATTTTCAACTAAAAAAGGCTACCACATTTTTTGTAGTAACCTTTGTAAAAACAGGGTATATAGGTATTGCGTTTAGTCTTGGATTTTATAGCATGTAAGCCATTGCTCCCACAAATGCTGAAAAGCAAATAAGCGTGATGGGGCTTAATCCTTTTTTTATGATTTTTCTCGAACCAAAATATATCAATGCGATAACACAAGTAAGACCTGCCGTAAGATAATCAGGGCTGCCACTGAAAACAAAACCGCAGTTTTTTATAATCATAAATATACCTGTTGCCAAGATGATTCCTATAATACATGGCTGTAACCCAGATAAAGCAGCCTTGACTAAGCGGTTTTGAAGAAATTTCTTCATTGCTGCCATTATAAGCAAAATGATAAAAAAAGCAGGTAATACAACCGCTGTGGTAGCAATTATCGCACCAAGTAATCCTCCCTTTTCACTTCCGACATATGTGGCCATATTTACCATAATCGGTCCAGGAGTACTTTCGCTGATAGCAATTATGTATGCGAGCATTTCATCATCCAACCAATCGTGAGCCCTGACAACATCCCTGATCAAAGGTATTGCCGCATAAGCTCCACCGAAAGAAAAAAGGCCGACCTCAAAAAATCCGATTAACAGATCAATATATATCATTTCTCTTCCCGCCTCTTTTCCATATTATTCTTTATAACGAAAACAATGATACCGATAAATGCAGCTGCAAGCATAAGTATCATGGATGATATATTAACGGCAAATACGTTTATAAGGAACATCGTAAGCCCAGAACATATAACTATGCTTATCTGCATAGGTTTTTGCTTCATTTTCTTCAGCATTTTTATCGCAGCATCAACAATAAGAATCCCAACAGCGATTTTTATTCCGCGAAATGCATTTGAGACCCAAGTTATTTCAAGAAAACCATTCAGAAATCTTGAGACAGCATATATAATAGCAAAAGACGGAAGTATCATCCCAAGAGTAACTATAATCGCTCCGGGAAGTTTCCCCTTTTTATATCCGACATAAGTTGCACAGTTGATTGCTATGGGACCAGGCGTGGATTCTGCTATCACAATAATGTTCATCATTTCATCATGAGTTATCCATCTTTTATTATCCACGCAGGCATTTTCGATAAGTGAGATCATTGCATACCCACCGCCGAATGTAAATACCCCAATCTTTGCAAATGTTAAAAACAGATCAATTAGCATAATGGCCTCCACAGTGATGTTCTTCATCTTCCGATATAACCTATTATCCCGACAAACCTCGATTTGTTAATTTCACTGCCTTTAATTATACAGAATCCTTAGTTGTCACGGAATACCAAATCGATATTCCTGATATTTATGTTGTTCTAGGAATTAATGAAGACGGACTTACCAAGAAATTGATAATGCCAATCAGAAATTGGGGCAAAGTTCGTGGAGAACTTTCAATTATGTATGCTGGCAGATTAACAGATTAAAAAACAGAACTTATTCTACTATTGTTTCTGTCTTTTTCTTCAATTCGTCTTTGTAATAAAAGAATGCAAACATTTCTATAACGCACTGTATACCTAATAAAAGCATAATGAAAAATTGAACCTGACCTACAGTAAGAGTAGTTTGTGCTCCTATATATGAAGAAACTAACCCCCACACAACAACCATAAACCACAAAACATTTGATGAACAAGCCTTTGCCTTTGTGATTATTAATTTGATTTCAGCATCTTGATTAGCTCTATATTTTACTCCAATATATATCATCCAAATTGCCCATGCTAAAACTAAAACTCCTGCTACAACACCCATTACTGCTAAAAAATTCTGACTTAACATAATCATTATCCTCCTATTTTGTAAAGTTTTTTGATTTTCCTCAGAAAATCAAGAGCCGGACATGGACCAATATTTTCTGAAAGAAAATATTGCTTGGCAAAGCCAAGTTCTTGTGGGCTTTTTCCTTAAGTAGCCCACAAGAAGTCATACTTTATAAACCAATTACTCTTTTAAAAATAAATACTACTGTGAAACTCAATACTCCGGAAATTAATCCAGCAAGTATCATTACAGCTACAACTTGATAATTGCGCTTTCCGATTTCTCGCTGCTTGCTGATTTCATCAAGATTCTTTCCATTCATGAAAGTAACAATTTCCTTATAAGTAACAAGGTCATTCTCTTTTTGAATGCCATTAAGCTTTGTTGCGAAATAAAACATCGCTATAGCAAAAATACCTTCAGGAATTAGTCCCCATAATCCAGTAACTAAATATAATGGACCGAATGTTACAATCATAATAGCCAAACAAGCTAGCATCATTTTTCCGTAAAACTTCATTTGTTTTACATCTTGATCATTAATAATCTCTTGCATTTGTTCTACATCTCCTTTGACTAGTTGATCTAGAGAAATCTCAAAAAGATTACTTAGTAAAAGAATACTTTGAATATCAGGATAGCTTTTCTCGTTTTCCCAATTAGAAATTGTTTGTCTAGATACGAACATCTTCTCAGCTAACTCATCCTGATTCCAATTGTGTGCGCTTCTTAAATCCTTTATTCTTTTTCCAAGTTCCATTTGCTTTCTCCTTGTTGTCTAAATACTACCCAAAGGGCGATGCTTCTTCCATCAAAAGGCTTTTACATTAGCCAAAAATACGGATGTAAAAACCCTTTTACATACCATTTTTGCCCCATTTTACGGGGTTTGGTAACGTTTTTATTTTACTTGTTTTCAATATATAAATAAAGATAAAGAAAGAAAAAAATATGCCTAGACACAGTGCCTAGACATATTACGAATTACTATATTTTCATTTATTCAAAAACATATTTCCTGATTGTAGCTGCCACATCAAGTGGCACTGACATTATTTCCTCATCCACATTTTCTTTAACAGAATTCCAGTCATCGTTTGGCAAACTAAAATCATAGATTTTAACAAAATCATTAGATGGTAATTTTCCTGTTATTACCTTTGTAAGAACAGTAGCAACAAGATAATCACCTATTGCTGATGCATGAGCGCCGTCCACATAATATAAATCTGTATCATATTTGGCCTCTAATTCTTCTCTTGCTGCACTCCAAACCTCACCTACTGGTGCGAGCAATACATCCTGCTCCTTAGCTAGCTTTCTGTATCTATTATTCATTTCTAGCTGATTTTCAGGCTTTGCTTTTTCTGCCCATGTCTCAAATATTATAGGAACTGTCTTAGCCATTTTACAAAGCTCAATTATCTTTGAAGCATAGGTAAAAGTATCAGCCTCCTCTGGCATCGGGTGGGCCTGTTCCTGAATAACACAATAGTCATAATTACCATGTAATATGTTAAATCTCTCAGAGAAATATTCCTCATCCATATGCCATTTTAAGGATCTACCAGAATATGCAAGCATGAAAACTTCACAGGATTCGCTAGTTACATTCTCTACCATCTCACTAAGAAGCTGTGGCATGTCATTCATATAGGTATGGCTATTTCCAATAAATATTATTTTCATTTTATTCTCCTTTCAAACTGCCGATTTGGCGGTCTACATTGTATTCCGGTTAATACGAATATCACTTTCCTGCAAGTTTTAAGAATTTCTTATCGTTCATTTGCTCGTTTGTAACATACTCCCCATCATGGAATAACGCATAATTCGTGATCGGTGTCGGTGCATTCTGTGCTTCTTCTTTGCTTTCAAGATGTATTGCCTTGAATGCAATACCATTTTCTTTTGCCGTCTGCTCCAAAACCGGGACATATTTTGCATTGAACGGGCACTGATTCGTATAGTACAGAACATATCCCTGCTCTTCTATATGCGGATGTTTTGCACATTCCTTAAACACCGGAGCTTTTGCATTTTTATCGAATGGCATATACCAAAGCTGAATACCATTATCAGCTTCATCGCTCACGACAAATCCTTTGTACTTCAGAAACTTAGGATCAGCCAGAAACGGTTTCTTCTTTGAAGCGCAAAGAATACAAAGCCCTTTTTTTCCCTTTTCATTACTATCCTCGATGCAGGCAGTAAGTAGATCATTAGAATATCCATGTCCTTTGAAAGCCCCGGACACCCAAAGACAGTCAATGTACATATATCCATCTGCCTCTATCGGAATCCATGCGTTTTCCGCCGGGATATATTCGATAAAGCACTTTCCGCGCTCTACGCTCTTTAGGAAAACAAGCCCTTCATCAAACCTCTCCGAAAGCCATGCCTTCTTAGAAGAAACCTGAACATCCTTATTATTTGATATCGCGCAGCAAATATGCTCCTCTTCGAGGTTATCTTTTGTTACATGAACAAATTCCATGACCGCTCCTTTCAATAATTTGCCAAGGAACACTTAAGCTCCTTGGCATAGATAGTATTTACTCAATAGGGAAACAAGCTTCCGTTACATACTCATCAGGATTCTGTGTCTGTGCAGGACTCACATGATAGATATTAAACATAGGACCATTCATTTTATATCCATTAGCTTTGATCCATGACACCACAGTTGCATATGCCTCACCCATCTGATCGTAACTGCCTTTAATAATACAACTTGCGACTTTTACTTCAGGAAGAGTTTTAAACTTCACATGTTCTGTATCGTTATAAGATCCACTCACGGTCATCCACGCAATGATCTCAACATTTTCTTCCTTGTACTCGGGGTCAAGAAACTCAGCCGCCGCAAGACACGGGTCTGCCGGCACAAGATTCTTGCATTCGCTCATCATTGTATTCCAGAGCATTCCTTCATCCTCATAGTGAGGAACCACCATCTGAACCGAGGCAGCATATCTCTCCGGTATTGTTTTTACAGTTACATCAAAACTCATATTCTGCTCCTTCCTCAGCCTCTTTCTGGCTGTTTCCAGAAGCATCAGTTTGTACTCCGTTTCTTTGGAAAGCTTTGAGAGCTCCTTCTGCCTCTCTGACAGAAAGGCATCCATCTTTTCTTTATCATCATAGCTGTCAAGAATCTTGATAATATCTGCAAGGGCAAAGCCCATATCCTTGAGTGATGTGATCCTACCGATGGTAAAAAGCTGTTCCTCACGATAATAGCGGTACCCGGTAAAATTATCGATTTCAGCCGGTTTCAAAAGTCCGATATCATCATAGTGGCGTAACATCCTGATACTTACTCTGGATAGTTTTGAAAATTCGCCTATTTTAAGCATTTATCCTACCTCCATGGATGTTTTTCTCTTGAGCTCACTACAACGATAATCCCTCACATAATGTGAGAGTCAATATACTTTTTAGCAAGAATTTCGTCTTACATAAAACTGGAATATATTCCGATATAACGTGTCAACATATCCCCCAGACAAATTTGAAGTTGATTGATGATTTAAAATACCTTGTCATACAAGTCTTTATAGTCAGCCTCTGTTATCTCATTATCATCTAAATAATAAGTTTTTATTCCATCATCTTCCCAGTCCTCCCATCCAAATTTGAATGAGTCTACAACCTCTAAATTGCCATTAAACTTGGTTAATGTATATGTACATCTTCCAACGTGAGTTGTATCACTGTGAACAATCCAATATGCTCCATCATACTGAGTGAAAGAACACATTGCTGCTGTTCCTTCACCTTGAGCAAAACATATTACTTTGCCATCTTTGCAATCAAAGCACATATCGCCATACATTGCATTTTCAAGTATAAATTCAACCTCTCCATCATTGTCTAAATCTACTGGATCAACTTTAGTGACTGCTAAGCTAGCATCAAATTCCTCTTCTGGTGTAGTTTCTTCAAACTGAAAACTAGTGTTATCCATAGTCCAAGTAGTATCGTCATAATATGAACGTGCCTCGGCAGTGATTTTACCATCACAAAATGCCTGAAATAATTCCTCAGGTGACATATCGTTGAAGTCTTTTTGCTCATCTGTTTCTAGATTATTTTCAGTATCTGAAGTAGATACATTTACATCCTGTGCTGATTCATTATCCGTTTGTTCAACAGAACTAATATTGTTTTTACCATTATCTGATGCATTGTTATTAAGAACATACCATGTAGCACATCCACCTAGTAAAATAAGCGCTACAAGTATTGTTATAATTAATATTATCTTCTTATTTTTTTTCATAGTATTTTCTCCTTTCAAATATTTCTTCTCTGCTTTTCATATTCAAACTCCGATTTTGTTAATTTCACTGCCTTTAATTATACAGAATCCTTAGTCGTCACGGAATATCAAATCGATATTCCTGATATTTAAGCAGTCCTGTTGCTATATTTTTATCAATCATACAGTTATATTTGTATTCTTTCAGAAAAAAACTGTATCCGTCTCAAAAAATCTCTCCTAGTGTGTATTATTTCCACAAAATTGCTATACAGAATATTAATTATGAGTAGCAACAATCTGTCATATCGTCATAATGCTTTCAAAACTATTTCAACTAGGCATTTCCATACAGTTAAAAAATGTATTTATTAAATAATAACTGTAAGTCTTCAATCTGGCGTTCAAGAACCGCCACACAACATCTTCTCTAGCACTGTCCAACTCATCACTTTTATAACAAATTCGAACACAAAAATAGCCTCCCATCCCTACAAAAAAATCCAGGTCTTCCGATACCGGAAAACTTGGATTTAAAAATCTAATTATGTTAGTTCTACAAATTATCGCCAATTACTTATTCGCAATGCTTGCTTGTGCCGCAGCTAGCGTCACAAATAATATTAACAACATTAAGAACACTACATAGTTAGAGCGTATACTGCATAAAATCCCCTTTATGCTTAACCCCATAAGCTGTGTATAGTTTCACTATCATGGCTAGTCTCCTCTATATTATTATGATTTATTATCTATCATCCTCCTCGTTTTGTCGTTGAACTTGTAATATAAAAAGGGGCTGTGAAATAATCAGCTCATGAAAAAAAGAGAAGTAATAGCTGGAAACAGCCGATTACTTCTCTTTTTTCATGGTAAAATATTACCATGATCAATCAAACCAATTCTTATAATACTCTAAATCAGGGCGTTTTACCATTTTTTATTTCAGATTGCTTGGATATCTGTGATCCGGTTTTTACTTTTGACGAACTCGTGGGAGGTATGAATCTTGAGAAGTATCTGAAAAATGTGCCAGAGCATAAGCTTGGCAGAATCAGATATAATCCAGTCAAAATGTTGAAAACCGTACTATTCGGTTTTATGAGTGAAGGATATATTTCACTAAGAGGACTTCAAGAAAACTGTAGGGTTAACATTCGATTTATGTATCTTATGGACAGGGAAACTCCTTCTTACAGAACCTTCAGCTATTTCATAAACGATGTGTTAAAGGATTCAATAGAGGATATTTTCAATGATATTAATCAGGAAATATTCAGCAGGCATAAAGTTGACCTGAATCATCTTTATATTGATGGTTCGAAGTTTGAAGCTAATGCTAACAAATATACTTGGGTATGGAAGAAGGCCACGGAAAAATCCCGTTACCGTCTTTTTGAAAAGATTACTAAATTACTGCAAGAAATCAACAGCGATCTTCAGTGGAGCGGAATCAAGATTGAGACTAATACAGAGTACATGCCTGAATATATGCGCCAGATAACAGAACGGTTTTCTGAGATATGGAAGCTTGATACTTCAACTTTTGTTTCAGGAAAAGGACATAGGAAAACCGTCCAGCAGAGACAGTACGAAAAGCTTGTAGAGTACACAACAAAGCTCAATGAATATGTCACAAAAATCAGCATCTGTGGAGAAAACAGGAACAGCTATTCAAAGACAGATCCTTCCGCTACATTCATGAGAATAAAGACCGACTACATGGGAAACGACCAGCTTCTTCCCGCATACAACGTTCAGATTGGAGTAGCTGATGAATACATAGCAGTTGTTGATGTTAATCAATAAAGAGCTGACATGGACTGCTTCATACCGTTGATGAATAAGTATTATGAAACATATGGCTTTTATCCAAAATATCCTGTGGCTGATGCTGGATATGGCTCGTTCAATAATTATATCTTTTGCGAGCAAAAAGGCATGAAAAAGTACATGAAGTTCACAATGTTTAAAAAGGAGACGACCGATAAGAAATATCACAACGATCCATTCAGAGCTGTTAATTTTGAGATCGGTGATGATGGGAAAATGCGTTGTCCTAATGGGAGGAGCTTCAACTTTCTATACAGGCAGCATGTAAAAGGAAACCAGTATGGCCGGCAAGAAGAAGTCTATCAGTGTGAAGACTGCAGTGGTTGTCCCTATGCATCGAAGTGTAAGAAAACAGATAAAAACAAAACCGTAAGAATAAACGAAGAACTGACCGCTATGCATCAGGAGGTTATAAATAATCTTGAAAGCATCCAGGGAGCACTCCTTAGAATGAACAGATCCATTCAAGCGGAAGGTACTTTCGGAATCATAAAAAATGATCGTTGGTATAAAAGAATAGTCCGAAAAGGAATAGAATCCGTAAAACTTGAGGTTCTTTTGGTTTCAATAGGTCATAACTTATATAAATATCACAATAAAAAGATGCGTCTCCAAGAAGCTGCCTAATCAAAAAAGTTTGTAGTTTTTTGGGGAAAGGGGCATTATACTCTATTTTTGCCAGAAACAGCATACCTCACAAAAAATGATATAAAAAGGGAGCTGGAAAAAATGATTATCTCATTTTTTCACAGCCCCTTGTAAATCATTGCCTGCTGCAAACACCAGCTTATCTTTTCCAATAATTTAGTTTTGGAAGTTCCTGCTTCAAAATTTCTTCCAAATACTTTTAGTAATTGCAAATACACCGTCATGGTAAGGTCCCTCACCTGTGAAAAAGATTTCAAATCCACACTTTTCCAGCACACGTCCAGATGCAATATTCTCCTGAAGACGAATACCATATACTTCTGTCACGCCAACATAATCTGATATCACCGGAAGAAATGCCTTTACCGCTTCCGTCGCATATCCATTTCTGGTATAGGCTTTTGCAATATGATAGCCAATTTCCCACTTTCCATCGCCGATTGGCACCAACTGCACATAGCCGATATTCCGATTTTCTGCTTTAGCTATAACAGCATAAATCAATGGACCATCTGTAGAACCATACTGTGATATGATAAACTCAATAGTCTCCCTGGCATCATCAACCGTTTCAAACACTTCATCCGGCACAAATCTCCGAATATCCTCATCCAAAGAATTCTTATGAACATCCATGGCCATATCCAAGGTCATTTCAGTTATTTCCAATCGTTCTGTTTCAATTCTCATCACGTATCCCCGCATTTACCCGAATTTATCTTTCGCAAAACTCATATACTTTATTGTAAAAATCCTTATCCTCTTCAAACAATCCGTGGCCCAATCCTTTGAAGATAAGCATCTCACTGTTCTCAATTGCAGCCTTTAACTCATAAGGAGCATCATTTCCAACTGTATTGTCACTGTCTCCCGACATAATATATGTACTGCATTTTATTTTTGATAAAACTGGTCGTGCGTCGAAATTTAATATCGCATATGCGTTTTTGCAAAACCTGTCATAATTCTTAGGCTTTGTAAATCTAGCCAGAAATGGTAAATACTTTTTGTTCTTTTCGTTGAATTCCTTCGTATAAACTTTCTCCGCAGTATCTAGCATTAGCTCTGTATGAGTAGCATTTCGGGTCATTTCTATCCATTTCGTAACTACGTTTTTAATTGTTTCGTTGGCGTATGGTGCAGCGACCACGAGAATCAATTTCTCAACTAACTCAGGATGCTTCGCCGCCAGATATTGAGAAATCATCCCTCCCTGAGATACCCCCATAACCATTGCCCTATCTATCCCAAGATTCCTCATAGCTATTGCCTGATCATCTGCCATATCTTCTATAGAATACCCCTCTGGAATCTCATTCTTCCTGCTGAACATGTAAACAGTATAATCCTTGAAAAACCTTTTGTAGGAACCTGCCAGAAGCATGGCCTTTCCCTTTACCGTCCACAAACCATCTGACAATCCTGGCAAAACTACAAGATTCTTTTTTCCTTCTCCGAAGGTCACATAATACATGTCTGTATTACCAACCTTCACACATCCATTTTTCTGCATTTTTATATCCCCCATCAATTAACCTACAATATAATACCCTTTTTAGTATACCGAACCTAAGGCCAAATTAAAATAATCCACACATATTATTATTTGGTCTTGATTAAGCGTTAATTTTGTTATATATTTCTACTGTTTTCCAAATGCTCATTCGAGTGATAACCCCCGAATTTTACTATTAATTTAGAAAGGATATTAATGAACAAATCTTCATCACTAGAGCACAAAATTGCCTCTTTAAATTCTGAGCTAACTAAGATTACCAAGGAACTTTCTAAAGCTCCTAATGGGTCACTTAATGCCGTGAAAACTTCAAATGGTTTCAAATATTTTCAAATAGAAAAGACCCAGGGAAATGTAAAAAGAACTTACATCAAAAAAGAAAATATTGCATTAGCAACCGCCCTTGCCAAGAAGCGATTTAACAAGGTTCGCAAAAAAGAAATCGAAAATGAGATAGCTTCTATTAAACTAAAATTAGATAGAACTCCCAAAATCACATCTAAAGATCTACTCTATAACGTTCCAGGCTATAGTAATCTTCTTCAAACCTTGCTAAATCCCAATTACATAAAACAACAGAAATGGCTATCACAGCCTTATATACATAATGATAAACACCAGGAAACACTTCGATTTAAAACATCTGTTGGAATCACCGTCAGATCTAAATCAGAAACTCTTATAGTTCGTGGATTATCAGATTATAATATTCCATTCAAATATGAATGTGGGCTCGATATTAATGGAACTATATATTTCCCAGATTTTACAATATATAAAGCTTCTGAAGACATTGAATTAATCTGGGAACACTTTGGAATGATGGACAATACAGAATATCGATTCAATGCAATGAACAAACTTAATAGTTATATCAATAAAGGCTATGTCCCAGGCCATAATCTGATATGTACCTTTGAGACTATTAATTCACCGCTTACAGAAGATATTATTAAGAGAACTATTGAAGCTTACTTGCTGGACAAAAAGGTATAACCACCTATATTTTTTCTCTTAGTTATACCTTTTTGATTTCAATATAATGTCTTGTTGTCCACCAAAAGGTATAACCTCACGTAAATTTCCACTCTGGTTATACCTTTTTGACCTCAATATAATGTCTCATAGCCCGCAAAAAGGTATAACCTCCAGTAATTTTTCACTCTGGTTATACCTTATCGACTTCAATATAATGTCTCATTGCCCGCAAAAAGGTATAACCTCCAGTAATTTTCCACTCTAGTTATACCTTATCGACTTCAATATAATGTCTCATTGCCCACTAAAAGGTATAACCCTCCATAAATTCCCAAGCCAGTTATACCTTTTTTGCCTTCATATTAATCCCTCATAAATTATAAAAGGTATAACCACCTCCTATATCAGCCCATGATTATACCTTCACAGAAAAAAGAGCCCACCACAATGATATGTACCCAGAATCCTGGACACATATTTATGAACTAGGCTGAACACATGGATGCTATCCTGTATTGTACAGGTGGCATCCATTTTGTTTTTGCCTGAATTCTTTTGTTATTATAATAATCTATATATTCATCAATCGCTTTTGCGAATTCTTCATAAGAAGAAAAATCTTTCTCATAACCATAGTACATTTCATTTTTCAATCTGCCAAAGAAAGTTTCCATAATGCAATTATCATAGCAATTACCTTTTCGAGACATGGATTGGATAATTCCATGCTCTTGTAAAGTGTTTCTATAGAGAGCATGCTGATATTGCCATCCTTGATCAGAATGAAATATAAGACCTTCCACTGATGGAAATTTATCAAATGCTTTATTTAACATTCTTTCTATTTGCTCAAGATTAGGGCTTTTAGATAAGTCATATGAAATGATTTCATTCGTATTCATATCTAGAACTGGCGATAGGTAACACTTTCCCCATGTAAAATTAAACTGGGACACATCTGTTGTCCATTTCTGCAAAGGCGCAGTTGTACTGAAGTTTCTATCTATTATGTTATCAGCAATCTTTCCAACTTCGCCCTTATAAGAATGATATTTTTCCTTAGGACGTTTCCCTAATAATCCAGCTTCATGCATAAGACGCTGAACGCGCTTATGATTAACTATATACCCACGATTTATCAACTCCTGATGAACACGTCTAACACCATACCTACGCTTGTTAGATTCAAAAATACTTTTAATTTCTTCAAGTATTTCTTGATTGCGTTCAGCAACAACATCTTTCTTGCTAATCTCAAAATAGTATGTTGATTTAGCCATGTGAAAAGCTTTAAGAAGATGTTTTAATTGGAATCCTTCTTCTCTGAGGTTTTTGATGATTGCTGCTTTTTCGCCTTGAGTTGCGCAGCCCACTTTTCTTGCCTCAAGGCAATCCTTTTTTTTATTACTTCATTTTCTGCTTTTAAATATTCGTTTTCAGCTCTAAGCCTGATAAGTTCTTCTAATTCTGACTCTGTAAGAGGGCGTGGGTTAGTATTTTTTTTCATAGAATAATCCTTTGAAGGCCTTCCTTTGTTTTTTACTAATCCATTATACCCCTGAGTTTTGTAATCTTGTACCCACTTATATAAGGTCCCTTGATGCATTCCTTGCTCGAAAGAAACAGATTGAATAGACTCACCTGCAATAACACGAGAAACTAATGCGTATTTTTCTTCAGGAGTACGCAGTTTTTTCTTATTGCAAAAGGCTTCCGAACCTAAAGCTTCTTCTCTGCGACTCCAGCGTCTTATCATTTTATGAAAATTTTGCGGATTCTTTATGCCTTCTGGAGTTTCAGGCCACTTGCCAGAACGATACAAATCAATACACTCTAATATAAATTCCATACTATAACGCATAAAAATAACCCTCCTTACAGGACATTTACTTTGTCCAGTAAAGAGGGTACATATCACAAGGGTAGGCTCTAACAATTCAATTATTATTGTACACAAAGCTCATAATCTAAGCCAGGGCACTGTGAACATCCTACTTAGAAGCTATGCTTACCTGTGCCGCTTAAACTGGGATACACCATTTTATTAGCCTTAAACATCTTCTTCTTCCAGTCTGTTGTATCTACCTCAAATATTGCGTTTCCAACCTTCGGATTCAGATACCAAATAAATTCTCCCTTATCATAAATGATTCGCTCTACGAATCCATCAATTATTCTATCAGGAATCTTGGCTCTAAGATCAAAAGCTTCCATATTAATAAATGCAGTAAGGCTCTTAATTCTCTCCTGCTTAAGAATATCATTTTCCGATTCGAGTATCTCCTGCTGACATTCTTCATTAGATTTCTCAAGATTTGATATCTGCTTTTCTATCTTTTTCTTCTTCCTTTGATACATTTCTCTGGAAATATCTCCCAAAGTGCACATATCTACAAGTACTGATATCTGACTCTTTAGCTTATCAATTTGTTTGATGTTATTGTCAACCATTTCCTTAACATTTGTTCCATTTGATTTTACATCAAGTAAATCTGCAGCCATAGATATCGCTTCATCATAAACCGCTTGTCTGTTAGATACCAATTTCTTAAATAGAAAATCCGCTTGAACGACAAGTTTCCATTCCTTAAATGTATCATTGTCGCAAATGCCCTCTATATCAAGTCCCTTTTTCTTTCTAAAACGAGGAGTACCAGTATGAAGCTGATCATAACATTGAAATACAAATGAAGTATCCCCAGTCTTGGACATATGTGCCATTCTTCTATTTAAAGCGTGTCCACATTTACATTTGCATTTTCTTCCCCAGACATTCTTGCAAGGAGACTAGCCGTTCATCTTTATATTTCCTTTGGCATCCTTCTTTTCAAATGAATTCAAAGATCTCATTCGCTGAGCTTCATCGTACATCTCTGGAGTAATAATAGGCTCATGATTTTCCTCAACATAAACCTCCTAAGCCACACCACTCTTACCATTGAAGATATTTATACCTACATTGGGTACGATAACAGTAGTTACTTCTACCGCAAATTCAAGGAATCCTATGGCATGTCTCCTAGAGATTATAGATTAGCCAACTAAGGTATCAATCATTCTAAGTACTCTAGTTGCGTTAATCTGAAGCTGCTCTCTTGAAAGTGAGCCATCTTCAAGAGCGGCCTTCATCCTATTGAAGTCTCCCTTGCAGCCTGGCATAAATAAATCGCCACCTGCTTTTGCAACCTCGTTTGAAAGGGCAATTCTATTAATAGAATTCTTGTCCTTCATAATTTCAAGAACCCAATCAGTCATTACGATACCCTTAAAGCCATACTCGCATCTCAAGATATCCTCTATTAAGCCTCTGTGTTCAGCTGTGTGAACACCATTTAATAGGTTGTAACTTGTCATGATTGCCTTTGGCTGTGTCTTTCTAACACAAAGCCCGAAACCTCTTAAATAGATTTCTCTCATGGCGCGCTCACTAACCTGACTGTCGTTGTTGTATCTGTTTGTCTCTGCATTGTTGGCCGCATAATGCTTGATAGTTGTACCACACCCCTTGTGCTTCTGCACTCCTTCAGTAATGGCAGATGCAATCATGCCTGAAACAAATGGATCTTCTGAATAATACTCAAAGTTACGACCGCAAAGAATGCTTCTATGAATGTTAAGAGCTGGTGCAAGCCATAAATGAACTCCAAACATTTCCATCTCTGTTCCAACAATATCGCCAAACTTCTTTGCCAAATCATAGTTAAAGCTCTGGGCAATGGCTGTACCGATAGGAATCATTGTGCATGACTGCTCTTTAATTACAGCATCCTTTGGCACCTTTGTCTTTCCAACCACAAGATTTGCAATGAATCTAACAACAGGTCCCATGGCATCAGTAATGCTTTCTGGCATGCTACCCTTTCCTGATGCGTCGTGAGCTCCCTTTTCATCCTCAAAATAAGTTCTGCAAAGACGAAGACCTGCAGGTCCATCAGCCATAATCATTGGCTTTACTCCCTTTACCTGAGATGTAGTTTCACCTGCAGCACCTGCCACATGAGAGCCTGCATTTCCAACTGCTGAAAACATTTTAGCATCTGGATTGAAAGCACCGATGCCCATATAGATAAGCTCCTCATCAGTCATCTTCTTTGCCTGATCTGCGATATCGTATTTACTGTCATAGCTTACTGACTGGCTCTGAAGCTCTGCCGCAAGAATCTGAAGTCTGGCAGCCTCAGCTGGAACAGCTTCAGCGTTTCTTGCTGGTGCCTTAATATCCTTAAAGCCTGGATTTCCAAGGCAGTTCTTTGCCTTAAGACATGTAACAGTAGCATCAAGTGATACTACAGCAGCAATCTTTGTAGCTACTGAACTATTGCCTACGCGAACTAAATAATCGCCTACTTCAAGAATGTAGCTGGCTGTCTCCTCATCATAAGAAGCAACATCCTGTAAATCAAAGGTGAGCTGAAGCTCCTGCTCCTCACCTGCTGCAAGATTATTAGTCTTTGCAAAAGCAACAAGCTCCTGATATGGCTGGTCAAGCTTGTCCGTTGGCTTAGATAAATAAACCTGAACTACTTCTTTGCCAGCACATGCGCCAGTATTCTTTACTACCGTATTTACGATAATCTCTGAAGCCTTTGCCTGAACTTTTGTCTCGCCAACTTCAAAATTAGTATAAGAAAGACCATATCCAAATGGGAAAAGCGCTTTCTTACCAAAAGTATCGAAGTAACGATATCCTACATAGATACCCTCGTTATATTTTGTCTCATTCCAAGCTCCAAAGGTTCCCTCCTTGCTGTATTGGTCCCAAGCAGCCCAAGTAGTTGTGAGCTTTCCAGATGGATTTTGCTTACCTACTAAAATATCAGCAAGAACCTTGCCAATATTTACACCAAGCTGTGAAATAAGAAGAATGTTATCAACATCCATAACTGGTGTAAGGTCTACAGCACCGCCAACATTAAGAACAAGCATAAATTTCTGATATATCTTGTTGAGCTCTAAAATATCTCGAATCTCAGAGTTGTTAAGCTTTACCTCTCCTTCTACCACTTCTCTGTCTGAGCCTTCGCCAGAATTACGACTAAGTACATAGATTGCTATATCGCCATCCCCTTGAAGCTTAAGGTTATGCTCAGGCTCTTTCATAGTCTTTCCCATAATTGCAAGGAAATTGCCCTTTAATTCTTTACGAACTCTTTTATAGAAATCCTTTTTGGCTTTTGCGCGAACTTCATCATACTGGTCAAGCCAGCCCTTGGATGTAATCTCAAAACCTTCCTGCTCAAGTCCTTCCTCGATAGTGTAGGTAAATCTGGAATTTACCTCACCAGAACCTGTACCACCCTTGATTGTGTAGCGAAGACCTGCACCAAAGGCTGCAAGCTTTCCTGGCTTGTCAATTGGGAAATCTCCATTTGACTTAAGAAGTACAGCACATTCTGCTGCATTATTAAGTACAAAATCTAAATGGTTCTTTTCATACTGTTGCATAATTTATGCTCTCTTTCTTTTTTCTATTTCTTGTCTATACTCCGGTAATTTTTCCTCTAGATCAAACTTAAGTGTTATTACAAACATTATAATAAATAGTACTAAAGGAATATAGATACTAAAGGTATAAATCGCCTGTCTAACGGCTGGTGTAAGCACTGTGGCAAATCCATCATAATTTGCAAGAGCAAGGCAAAATACTATAACTGACGAACCAACACCTGAGCCAATTTTGCCTCCAAAGCTTGAAGCTGCCTGAGATGTTGCCACAATTCTCTTACCATATTTATATTCGTTATAATCAATTGTCATGGCTGTCATTACGCCTAGCAAACACATCATTGGAATATTTGCAAAAGTAGCAAAACATCCAAGAGCTGTGTTATAAACAAAATCTGTAGGATTAATAATTCTAAGAGCTGTAGTTACCATACCAATAAAGAATGACACCTTAAGTGAATTTGTAACACCGAGCTTTTTAATCATTGGTCCAATAAGCGCAAATCCTATAACTGTTGGAATCAAACCAACACCCCCAAGAATTGCTGTAAGGTTATCATCACCATAAATCCACTTGCAATAATAAGCTCCTGCACCACTTGTGATTCCATAAGATAACTGTGAAAGGAATCCCATAACAAGAATCATAACCCAGTATTTATTTCTGAAAAGATTTCCAATGGCTTCTTTGAATGGAACTGCTTCCTCATCATCTTCTACGATAGTTACATCTGCTTCTTTACCAGATTCTACTGCTGTTTCCTTAGAACGGGCATAGCAGATTAAAAGTGTAAGAATAACCATCAAAGCGAAGCCAAAACCAAATTTAACCCATGCGCTCTGATTTCCACCAAGAGCATTTGTAATTGGGATAATGCCGATAGCAATTATCATTCCTGAAACATATCCAGCAGCCGCTCTCCATGTTCCCATAATTCCACGCTCCTGCTGGCTGTTTGTTCTAACTACCATCAGTGAACTATAAGGAATTGCAATTGCTGTATAAACGATAGCTGTTAGAAGAATATTTGTGATAAGCATATATGCTAACTTTAATCCTTCTGAGGCATTAGCCGGAACTGTAAACAACGCAACAATTACTACAGCGGCTGGAATTGCCATCTTAAGTAACCAAGGTCTGTACTTTTCTTTACCTGGCTTTGTGTGATCAATTATGTTTCCCATTATGATATCTGTAAAAGCATCAATCACCTTACAAATCATCAATACCGCTGTTACTGTGGCCGCTGCTACACCAACCTTATCTGTGTAAAAATAAGCAATCTGCGCAATAAGACCAGACATTGCATTAAGAGCAAACTGGCCAAGGGAATCTGCAAAATAATCCCCCGTTCTCATAACCTTTTGGACTCCATCATGGTCCTTCCCCAACGGTTTCTTTGACATTTTTTCATCCTCCTTAAAATACAAGGCTTTTCTCCCTAGCCCTAAACTGTAATTGTATTTTAAAGAGTGACAGACTTATTTTGTTGTAATCACGTGAAAAATGTTGTAATATCGTGTCGTAATACTATGTTTAACCGGAGGGCGCTATGGCATCGGATTCATCAATTATTGAACTTAATATTGCCGGAATGCTTGATAAAATTCTTAGTGATCTTGAAGAACACAACAGATTAACTGAAAAGAAAATTGGCAAACATCATTCCGACCAGTTAATGGAAAATAAAGAAAATGAGCTTTACCATGACACCTACTACTTCGAGCAGGAATACTATTCCTATGTTGAGAAAGGTGATGTAGAGGGATTAAAAGAATTCATTAAAAAGATTCCTAATATGAATGTTGGGCGAACTGCTACAGATTCTGTTCGTCAGGCTAAAAATCTTTTTATTGCCTCTACTACTCTTATCACAAGACGTGCCATAGACGGTGGTTTAGACATAGAAACAGCTTACCAGTTATCAGACTCATATATCTTAGAAGCTGAGAAAATGTCTGATGTTAATGCCATTAATATTTTAAATATGACCTGCATCATTGATTTCGCAAAACGTGTTTCCGAAGCAAAGGTTCCTATGGGGATGTCAAAGGAAATCTTTTCTGTTATTCAATACATATCTAATCACGTAAATACGAATATCACTGTAGAGCAAATAGCTGAAGAGCTTCACGTGGACAGAAGTACTCTATCTAAAAAATTCAAGCGTGAGCTTGGCTTTAACATCAGTACCTACATCATGCGCCGCAAATTAGAAGAAGCAAAGAGCCTCCTCCATTACACTGACAAAACTATCAGCGAAATCAGTGAGTATCTTTGCTTCTCATCACAGAGCTATTTTCAAAATGTATTTAAAGCAAAATACGGCATTACTCCTAAGGACTATCGCAATCAGCCTTTATAGGTCATAGGATCCAAATCCTAAAACTTTAGTCTCGTTGCCTGGAAGAATAACCTGTGCTGTGGTATTGGAAGGAATTTCTATGTGGTACTCATATGTGCCATCCTCCTTCTTTTTCCAGCTGCTGGTTACAGTTCCATATATACTGTCATAACTAAAGCTTGCATTTGTAAAGCTTCCGCCTGGATGTGGTGCAATCACAAAGTGATTCTCACCTGCAATCTTTACTCCGCACATTTCATCAAATACCCACTCACAGACGGCCCCCTTTGAGTAGTGGTTAAGGGATGCTATTCCGCCACCCTTACCATTGTCAGATGTTGGACCATCCCAGTCCTCCCAGATTGTGGTAGCGCCAGTTTTAGGCATGTATAACCAGCCTGGCTTCTCCTCATTTTCAAGAAGCTTATAAGCATATTCAATATCAATCTGCTGAAGCACGTAAAGAATTAATGGAGTTGATAAAAATCCAGTTCCAACTCTCCAATTATAATTTTCGAGAGCTTTAATAAGTCTATGCTTCGCAAATACGTTTTGATCCTCATTTAAAAGATTGAAATATAATGGGCGTACAAGCTTAGCCTGTCTTTCAGTATCAAGTTTGAAGCCTTCTGTTTCTACCAACTTTTGATATGTGCGCTTTGCACCATCACGATACTCCTTGTATTTTGGAATATCATTTACTCTTCCAAGCTCTTCTGCAATCTCCACCATGAGAGACATTACATAAGAAAGATAAGCTGTAGCAACCTCAGGCTGAGACTTAATAAAATCCTTCCAACTCATAGAATGAACCTCTGCAGGCTCAGCCCACTCACCGTAATGCTGTCCAATATTGTAGAGATACTTTCTATCTTCTTTACCAAGCTTCACCTTTTCAGAATTCATAAACTTGGTTTTGCCGGTTCTACTAATCATATAATGAGCATACTTTTTCATATTCTCATAGTACTTTTCAATAATCTGCTTATCTCCGTACTTTTTCCATAAACGATATGGAATCATAATACCGGCATCAGACCAACCTGTAGAACCATTCATAACACGCATATACGAATCAGTTCCTCCCTCTGGAGCAATCTGTGGAAAGCATCCATCCTCTGTCTGCCAATCGCATAAGTCATTCTCATATTTCAAAGCGAATGGAGCATAATTAACCATGTAGCTTGCGGTATTTGCAAAAAGCTGAGCATCTCCTGACCAGCCATGACGCTCCCTAGTAGGGCAATCCGTAGGAAGATCTGCTGAATTATTCTTAAGCGACCAAAGTGTATTAGCTACAAATTTGTTTAACAATTCATTTGAACTGTCAAAACTAAAGGTTCTGTCAAAATTAGAATAAACTGCAATAGCAGTGAAATCTTCAGGATTAATTTCAAAATCAGCCTCTACTAACACATACTGAAATCCAAAGATTGCAAAACGAGTCTTGTAATTATTTGCTCCATCTTTACAAAAATACTCTACCTGCTGAAGAGGAGTTACCAAATCTTTTCTGGCGCATTGAATATTCTTCTGGGTAAATTCGCCATCACTATCTAACTTCTCTCCAAAACGCAAGAAGATACGTTGTCCCACCTTGGCTGTTACATTAAATTCGATATAGCCTGCAATATTCTGACCAAAATCAAGAACTGTTTTCCCTGATGGTGTCTTAATTAGCTTAGGATTTGTTAATCTCTCATTTTCTGTAAGAGAAAAATTATTTGACGCAGAAGGTGTTATATTATGATTTGTAGTCTTGGCAAATGCCCAATTCGCATTTACGAAGTCTTCCAATCTAGCATCGTAAATTTCTCCATCTTTATTATCGGCAAATCTTATAGGGCCGTCATTTGTCCACTGCCAGTTGTCATCGGTCACAACATAATCCACTGTTCCATCTGTATATCTGATTTCTATCTGTGCAATGAGCTTTGTCTCAGAACCATAATAGTTCTTCATTCCCCATGCACCTACGGAGCCTCTATACCAACCATCGGCTAACATAAAGCTCAGCTGGTTTTCACCACTACGTATTTGCGATGTGATATCTACGGTCTGGTACTGAATTCTCTTTCTATAATCTGTAATTCCTGGTGCAAGACAGAAATCACCTATCTTTTCTCCATTAATCTGACCTTCATAAATACCGCAGGCTGTCATATATGCTCTTGCAGATTTTACCTTTTTATCACTTGGAATCAGAAATGACTTTTTGAAGCAGTCCACTGGATATCTTTTCTTTTTATCTACTTCATAATTGCCAGTAATCCACTCTGCTCTCCAGTCATCTGCATCAAGTAATCCTATTTCAAAAGTAGCTAAGTCGCTTACTTCACCAGCCTCATCATTTTCATCCCAAAGCTGCACCTGCCACTGAATATAATCACGACTTTTTAGCTTATTTCCGCTCCACGGGATAAGATGCATCTGGTTAGATGTAACCTTTCCTGTGTTCATCACTTCATTTCCATCTGAATTATAAGCTATAATCTGGTAAGCACTCTGTCTAATTCCACCCTCACAGTTCCAACTAAATCTTGGTTCTGTGACATCAATCCCAATAGGATTTGTTAAGTATTCAGTTTTTAAGTTAATTGCTTTCATTACCTTCTCCACTTCTATAGATACATTTTTCTATGAATTCTACCTTTTGTCACAGACGACTTATTGTAGATATGTGAAATATATTGTATATATGTGTTCTACTATTTTCTTCTTATCTTTCTTTCCATCTTTTCATGCATAATTGGAAGTAAAAATTCCATTTTAATAATTGCACCAATGATTGCTACTGTTGCACCAAACATAATTCCTAAAATATTGCTTGTAATTAATGAGAAAAGATAACCTACAAGAATAGAAAAAGCGCCTAAAACTACTATCAGTTTATTCTGAATAGATAAAGTCTCTCCTCTTTTCATAGCTTCTCGCGCATAGAAGATTGCTCCAAAAATTTCAGTAAGCATCACAATTAAAACAAGTAAGACTTCGCTTCCTCTGCCAAAATGACAGTCCACCATCATCATGCTTACAATACCAGTCAAAATATACATGTTTCCTAATAACATAATAAAACCTCATTTCTAACAAACAGCTTCAGCGCTCTTTCGCTGAAGAATTTCTTCCTGTTCCTTTTCAATTACCTTTTCCACATCAAGGTAGTGTAATAAAACAGCGCAAACCAAACCTGTGACTGCCTCAAGGCCTACAAAAAAAATCGTAATTACGTTTTGTGTTGCATCACTCTGAACCACACCTGTAGTTACCCCAGTAGCCACATCAAACACTGGTGCTACATACCCTGATAAACTAAGTCCAAGATTTAAAACACCCGTAGCCACTCCCGCTGCTACAGTCGTAATAATTGAATATACAGACATGGCCATACCATCACATCTAAAGTGATGTTTCCACTCCAAATGATCCAATACATCTGCAAATAAAGCCATGAAGATATATGCTGAAGGCAATGCTCCAATGTTCTTAATAAACTGACCTCCAAGGACTACAGGAAGACTCTTTGGTGCAATAAAACAAATCAAACTTCCAAAGGCCATAAGAATAAAGCCTGCCACAGTGGTATTCTTCTTACCAAACTTCTTTGCTATAGGCCACACAGCAAATAGTCCGATTCCCATAGGTAATCCCCCTAAAATCGATACCAGTGATTGAGTATATCCATCGTTATAGGTACCAAGCACATAATTGCAGTAATAAACGAGAGATGTGTTTTTCAACTGAGCTGCAACTAGATTTATCGCAAAATAGGCAAAAATAATAAGGCAGTATTTATCTGAAAAGATTGCTTTTAACTGCTGTCTTCCTGTAGGCTGTTGCTTTTCTAAATCCTCTGCCTTTCCTGCATCCTCTAAAGTAATTCTCTCTCTTGTGAAGTAGTACTCTAAAACTATTAGCGGAAATGCGATAATCGAAAGTGTCGATATAGTAATTAACCACAACTTTTGATTAGCACCAATGACAGGAAGTATCACTGCTGGGAAAAATAATGCACCTAAGATTCCTGTCATCATAGTGTTGGCGATATTGTTTAATACTGAAAGGTTCCCTCGTTGTTCAATTTTTCTAGTAGATAATGGAACCATAAGATTGTGGCTCATATTAAACAGATTAAATGCCAACCCATAAAACAGATTAAAGGAAACTACTACCCATACAGATTGAACAGTCACGTTGCTACTTGGTACTATACAAAGCAATATTCCGCTAAACATTATCAGCGGTGCCGAAAGTAATAACCAAGGTCTGGCTTTCCCTTCTTTAGTCTTTGTCTTATCAATCCATCTTCCAATTACAATATTTATGAATGCGCCTAACATTCTTGATACAATTGGAAAAATCGCCAAAAACAAACCCGCCCCGACCACAGTCAGATTTAGGACATCCGTATAAAATACATTTAAATATGAGGCTAAGACCCCATTCAGAAGCAGAGCTCCTGTGGGGCCTAGTAGATAGCCTAAATATTTTTCTTTTTTAGTTGTGTCTTCCGAGCTAATTCTTGAAGCCAAAAAATGGCTGTCAAAAATCTTATTTACTTTAGTAACCAAAGATTATTCTCCTCGCATTGAAATAGAATTTACTTTCTTATCCATGATGTCTTTGCAAAGTTTCATAGAATCAGCAATAGCGCCTTCAATATCATCTGGCTGAACGCCAAGCTTTTCAGCGCCTTCTTCTTTATCTATAAAAAGGTTACTACATTGAAGTGCTGCAAACTTCACCATATGAAGTCCCCCCTGAATATTATTTTTCTTTTGCTCCTTCATAAGCTGTGCTCCACCAAGTTTGTAAAGAAAATCTGGAATAGTGGTCACCTTCTTGTATGGATAACCAAGTGCTTTGCTTGCAATTCCAAGAAGCTCAATCCAAGTTTTGTTGTAATAGCCAATTGGATAACAGTTACCGCCCTTATTAAGCTCGATTGCTCCAGCAATTGCCTGACCAACCTGCTTTACAGTAACCATGGTTGAACCACCCTTTGGGTAAAGGATGCTATTCTTTGAGCCTTCAATCTGCTCAGCTAAAAACATCCATACTGGCTTTCTACCTGGCTGAGTTCCAAAAATATATGGAAGCTCAAGTACAGCAACATCAAAGCTATCATCAGCAAAAGACATAGCCGCATTTTCCTGATCGATTCTCGAACGAATATAAGGATGATGCTTAGTAAGATCTAACTCTTTTCTAGTCTTTGCAAAATAAGCAAAGTAAGAACCGCAAATAGCTACATGCTTTACTCCAACTCGTTTTGCAATAGCGAGCAATCTGTTGATTGGATCGATGTTGTACTTCTTGTACAAATCATAGATTGGCGCTGGACCTTCTACTCTTTCATCTACACCTGCTGCAAATACAAAACCTTCGCAACCTGTCATGTACTTTTCGATTTCCTCATCAGTCATCTCAAGATAATTACCATATTCAATTTTCATTTCTGGCGGAAGAACTGCTCCCTCTGGAAGTGGAGGAAGTGCCACTGACAATACCTCATGTCCTCTTGAAATCAATTCTCTTGCTGCCTCAGAACCAAGTAATCCTGTACCGCCAATCATAAATATTTTCATTCCATTACACCTCTAATTCATTAACAATTTTGGGATATTCCCTAAGTTCATCCTCGTCATGAAGTGGATTCCATACCTGTGCAAAGAACTTATCCTTTTTAGCACGTTTTCCATAATTCCATGACTTGCGCTCACATTCATCACACCAGTGACCGCCCTCGAGAATAAGCCTTGGGCTACCTGTAAAGTAATGTCCAAACTGGCAAGTAAATTGCAGTGGAGTTTTCCAATCTCCTGTTGTCATGCTAGCGGAATCACAAGTACCTCCTCTAAATTCTGCTGCATACTTCATATCTTCTAGTGTAAGTTCCGCCTCTGGCTTTGTCTCATCATATCCATGATCTATATGTACTACTGATGACCAGTCTTTAAATCCACTTACATCACTAATCTTTTCAGGAATCATTTCCCAGGCTTTCTTGCCACCCCAGTATGCATCGATGTGAGCTTCATCATTTTCATTTATCCAGCGACGAGTTCCATGCTCACCTAGCTGATATTTCATGAATGTTTTTCTGATAATCCAGCCCATAAATTTCTGTCCACCAGGAAGCTTGTTTATTGCTTTTGCAAATGGCTTTGCAGCGCCAAGCTCCTTTAAGTATGCATCATAGAAATACTGCATTGAATCGCTTCTAAAATGTAAGTAACTTTCCAGCTTATCTGAATCCAAATAATACTGCCCATGGAAATTTCTTGTGGCATTGTACTTTGGCTCGATAACCGTATCTAATGAAGTAAATCCCATTTCACCATACATTTTTCTGTACATATCAATTGTGGCAACTCTACATTCTTCACCGCCGCCAATATTGTAAATATGGCACCAGAAATCCTCTGGTAAGCTTCCCTTACTATCAAAGGCTGCAAGATTTTTCATTGCTCTTCCACTGTCTCTATCAGAAACATACTCAAGTACATTATCAAGACAATTATGAAACTGGATGTCATCTCTAATTTTTGCCATTGCCGGTCCAATAATTCCAGTCTGTCTAAGGCTCACCCAATACTTAAGGCCTGATTCTACGACAAGTCTCTCTGCTGCGACCTTTGAAACTGCATAATAGTCATACATACTAGGTTTGATTGGATCACCTACGCGGCCCCAGTGAATTGGTGGCATTCTGTCACCAGTTTCTGCAACAGTTCCAATTGAAACATACTTTGTAGTGTCCTGTTGACCTAACTCATAGATTGCATTTATAAAATTCTTTGTGCTGCCATAATTGACTTCCATGGCCTTCTTTGGAAAATAATCTGCAGCTGGTGAAACGAAAGCTGCTATATGAATAATGAGGTCACATCCCTTAACCGCATTTTTTACAACCGCGTAATCAGTCAAGTCTCCCATCATAACTGTCACTCTCTCATTTGCTTTAAAAGGTAACAATTTCTCTTTTGTCTTATTGTTTGGTAAATCAAGTGCAACAATCTCATAATTGCCATTATCCTCTACCATCTGTTTAAGTGACTCTAAGCCCATACCTCCAGCGGCACCTGTTAATAAAACTTTCTTTCTATTACTCATGTTGTAAACTCCTTATAATTTGATTCTTGCACAAGAGTTTTGTTTTCATTTATCTGTCTATGTCGTATAATATAGACACAGTGTACGGTTTACAACTTGCAATATTTTTTAGAACGTATTGTTTAATACACTTTCGAATAATGTGTAGTGTTAAGAACATAAGTATCCAAATGCGAATTGTTTAAAATCTTAAAAATTTGTTAAATGTCTTAAGGAGAAATAAAATGGCAGTAAAAAACAATCGAAGAACTTTGGTAACCAAAAGAATTCTCAAGGAATCTCTTCTCCAATTGATGGAAGAAAAGCCTATTTCAAAGATATCTATAAAGGAAATCTGTGAGATTTCAGAAATGAGTCGCTCAACCTTCTACCTGCATTATCAAGATCAGTTTGAGTTATTAAAGGATATTGAAAATGAAGTTTTAGAAAAATCATTTGAAGCTCTTAAAGATGTAGGAAGCGACTTCAATACAATTGAATCTATTGAAGCCTTCCTTAACTATGTTAAATCAAATAAAGAAACTTTCGGCGTATTATTCTGCCAGGCAGACACCGAAGATTTCCAAAATGCTATTATTAAAAAGGTCGAAGCCCATGTAATGGAATCTATTCCTGATATTGAACAGACACCACACGATCGCTATATTTTTACATTTATCATGCAAGGCTCCATGAGTGTGCTTCGTTCATGGATAAAAACTGACTTTGATATGCCACTACCTGAATTGGCAAATCTTATCTTCAATTGCTGCCATAATATCAATACCACTGCAATGTAGAGTGAGCGATTTCATGAATCAGCGTCTTTAATGTCTATTATAATAATCTTTCAATGCAGGTTGCAGTTCGACATCAGTTGGCACAATTCGCCCTGATGAAACATATTCCTCAGTAAGCTGTGTAATTCTCATATCAATAAATACATCTAATTCTGAAGCAGTAAGCTTCTTATATATGATTTTCATTCGCCCCCCTCACAATCCTAAAGATTATCTATTTCTTTTATAATTATAGCGAATCTATTTCATGCATAAAAGACCACATCTCAGCAGATAGTACCAACACTCTCTCAGGCAGTTCTAGATGCATTTTTCTTCCTAGTACTGCCCAAAACTCTTCACCAAGGCAGTACCACATGCAAAATCTCTTCTAGTACTGCCCAAAACTCTCCACCCAGGCAGTACCACATGCAAAAATTCTTCTAGTACTGCCCAAAACTCTTCACCCAGGCAGTACCACATGCAAAAATTCTTCTAGTACTGCCCAAAACTCTCCACCCAGGCAGTACCATATGCAAAATCTCTTCTAGTACTGCCCAAAACTCTCCACCCAGGCAGTACCACATGCAAAAATTCTTCTAGCACTGCCCATACACACAATATACTCCCTACAAAAAAATCCAGGTCTTCCAAAAACGGAAAACCTGGATTAAAAATCTAATTATGTTAGTTCTACAAATTATCGCCAATTACTTATTAGCGATAGCTGCCTGTGCTGTTATGCAAAACTACGACACTTTTTGCAATCCCTAAAAAGTCTCTATCACCTAATGGGATTTCGCATTCAGCTGTACAAATCATCTAATGTTAGCAATGATACCTTCTCAGCATCAGCGTTCTCAACAACCCACTTAGAAAAACCTGACAAAGAAAAATACATATACTGAACTTCCTCGAATTTTCTATCAATGAGCCCCTTTCTGTTCATCAGGTCTTCATAAACTGGCTTATCTATCTGTTCATTTTTGAACTTGCACTCTCCAAGAATTGCCTTCTTTCCAATTTCATCAATTACAACAACATCAATATCCGTTGGAATACGATCATGTCCCATCCCCCACCATTTTCCTACATTTGTAGTTATAGATTTTATAACTAAGTCTCATAAAGTCTCATTTATGCATGAGACTCAGTGAGACTATGGTGAGACTGCAATGAGACTTTCCTATATAAATCCCACCATTCAGCATTTTTCAATTAATACATAGTCTCATTTTGATGAGACTGATATGAGACTCAGTATTATAATTTCCACACAGATTCATTTTTATCATAAACAGCACCTGTGATTTTCTTTATCTTAGCATAGTCTCTAAATACTGTTGCCCCTGAAATATCAAACTCAGCCATAACCTGCTCTACAGTCAAATGTTTATTCTCACAGATTAAATTATAAATAGCCTGCTCTCTATCTGATAACTTCTTTTGATCGCTAGCCTCTTTAGCCGCTTCCTTATTTGAAGAAATAGATATGAAAGCATTGCTGATTATATGCTTCCCCCAATATACTCATTTCATGTTCTCTTCCTATGAAAATACTTCTCTCTACTACAAAAAATCACTCTACTAAAATGTCTTTTACTAAAATATATTTTAGCATAATTTTTCAGCGCATAATCTTTAAATGTCAATGTAGAATTCTACCCCTTATATCAATAATAGAGGGAAACACTCCCTCAAATACAAAAATCCCCAGTCCCCAGAAAAACGCCCAATCGTAATGATTAGACGTTACTAAATAATTCTAGGGCAAAAACATTAGAATCACTGTAGTTATCGGTTGAAAAATTTGCACGAAAAAAGCAGCAGACATAAGTCCACTGCTTTACTGTGCTTTGTAGCTATAATTAAGTTTTTACTTCTGGAGCTGCTTTGCTATGATTGCACGCTCTTTACCTTGTATACCACTAGCTGTAAGAGCCTGATCCAACGTCCATTTCATATTTTTCATCAAGGACTTAACAATATCAACTTTAGTCTGCTCAGCTCGTTCATCTGCAACTTTATCAGCTAACTTTGTAAATGATTCACACATAGCATCACGTCCTTTCTCAGTTTCTTTAAAATGTCTGACTCCATCTGCAAGCGGTTTAAAATAAATGTTATCAGCCTTCTTGCAATTAAAGTCATGTGCTAACTTACCGAAATCATCTTCGCCCCTATACTTACCATTAACGTAAATAATGTGAGCTCCATCATCAAAAGCTTTACCTGTTTCTCTGATAATCTTATCTACATGATATATCGGCCTGTTTTCTTTGAATTTGTCATGTTGACAAATGAAAATAACATAAGTGTCTTTCAGTTCCTTAAAATCTTGATTCTTCTTTAAAAGCCTTGAATCCATCATACTTTGATGAAATCTTGGTCTTCTAATATGGGAACCCTTTGTATTACGCTGAACCTCTACATCAAACTCTACACCATTTTCATCTACAGCATCAATATCAAGCTTGATATTTCTTCCACCTGGATATGGGCTCTTAAGTTCAACCTGACCTTTAACTCTGACAACCTTGACATCCTTACGTTCAAGAATAATCTGCAATAAAAGTTCTGTGGCTTCAATGTTTCCATCAAAAACCTTGCTCATAAGGTCATCATCGAATAAAGTTAAATCATCAATCGCTTTATCAAGCTCAGCGTTAATTTGGGCACTGAGCTCATTTCTAGAGGATTCATCCTCTGTAACCTTTTTCTTAGCCATACCTACTCCTCACATTAATAATAGCATCATACCACACCCAAAACAATTAGCAAAGGGCCGATTTAATGCAAACTTAATATGTGTAAAATGCACATCTACACTATAAAAAAGCGCAATTACCTGTCAAGATAACTATGCGTTCTTGTCTGCTGTATTTTAAGATGTCGTTCAAGTGCACTATGTTCATTTGCTCGCTCACGTTCTTCATTGCTTCTTCATCATCGTACCTTCATTCGTAAGTAGCTTCTCCCGAATTTTCCTTTCTTGAAAATGAATTGATAGTTACGCTCATGTCCATTCCTTGCGCTAAAAATGGACATAATAATAGACCAGTACGAATTTGATATGTACCCAGAGGTACTGGTCTATGTAAGGTTCGTTATTATTTCTTAATCTTCGTCACTTTTTTTCATTATAAATTGTGTTTCGAAAATCCTTCTATCATCTTTTGGATATAAAACACCTATAATCGTGGCATTTCCTAAACCATTTTCAAAACGAACTTCCTTTGAATGAACCATATAATAAAAATACTCGTTATCGTGATAAATCTTATACAACCAACCATCGCTTACTGTAGCCTTTATATTATTATGAGCTATCGTAGTTTCTTGTAGAAACTTGCCTTCTATATCACTTAACTCTGTTGATATTTCCTCTTTATTTATTTCATTAATTTTACCTCTGAATCCATAATATATTCCCTTATTAATTGCCTCTCGAATTAAGTACATTTTCTCATATAGTTCCTTTTCCTCTTCGGGCAATTCTTTATTATCATGAATCATCGAAATTGCTTCTTTAGTAAACGGTAAAAAACGACACTTTTCTCGCATATCTAAATATTTCTTTGCAGCATCAGTACTAATGAATCCCCTTTTCTTAGCATTATATAAATCAAAGTATTTTCCCATAAGAGTTCTTTTAACTGCAAGTTGAATATCTGAAATTGAATTTCTCATTCTAAATTTCCATTCTTTAGGAAGCATTTGATCCATATCTTGTCCAGATAGAGCTCCTGAAGAAACAACTTGAAAAACGTTTTCTAGTTCTATTGATGCCTCTGCTAACTTCTTGAAATCCTCATCATTATTTACAAGCTCAGCTGTTCGAATAAACATCTCCCTATCTTCAAATGTTTCATCCTCTAATATTCCACGATATGTATCATAAGCCATCGCCCATGCGGCAAAATAAAACTTCGTTTCTTGGTTGTTAACTAGCTGAGTAAACAAACTATATATAACTTCCTCGCCATATCTTTCCTCTATTCTATTTTGTATTTCTATAAAGTTTCGCCCCTCATTTGTTTTTCTCAGTAAACGACCAACCTTTATCGAATAATCTAATACGTTCATTTATCATTCCTTAGTTTTCTCTATAATTTTATATATCAACACTCTTGAAGTAATTCCACACAATCTTTTTACGTCTAATGTGGAAATGTAACACATTTCACGACCATGTATTAATTTATTTCTTGCATCCCTCGCATTTATCAATAGTTGCTTTTCTTCTTCTGAAATTGGAATATCCAATCGTCTTATCAACATATCTAACTTTGAATTAAAGCTATACTCCGATAGTTTTGCTTTTACCATTTTAGAAATACTATCATTCAAATCTTTAATGCCCTCCGGAGAAATGCCCTCGATAATCTCAAAACCAATTTTATTTACTAAATCATCAATAAGACTATTTTTCTCTTTCTTAGTAAACTCCTTCCTTTTCTCTTTCAACGCATACTCATTAAAAATATTGTATCCTTTTTCTCCATTAATAATAAACTCCAACGCTGTTGAGCAATATATTAATCTGTCGTACTTATCCTTTGCCCGCCAAGCTCGAACTATCCACTTAATTGCATGTTGCAACCTAAGTATTTTCTCATCTGAATCGTGTATTTTTCGAAAGAAAAGTTCTATCCAATCCTCATCAAATAAATATCCCGTATGATCATCTAACTGCACTGCATTTGGCGTTAACATATTATTATCTCTAAAGGTTATTGCATCACCTGAACTGCAGTTTTCAACATAGAATAGTGTGTCAACAAATATATTGGGCGTATGACTTTTTATATCCCAAACAGTTTTCTCTTTTTCACTTGTACCATACCAGTCAATAAATACATCATTTTTCAAGGCCAATGTAATAAAGTCACATGCAGAGTTTAGCAGTTGTTTTCCCTTTTCAAAGGCTTTAAACAATGATTCTTCTTTTACATTCACCCAAACCAAAGTTTTATCCCCTATAACCTTGGAATAATCTTTCATAAAATTATCAGATGTATTTATCTCTTCACCAAATCGCACCGCACCAATCACTAGATTTTTAGTGTTAGCATCTAAATAGTACAAAACAAAATGAGATATTCCCTTCAAGTATTGTATAATCAACAAATGGAGGAACTCATTATGTCACGTCAAAGAAAACAACACAGCAAGCAATTCAAGTTGGATGCCATCAACTATCGTAAGGAGCATCCTGATCTCACTCAATCAGAGTGTGCCAAGAACCTAGGAATAGGTGTCAGCACCTTGGCCCGTTGGGAATCTCAGTACAGAGACCACGATGGCGATATTCCTGTTCGTGGTTCGGGTAATTACGAATCAGATGAAGCGAAGGAAATCGCTAGATTGAAACGTGAGTTACGCGATGCTCAGGATGCACTTGATGTGTTAAAAAAAGCCATCAGCATTCTGGGGAAAAATTAACGGAAGCTATCTATACTGAAGTTTCCGCAAAGGTAGAGGCATCTAAAGTTACTGGACACCGTGTTTCTACTTCTGGAATGCTGAAATTTTTAGGTGTTTCTCGCTCTGGATATCGCTCTTTTCTTAATCGCAAGGTTTCTGCTACTAAGCAACGTAAAGAAGCGGTTAAAAAGAAAATCCAGACCATCTATGATGATTCTAAACAGAACTACGGAGCCCCTAAAATAGCACAGACTCTTCGCAATTCTGGAGAAACTATATCCGACCGCACTGTAGGTTTATACATGCGTGAAATGGGCATTAAAGCCCAGTGGGTGAAGCCTTGGACTACCACAACCAGAGACTCTGATTTTAGCAAAGAGCTTCACAACATCCTTGATGAACAATTCAATCCAGATAGACCAAATGCTGTTTGGTGTACTGATATCACATATATTTGGACTCAGAACGGATTTGTTTATCTGAACTGCGTCATGGACTTATTTGCCAGGAAAATCATTGCCTGGACCCTCGCAGAAACCATGGAGGTTTCTACTGTTATTGAAACTATTGAAAAAGCTAAGGCTAATCGAGACACTGATTTACCTTTGATTATCCACTCTGACCGTGGTAGTCAGTATGTTTCAAAGGCCTGGCAAGAAGCTACTGCAAAGATGCAGCGTAGCTACTCTCATAGTGGCTATCCTTATGATAACGCCTGCATCGAATCCTTCCATTCACTAATAAAAAGAGAATGGCTTAACAGATTTACCATTACCGATTACAGGCATGCATACATGCTTGTTTTTGAATACATTGAAGCATTCTATAACACCGTCAGGATTCATAGTCATTGTAACTATATGTCTCCTGATGAATATGAAAGGTTGTATGAAAGGGTGAAGTCTCCGTCAGTTGCTTAACTGGCAGAACCTCTCATTTTAATTTGTACTAAATCTTGACACAGGACCATTTCTATATTGACTTGCAAATTCCTAATTATGCCAACTATTAAATAATCTTCTATTTTCTTATTATCTATTCCCGGATATCTCAGTCCGTTGACATCACTATCCGCATTATTAACTAAAAAATCTACTAATTTAAATGGATGCACCCCCTTCTCACAAGTAAGAGCTCCCATATATGTTGATTGCATTATTTCCATTGGGTATGGCTGAATAAACAAAAGTGCCCCCTCTTCTAACGCAATAAATCGAACTATATTTCCGTTGTATTTAGCAATTTCATTTCTTAATTCAACTTCAAGTGAGCACTGTGTATACAAACTCATTTTCGTAATTAATTCCATATTCTCATCTTCGCCTATATACACAATCATTCCATCGCCGTTACGGCCAACACAAACACAATAATTCAATAATTTACACTTAATATCGCTCACATAAAATGCAGCTTTCACAGTAGATATCTCACATTCTGTAAGGACATTAATTGCATTTAAATAATCTTTCTCATTAAAACTCTCTTTATATATTATCTTATTTGAAGAATCAGTATTCTTTAGTCTTTGCCACAGTATTCTTTCAAGACTTCTAAACGCCGAATGTTGGTTTTGTGTGATTCCAATAGTATTTTTTGATAAATAATCTACAGTATAATAGCTAATATTCTTTCTTTTTTTGCATTGGAGCTCAACAATGCTATGTTCTGCATTTCCTACGAGCATCGCCGCATCGATAGTACAGTTCTCGTTACCAATAGTTATAGTGTCGCAGACAAACAACATTTCATGAATTGATTTAATATGTTTTTCCAAAATAAGCCCTCGCAAAACATTCTTTTATATATGAAAGCCCCTGAAATTTTAATTTCAGAGGCTTTGACATACCTTGTAATTCTTAATTGTACAAATACAATATTCCTACCCCAACCGTAGATTTATTATACATCATTTAGCTCTATAATAAGCTATTAAATTCACTTAAACCCTCACCACATCAAACATTTCTCCACTTTTCACCTTAATCCCTTGATGCAAAAACCGTTGTATATCCAACTTATTCCTCTCATCATACTCGCCAGTCTCCTTATAAAGTGGATGCTGGGTGACATCATATTTGTCCGACAAAAATGGACGTACACCTCGAAGCTGCAGGATGCACTTGTCACCATCCATTACTGCGATTTCATCCACGGTCATGAGGTCCTTTCCACTCTTCTGATAGTTCATGGAGTAGGAAGGATTGTTACCCCTACTTGCGCCGGTGTTATACATGTCGATGGTTTCCTTTCCAAGGAACTGAGATAAATCCTTCAGCGTTGTTGGCTCTGTACTTCCCAGGAACAACTGGGAATCCATATTCGGGCTGCATAGCGTTAAATACAGAATCCTGAATCATCACAGAATAAAAATCCCGATATTTTCGTGGCACTGATACAGTATTTTTATCAATCATACAGTTATATTTTCATTTCTAAAAAAATAACTGTACGTTTACAATCTCGCGTTTCGGTAATGCCACATATCAGCTTTTCAATCAGTGCCAGATACATTTTTTCTCTCTAGCGCCGTCCAGCTTATCACTTTTAAAGAAACATTATTATTTATTTCGTATTTTAAGAGAATATTAATACATAAAAAGCCCAGTCTCCAAAAGGGACTGGGCAAATTTTCATATTATGCAACGCATTCAAATAATCTCAGATTACTTGTTAGCGATTGCAGCCTGTGCTGGGACAGGCCTGTAACGTACATTTATCACTTAAAGATTGCAGATGCTGTTTTTTTTTCCAATCGGAAGCGTCTTGCTTATATACCTCATTACCGAATACTGGATTCAAATACCAGATAAATGCTCCGTGATCAAAAACAATCTGATCAACGAAATTATCAATCACAGTATCAGGTATCTTAGCCCTGGCATCAAAGGCAGTCATCTTGATAAACTCAGAAAGGCTATCAATGCGTCTGTCCTTTGCGCCATTATCTTCCAATTCTAAAACCCGTTGTCTGCATTCATCATTTAATTTCTCTAAGTTTGAAATCTGATCTTCTAATTTCTTTTTCTTACTGCGGAAGACCTCTCTGGAAATATCTCCATCTGCACACATATCAACCAGATTCGCCAGCTGTCTATTCAACTTCTCGATCTGACGATTGTTTGCTTCAAGCCTTTCTTTATCGTTTCTCTCAGGAGCCTTTACTTCAGCAACATCCTGTGCCATAGCCATAGCTTCCTTATAGATTGCTTCTTTATTACCAAGAAGCTTCTTGAAAACGAAATCCGCCTGAACCTCTAATTTCCATTCCATAAATGATGAGTTATCACAAATACCTTCGATATCAAGACCTTTTTTCAGTCTTCCTGCAGGAGTTCCTGTTCGTAACTGACCGTAGCACTGATAGATATAGCTAAGTGTTCCATCATTAGCCTTATGAGCAATCCTTCGATTCATTGCATGACCACAAGTACAAACAAGTTTATTGCCCCACAGATGCTTGCAAGGCGACTGCCCAATTGCTTTGCCATTCTTGTCTGTTTTCACGGACTTGTGTTTTTCTCTTAACTCCTGTGCTCTGTCAAAATCTTCCGGCGAAACCAGCTTCTCATGCGAACCTTCTACATATACCTTATCAACTGCCCCATGATTATTGATTTTCTTTTGAACCAGATAATCCGGAACGTATTGCTTACGGTATACGATTCTGCCGCAATAAAAAGGATTTCTAAGAACTCTGTTGATATTGCCAGACTGCCATCTGGTAAGGCCTGTGGCTGTCTTACGCCCTTCCTGCTCCATGATGTCCTGAATCTTACGAACACCATTACCTGCCAGGTAAAGTTCAAAGATTCTTTTTACAGTGTCAGCTTGTTCCTTATTTACAACAAGCTTATCACCAACTCTGTCATACCCAAGAATATTGCCATTGCCATATAGGACTCCATTCTTAAACGAAATCATCTGACCGGCTTTTACTCTCTGAGAAATCTTCTTGCTTTCATTCTGGGCCAAGGTAGCCATGATAGAAAGTCTAAGCTCTCCATCCTCATCATTCATTGTCCAGATATTATCTTCTGTGAACCACACCTCCACACCATATGTTTTGAGGGTTCTGGTCTGCTGCAGTGTATCCACTGTGTTTCTTGCAAACCTAGATACCTCTCTGGTAACAATTAGATCAAACTTCTTTTCTTTTGCATCCTTGAGCATTCGCATAAAAGACTCACGCTTATGAATAGATGTACCGGTAATACCTTCATCAATATATCTATCTACTAACGTCCAGTCTGCATGCCTGCTCAAAATATCATCATAGTACTGCACCTGATTTTCCAATGCAGATATCTGCGCCTCATGCTCTGTAGAAACACGGGCGTAGATGGCAACTTTTCTCGCCATATCGCACCTCGCATTCCTCAATCAAGCTGTACTAGATGAGATCTAGACACAGCTTAATTATATAATTATTATCTTGTTTACTCAACGGGTATATTGCGTTTTTTCGCGATATACCGCAGTTCTTCGTCAGTTATCTTTCCTTCTTTGTTAAGCTGCTTCATAATGTCAAAAGCAGCATATTTAATAGCCATTTCCTCAGCTTCCGGAGGAAATGTAAGCTCTTTTAACTCTTTCATGGTCACTCCTCCTATAGCTTTTCAACGAAATAGTTTTCCATATAAGAAATCAGCTCACAATGAATACGGCTTGCCTTTCTTCTGACAACCGGAACAGATACACCAGCTTCCTCTGCCAGTGTGTAGTAGTCCTTCTCCTGCTTAAGAAGCGGAATGATAAGTTCCTGTTCCTTCACACTAAGTGCATGCAGGTGTCTTCTGAAAGAAGCGTATTCATCAGCCATCATCACAATGACATACTCTCTTCTTTTGAATTCCTGTACCAGAGCCGGATCTGATAAAGCATCCTCTGCTGAATTCAGTCCTTTGATAGCTCCCTCAAGCATTACATCAAGAACCGCTTCATCCGCTGTAGGATTACTATAGTTACCCAAATTCTGAATACGGACTCCAAGTTCATCTTTGTGATTGCTACGCTTCCTTTCCTTCTCTGCCTTGATTTCGTAGATCAGTCTCATCTTGCAATCCTCGATGATTCCCTGGAAGGAAGAGTAATTGGAATATATCAGCTCGGCCCTCTCCCTCGCTGACTTGTCACCGTAGCTTTCATAGATATTAACCATAGTGGCCATATACACCTCCTATATTCAGTTGTGCTTATGTCACTAGGCTGCGCGCCGCTTCGTAACTCTTTACAATAAACATGATAAAAGATGAACTATTATCTTTCGTCTGCATAATGAACACTTAAAGTGTGCAATTTGACAAAACAAAAAACGTCTGAGTTCTTCAGACGTTTCAGATTTTAATTAAATATCTCGGATTATAATTCGATTCTTTGGTGAATAAAGCTTTGTATATTTATCTCACAAACAAAAACAACAAATTAAGTTTTCTTCAACAAGGAGGGTACAAATCATGTTTGGAGACAAGAAGAAGCACAGTTGGAACTCATACGACGATGGTTATGAAGATGCATTTGAGGATGGTGACTTTGACGATGTTAGGTACAGTAAGGATTCACTGTATGCTGATGGCGTAGAAGATGGGTTTGATGATGCATACGAAGATGGTGGTGGCGATTGGGATTAATCGCCACCCAACCCACACACATTAGACAGGAGGTGATCCTATGGCAGGAACATTATTATCAGTAATTGGACATGCAGTTGTAGATGTTATCGTTGTAATCATTACAAAGAAGTGATTACCCAATATGTAAAGGAGGCTTTTTATGGCTGGAAAGAAGGATAATGTAGTTGTAGCAGTCATCGGAGATCTTACACCGAATCAGGCTGCCGAATTACAGAAGCAGATTGTAGTCGCAAAGAGTAAGTACGCACCACATGGTCGTGGAACTATCGCAACAGGAACTCGTGAAAATGTGGGTGTTCTTATTCAGTCAAATTCAACAGCAAATAAGCGCATCGCAAGACATGCGTAGGAAGTGAGGAAATATGAATTACGAATTATTAAACTTAGGTGACCGTGTTATAAATATCAATTCTGATTTTATCGCAATTGAACGTGATGATGGTTCAGTTGACCTTTTCAAGGTTACGGTTGAACCTGACGGAATCCATTTGGATATTAACAATCCTACTACTATTGGATATACCCCCGAAACAGAAACTCCTGTCATTGAAAGTTATGACACCGAGTCTGGCGTTCACATCGTAAATTTCTAGGAGGTATAGCCATGGCAAAGCGTGATAGTTCACACACACAGATTCAGCGGCTTGGCAAGATCCGCGACATGAATATTTGCCAGGCCTGCGGAAGTACTGTCTCTCCCGAGGGGCATCACATCATCAATTTTCAGTATGGAGGTAATGCCCATATCGACAACATTGTTACCCTTTGTCATAACTGTCATAAGCAGGTGCACAGAGGTAATATCGACATTATTAAGTTTTAAGGAGGTGTTCACATGAGTGGAATCGTAGCACAGTTTAAGAGGTGTCCAAAATGTAAGCAGATTTACGATGCAAATAGCGGAATGGGTTTATTTACATGCCCTTATTGCTTAATGTTACCAAAACATATTCCTACACCTGGAAAGAAAAGACCACCCCATTGGCCATTCTAAATCCATCTAATCAAATTGACAGAATATAGAATTAAACCGATAATTAGTACATGATACTAGAAAGGAGGCATATCATGGAAAGCCTTCCAAGTGAAGCTCTTACCCATAATGGGCGGTTTCATACAGATGATGTTTTTTCAGCAGCATTGTTGAAAATTTTGAATCCAGAGATTTCAATAAAAAGAATGCCCGCTGTTCCACCTCATTATAAGGGTCTCGTATTTGATTTATCAGATGGCGAATATGACCATCATTCTACAAATTTGAAATATCGTGAAAACGGAGTTCCGTATGCATCTTTTGGCTTATTATGGAAAAAGTTTGGTCCATCTTTAGTCGGAGAAAATGCAGCTCGCACCTTTGATGAATCTTTCATTCAGCCGCTCGACACACAAGATAACTACGGTGGAAATAATATGCTCTGTCGTGCTATAACACAGGCTAATCCCAAGTGGGACAGTTCTGATGATCCAGATAAGTGCTTTTTTAAGGCTGTAGACATGGCTAAATTCATCCTTCAGAACGAAATTGAAAGTATGAAAAGCACTGACCATGCAGCCAAAATCGTCAAAGACGCCCTATCAAAACAGCATAACGGAATTGTAACTCTTTCCATTGGTGTTCCATGGAAGTCAATTTTGATTCCCGAACCAGTATACTTTGTCATTTACCCTTCAACCAGAGGCGGTTTTAATGCTCAGGCTGTCCCTATAAGCATTGAGTCAAATGAATGCAAAATCTACTTTCCGGAAACCTGGCGAGGACAAACAGAATCATTATCAAGTATTACCGGTATTCCCGATTTAACCTTCTGCCATTCAAGTGGTTATTTAGTAGCAACAAAATCTATCGACGCAGCTATCAAAGCTTGTGAAACTGCAATAAAGAACGCCCCATAACACATTGGCTAGGAGCGTTCTTTTTATTTAATCTTCATCGTCATTAAAATCTGTGTTGATTCCTGAAATCTTAATTTCACTATCAGTGTTATACCCTGAAATATATACCAGTAACGCATACATAAAGTCTGGAATAAAATCATACCCACCTTTGTTGGTTATTTCCAATTTTAAGAACGAATATAATTTTGTATGATTACTAATCATAATTTCTAAGTATCTATACAACTTTAATAAATTCGTATTATTTAACGACAAATATTTTTTGTTAAGTGTTTCATTCTCTAAGGCTCTCAACCGTAGAATTCCAAGAATATATTCTAAGCAATATCTAATATCACTCAAGTCATCCTTATTTAACCTATCATATTCCACATCCTCTAGGCATGTACCTATAAACTCTACTGCATAATCAAAGAAATCCAACAATAGTTCAGAGTCATATTCGTAAAAGTTGAATACAAACTGTTCGTCATGCCATAGCGCCTTAGCAAGTATACCTATGACGATTTTTTTATCAGTAATTCTTTCTACCATTACCTTAAGAAAGGACTTCTGCATATCTGTCGTCATATTTCCAAGAGCACATCCAATTTCATACTCCAAGCGTATTTCACCATTAAAGTACATTCTTAGATATTCAGCTGCAATAGGGAAATACTCTTTTCCTACATTTGTTGCTGCTAATGAATAATCAATAAAGGCCTTGTTCTTATCCTTTGGATCATCATATTCATGGAATAAAGACAACCACGCTTCTTGATTACTCAAGAACGCCCTTCTAAACTCATCTGGGCAACCGTCCTCCGCAAGTGATCTATTATTAGCAAATAACACTCGCATCCAACGATTATAGAAGGAATTCACAAAATGCTTTGGTGGAGTGCCTGCTATATGAATTCTCTTAGCCACCTTATACTTTTTAGGCCTATACGGACCATAGTCCTCATTATGAATGTTTATCGCAGACAATTTTCCCGTTTTCTTATTTCTGATGACCTCAAAAGATATAGAATCAAGATTCTCATCAAATTCATCTGGATTATCAAACTTATCTGCTAATACGGCAATTGTTGTTTCTTCACCCTCATACTCAAACTCCAAAACTGCCATTACCGATCCTTGATTATTTGTAAACCATACACTGTCGCGTGTTCTTGCTGCCCAAACATCATCTATTTTGTATCGTGTAACTTGTTGATCTGTAGAATCCTCTAACAGAAAAGAAATTCCATCCCAATAACGAGGTTTTTGAGATCCTTTTTCCCAATCCCATTCACTCCATCTAACTAAAACCTTCTCCCCTTCATTGGTTACATGATAAAACTCACCGCACTTCTGCCCTTTCCAATTACTTTCTACCTTCTCATTGGTCAAATCATGAGTTTCATATCCTTTGCCAATCAGTTCGAATTTTTCAGTTAATATATTTATCACGTCAATATTTTCGTTGTTTCTTCCAATGTATGTTCTAAGTTCTTCCCATGACAATTTACGTGGAAACGCCGGAACTGGATTATTCATCCACTCATATTCCTCAAAATTCTTCCATTCTACTTTTGCCTCCGCAAACTTAGCCATTATAGGATCGATCGGCCTAAATATAAGTGTAAATGGTTCCTCTGCACCATAATGATATACCATATCCAACACGCATTCTGCATCCTGTTCTAGAGGAAACTTTGAATTCTTAACAACCGCTTCATATTGCATCTTTCTTGCACTATCTTCCTGTACAAGTCTGAAGTGGTATTCTGCTTCTCCCTTAGGCAAAACGAATGTATTGGATATTTCAATTTTTTGTGGTTCAAATATAGGTAGAACAGTAGCATCCTTGATTAAGTCGAATTTATCATACAAAAGTTTAATCGAAAGATTTGGCAAGTGATCGTGCCATAACGATACATCCGTATCCAACTTTAGACTTTCGTAAATACTCACGCCATACAAAGCACTACACTTATCAATATACTGGATAAAATTATCCTTTCCAGTTAAATTATCAACTAAAGAAAGAATATGTATCTGCGCATCTCCAATAATTCCTTGCTGCTTACTTAAAAACAAACTAATCTCATCATCTATATTAAAGATCATGTTTTGAAGTATTTCCGATAATTCTTCACTAACAGTGAACCATGAGGAATCATCAATCAATACAGATAACATTCTAGTTTCTGAGATTAAACCTTCAAGTCCAAAAAGCTGATATAATTTTCGTGCTTTATCACAACCAGCCTTTTCAAGGCAATCGATTATTTTGTCACTGATCTTACTTTTAACGGAAATGGTTGCGGTTGGATGTCTTTCCCATACGACACCTTTATATTCAGGAATATCATATGATAATTTCTCATCATATTCACCCTTAATCAAAGTCATAGTAAGTTCATCATCTAACAAATTCACTATTAACAAGAAATCATCGGGTTCGAAATATTCAGCAAAATCATCGGTTACCATGTAGTCAAAAGCTACACCTATGCTCATTGGCATACTACTAACATTTCTATATGCCATTCTAGCAGCCTTATATATTTTACTAAGCTGAAATTCATTATATACATCCGGAAAAACATATGAAAACTGTTTTGCAGAGATATAGCCCTCCATCATATGCATCAATCGTTGCAATTGATCAAATGATTCACTGTCCACCGCATAAGGAATAGTATATGTTTGTGTCACACCATGCATCATACTAATAGCCCTTGTGGTATCGCATGGCAAGTAAAATTTTCTCTTATCCCCGTAGATATCCTCAGTATAGTATGTTTGCTGTAATACTCGTTCCTCTAAATATCTTAGTTCTTCTCCATCCACTAAATAATTAGGATGTAAAGCAAACAGATCAATTACAACATTATCACATTTCTCATTGGTCACAGTTTGTTCTAGCGAAGCACCTTCTTTTGGCAATCCAATTTTCGACGCATACAATAATGTGTATTTATATATATTACCTACATTTACTGAAAAACTATTTCCTTTGTCCTCACCAGCTACAAAAATCGCAATTCTACCATCTTTTATTTCAGCCAAAACTTCTTTAGTATCGACAGTCATCGTTATGGTTTGTCCAGATATAGCTATACTATATGCCTTACCCTTGGAATCTAAAAATTTTACCTTTTCACTTCCATAGTGAATTAGATAATTATCGTAATCAATTTCCAAAGGCATTTGCACAATTTTTACACGCCCCTGTATTTGAGTCAAAAACTCAAAATAAAAGATTGTCGCAAGGCGCGCATCAGCATTTTGACTATCTGCAAGAATCAACTCATCTAGTGATTTTAAAGAATTCCAGGCAGTCCATATCTTTTTGTAATTCTGATCCGACAAAAGAGTGTTATTTGGTGGCAAATTTTCCCATCTACGAATCTCTTTTAAGTCGGTTCTATACAAAAATGAAGCCAATTCATTACATATATCCTTCTCTCCTACTGGTCTGTTAGCCTCCGGAATATATTTCAACTTTACTGTCAGAATTTCCAATAATTCCCTAACAAACTCTACAAAAAGTCGATTTTCACCCGTATCATAGCTCATTCTACGTTGAACAGCTAACACATTATTTCCAGCTGATGAAACCTTCTGTTTTATATTTCTTCCAGATTGTCTACTTAACCAATTTAATCCTTGACTATTAATTTCCTTTACTTTATATGAGGGCATCATAACATTCTCACGTATTATTCTTTCCCTCATATTTTTTGAAATTATCCTAAAAGCATCTATTGCACTATCGACTATATTTGATAGCGCATCTTCTCGTGACTCTTCTCTTCTCTGCTTATATAAGTTATCCTCAATAAATTGACTAAGACTATAATCTGTGAATTCCTTTTCAGTATTACTTTGCAACTTTATTATCCAATTTTGAATATAAAGCATAAGCAAAGCCTCTGCCTTGGCTCCACTGTTTGTATCATCAGTAAAGGACTTACAATATTTTTCGTAGCTATCTATTTCCTTCACTATAGGATCCCCCTTTGATACATATTATTACAAACTACTCTTCAGAGTTATTTTCAGTGTCTTTCTCAGCGTTATCATCTGAAGATAAAATGTCCTCATCGTCACCGAGATATTTTGCACTGCTCCATACGAACTGACCATAACCCTGTTCACATGCAATTTCAAAGTCATCTTTAAGATTCTCGAAGCCTTCCTCGGCCAAAAGATCTTCTATGTTCTGTAAGCTTTGACGACCTTTGCCACGAGTTTCAATACCTCTAAGTTTTGGCATTACTTTTTGAACAAGCTGATCCTCAAAGGCTGTCCTCATTTCAGCTTTTAACTCCTCGGTTACTTCTCCTTGAGAATTTTTCAAGGCATTTATTACTGTAGGGTAATTAGCAATATAGTATTCTATTGACTGCCATACTCTATGACCAAGAGCTCTTCCTACTTCCTCTAAACAATCATTGATCTTTTCGATAATTCTTTTATATTCCTTAAAGATCTCTCTTTGTTCACTTGTAAAATCACTTTCCAAATCAACAGTAATCCAAGATCTCCATGTATCATATAATAATTTCTTCTCTGTTTTCTTGAGCTTCTCCATCTTAGTTCTTTCAGCAAGATGCTTAGGTCTAGGGAAATTTATTACCATACTTCTATCAATTACTTTATCGGAAAGAGACTTCGTAGTTTCATCCTGATTCATAGTACCAGTCCATAATACGTTTCTTACAAGAGGTAACTCGTAAGGTGCGACACCTGCGCCAAGGTTAACCTTAACCTCCGGCAGGTCTTTCTTTGTCTTTCCTCTTCGCTCTTCAAGCTTACTCAAAAATTCAGCGAAATAATGTTCAACATATGCAAGGTTCATTTCATCCAAAAGGACAACACTTGGATACAGCTTAAAACCACTGTCTTTATCAGAGCACTGTACTAGAAAGCTCAGCAAATCCTCTGGCTGGAATTGATTATCAATTGAGTTGAAAAATCCAAGCATAGATTCCTGACTATCCCAGTTTGGCTGCACTGCAACCGAAATAAAATTCAATCCACCAAAAAAAGAATACAATTTTGGGAGTTCAGATTTACCAGTACCACTAACACCAGCAAGCACAGTAATAATCGACCAGTCATTAATCTTTAATGCTGTATGGAAAGCATATAAAATCCTTCTCTGGAACTTAATGCCGTAGTTATCACATTGCTTTTTTATATCCTCGAGCCAATCAATTTCATTCATATCAACAGGATGTGTTTCCCACTCAAGTTCTTCAGGGGACATAATCTCTCGTTTTATAGATGCAATTCTTGCTTCTCTATCAAGTTCTCTTTCTGCCGGAGTAGATAATCTTAATAGCTCATTCTGCAGTGACTTCTGAATATTTCTAGCTTCTTCCGCCTCAACTTTAAGATTTTCATTTGTTGACTCAAGTCTTCGTATTTCTGACCTTAAAGTCTGCACTTCACCATCAGTTACTGAAATACGTCTTATTTCCTCCTGGGCCTGTGCAAACTTTGTTTCCAGTGCTCTCTTCTCACTACTAACACGGTCATACTCAATCCTTGTCGTACTATTAGCAGCTTCATCTAAAAGAGCTTTATTTCTAGCTTCCAGGTCAGCAATTCTCGCTTTTATTTTCTCAGGGTCCATTCCGTAAGCGGCTCTTAAGCTTTGTATTGACTCACTAGTTGCCATCAAAGAAGCTAGTTCCGATCTCAATCTCTCTAGCTCATCATCTTTACTGTCAAGTTTTCGCTCATACGAATCAATTCTATCAGAGAAACGTTCTTGAATCTCTTGTTCCAAATTATCGCTTGCCCCGTTAATTCTTTGCTTTTCTCGATCCAATCGTCTTCTTTCTCGAATATTATCGCTTTTATCATCATTTACCTGAGCCTCTCGCGCTTCTAATTCGATTTCAAGCTGCTGAAGCTTCTTATCCAATTCAGCAAGTCGACCAGCTTCACGCTCTGTTCTCTTTTCTGCCTCGGTGAGTTCGCGAGTTCTCTGCTCAATTTCAATTTCAGCAGCTTTTATTGATTCTTGTTTTGCTGCGATAATCTCTTTTTTGCTATCAGCCTGAGCCTTATCTATCTCTTTCTGCGCTTCAGATTTCATCACCTGTATTTCTTTTGCAGCCAATGAACGGGCTTCATCCAACTCCTTACTAACTTGAGAGCGAAGAGCATCCATCTCCTTTTGAGTTTGGGTACGCATTCCCTCAAGTTCTTTCTTTAATGCTATAATTTGAGCCTCTTTTTCCTTTTCAAACTTACTCCATTCACCTGCAATCATAGCAATTGTTTCAGCGTCTTTCTTTGCTCTTATCGAAGCTAAATCGGCCTCAAACTTCTGGCGCTCTTCTTGTAAAGCTGCCTGCTGTTCAGAACTAGCAATTCTCTTCTGTTGTTCAAGCTCACCCATTTGCTGAAATGTTGATGTTCTATAAGCCTCTAACTTTGCTTGCTCGTCAGCCAATTTCATCTGCCACTTAAGAAGTTCCTCAACTCTTGCTTTATAGCTCTTTTCTTCTGTAACCCCACCATCATTTAAGCCATTTTCGTCAGTCATAGCACTTGTCTCTGTAGATGCATTCAAATCCACCGGGGTATCTGTTATTTCTTTAGATTCCGTTGATTCTTCAATAATCTTTTTTTCGTCCATTTTATATGCCCCCTATCACCTTGGTTACATTAATCACTTTATCTCTAAGTTCTTCTAAATCTCTTGTATCAAGTTGCAAAGCTACATTATTCCCGTGTTCACGATATTTAGTCACAAGAGATACAACTTCATCAAATTTATATTCTCTAAGTTTCAATAGTTTTTCATCCGGACAAAAGCAAAGATACACCAATGCTTGAGCACCCAGTGTAGTACTCTTGCTTCCCAAAGTGTCCTTAACATAGTCTTTATGAACACCTGTTAATCCACGTTCAAGTTCTTTCCCCCAACGATTTCTAGCCAATTCTACTATCTGTTCCTTAGGAAGTTGCTTCTTCTTCATATAGAATACTTGCTCATAAATTGTTTCTTGTAAAATTCTGTACAATGTATTCACATACTCATATGGTGCCGGATAGTCTGTTTTCCCTGGTGCTACCAATTTCCACTCGTTTTTTAGAGATTCATCCATCACATTATAATAGTACATAGGGCCAAACACTTCTGCTAAATTAACATCAACTAGCAGCCTCTGATTTTGCTTTACATCTGAAGGAATGGTATTAACATCTCCCTTTCCACTGTAAATAAAATCTGGCAAAAGGCATTCTATAAGCAATGTTGTAAAGTAGTATATCTGGTCTACGTAATCTACATTGATATCATCAGCATATGTCTTATGTCTCAAGTCTTTACATTTATTGTGCAACTTATTAATTGTATGTATAACCCCAGGATACTTTTCAATCATCACTCTAAATAAGCTGCTTTTATTGTCAAAAGCTTCTATCAAAACCAGCGGCAAAACAATATACATATTGGGAGTTTTAGAATTATACATTTTAGTGATATTACTTCTACTTACGATTCCAAATAAATAATCATATTGTCTAATATATTCCAGCCCTAATTGCTCAGACAGCGTTAAAATCAATTCCTGATTCAAATACGTATCCTGTCGATAAAGTAACTTCAGACGATTTTGCCCCAGTGGGCTACCCAACAAGTAATTATAAAGAGTATGTTCTATTACCGCATAACAGTTAAGCAGAAACTGCTTTTGATCATACTGCTCTTCAACATATTCATCCTGGGATGAACCAGACTCTTCTGCCATAATCTTTTCATATGCAGAATTTATACTATACATAGGCTGATATAGACTTCTATAACGTCCTTCATTAGCTTTTGCAAAATCAAAATTGGATTCCTCATCTGGTTCTTGAGAATTAACCCGAACAGCCTGAGTCTTAACTTCACTAATAATTTCTGGATGTTCTTTCTTAAGATATCTCGCTAAAAAATCATTATTGGCAACAAATCCATCCGATACAATCAACTCATCTGCACTTCCCTCTTGGATAGCAGCTTTAACATGCAGCAAGCAATCCTCTGACGAAGTGTTTTCAATAGCATAATTACTAAAAATCTCAATCGGGGCAAATCTAGTTGAATTTGAGGATATCTTATTGTATAAATACAAAGTTTCCTTAATATCATTGGACTTCAGCATTTTTCCGCCCAATGCACCTTGTAGAGATTTAGCCCAAATGTTTTCCCCAGTAATAGTTGAAGGTCTTCCAGCAGATCCATATTCTATAGTGGTGAAATTTTTGGAAGTCTTTTTTATATTTGCAAATTCTAATTCTCCGTAATGTACATAAGGCAAAATCTCTCCTGTATCTTTAATGACAAAAAGCTTTGCCTGCCTATAAACAACACTTTTATTGCTACTAGTTAATCCACTTAAATAGTTCTTTCCCAATTCACTTACAGTAAATTCATCTTTTTCTAGTAGTCCAAGTTCTTTCAACCTAATCTTAATAAAGCTAATAATATCCTTAGGTAAGCAAAGTGTATCTGCCAACTCCTCCTTGGTATAAGGTTTATATTCTAATAGCTTTAATACTGCATCTTCAAACATATCCAAACGTTGTTCCGTTGCAGCCTGTGAAGGAACCAATACTTCATAAGTATTACATTGAATGAAATAATCCACCGGATTGCCAAGGAGTCGAACATTAGGAAACAATTCTTCATATCTTGAATCCTCAAATAAACTAAAGGCATTTTCAAGTGCCATCTACAACAACCCCCTCTCTTTCACAGAGTCTTAGCAATTTCCACATCCCCGGAACACATACTTCTGCAAGCTTGTCCCATTTGCCTTCGCAAAAGATATTACGGTCTCCAACTACAATTAATAATTTTTTCTGTCTACTCAAAGATACACATAATCTATTCTCTGAAATCAAAAAACCATAGTTTTGTAGTCCAACCTGTTCTTTGTAGTCTCTGTATATTTTTAAAGCTTTCTTATCTTTTTCTAATTCAATCTCGTCTTGACTTAATATAGAAAAATCTACCGGTTCCTGTTTTCTTGTTTCTAAATCGGTATACATCGGATCTTTTTTATTTGTTCTTACGACAGACAAATAAATGACATCAAACTCCATACCTTGAAATGCGTCAACACTTCCCACTCTAATTTCTTTTACTTTATCTTGATATTCTTTCAGTTCATCATCAGCCTTTAGAAGACGTTTTATGAGTCTAACTTGTTCACTGTAGAATGATATAACTCCATATGATAAAGCTTTTCCCTCGGAGGACTTTATATGTTTTTTTATAAGTTCAACAATGCATCTTGCTTCACAATCTCTAGCTCTACTGGTCCCCTCTTTTCTTTCAGGGCCTTTATCATTAGGCATATTTACCCACATCACAGGCTTTTTATATAGGCCTTGCCTATAAAAAGACTCCTCTAAGGGTGACGTAAAACTTTCGTTATGTGGTGCATAAAATGTTTCATTAATAAAGTTACCAAGCATAGGATGCATTCTATACTGAGCATCTAAAACTATCGTTCTTGGAATATGGTCTTGTTCTTCTAACTTCTTTGCTTTACCTAGAAGGTACTCAAACATACTTTTCTTAATGTTATCCATTTCCAAATTCTCTAATTTGGAAACATCAATACTTTCAAGAACCTCTTCATTATAGATATGTGGTAGTTGTCGATGATCCCCCACCAAAATAATTCTTCGTTTGCCCTGTGCTAAAGGAATCATTAGGTCTATAGGACTTACTCTGGCTGCCTCATCAACAATTACAGTTTCGTATTCAGGATGTTCCCACAATTCAACTCCTTTAGCGTCTTTTATTTCACTTCCTTCACTCTGCTGGGTCGTAGCAGAATACACGTATAGATAATTATTTAATGTACGCTCTACCTCATCACTGTTACCTTCAACTTCTTTTAGAAGTTCTGACAATATCTCAATTTCTTTATTTTCTCGTTTTTTCAAATGTTCCTGCAAAGCCAAATAGATATCAGTAATTTCATGGTTAGCTTTTTTCTCAGAGTATGTGATTCTAGGCATACACTTGCCTAACAAGAATTTCTTAACTTTGACAAGTTCATTAAGCAGTTCGTCATTGGGTTCATTATCAAAGCAATCTGATGCTTCTTCTAAAACAGAAAGAAGCCACTCAATATCTCTCTTTTTTCTGTCCAAACCTAAAGACTCTAATTCTTGCAACAAATCATACGCATTGTCAGCTCCATCATCTGAAAATCCTTCCTTTGTTACTCTAAGTCTTCTCACAAAATCAATGAAATCATTTTTATCATTAGAAACATTTTGAGAATACTCTTCAAGAAGCCTTTCTATTATTTCATTCAATGCTTGTTCATTGTTAAGACGTTTTGCACACTCAAGGAACTCTACCGCTTTAGAATCGCTTGGGTATGCTTGATAAAAGTTATACGCTTTAGCCAAATCTCTCATGTCTTTTGACTGAATTAAATCTGGATTGGAATTTTTTAAGGCTTCAGCGTAATTGGTACACCATTTTTCTATGATAACTTCTTTTGTTCGGTCTTCTTCCCCATCCTTCTCCTGTTTTCCAAACTTCACAGTAGGTAAAGAATTGACACTCAACCTTTCAATTACATTGCGGACCGCATCATGTTGGAAACTAGTTATCAAAACTTGACCATTGTTCACTGTCTTTTTATTGCTTATCTCATTGAGTCTTTCAATTATAGCGGTAATTACAGTTGTTTTTCCGGTTCCAGGAGGTCCTTGAATAATAGCAATATCTGGTGTGTTTAATGCTATATCAATTGCATTTTTCTGGGTTTCAGTTGGGGGGTTTTTGAATATTTTTTCAGCCACAAAAGATGAAAGTGGATCTACTTTCACTCTATTTTTAGTATCCTCAAAAACATCAGGCAACTCGCCCTCAAGAATTAATCCTAAAGATCTATTAGCCGACTCACCGCTGGCAATTCTACGTCTGGCATCTTTCCTTCTCTGAATCTGTTTCTCATCTCCATATATAGACAAATATACATACCTAGAATCAGGAAGTGAAAGTTGAGAAAGATCTAATACAAATCCTCCATTCTTTTTTCTTAATAACTTGACTACTGTTCCATGTTCAGGCTTTATTCTTAATCTGCGCCTTTCTTCCTGGTAATCATCATATTCCTTCCAGGTCATATCAGGGTCTTCTAAATATACTGGCTTCTCATCAGCAAACACCAAATAGGAATTATCGCTAATTAATTTGCACAACCTCTCATAATCGCTGACACCCACATATACTCCACCTGCGGTTTCAAAAGATAAACTCTTTTTGCTAAGTGTGATTAGTCCTACAGCTCTAGCGTTAGCTAATATGAAATTACCTTCTTTTTCTGAATATTCATTCCAAAGATCAAGATATCCTTTATTTTCATCATAAAACTTCTTGGCATTTAAGGATAAAACAGCACCCGTATCAGTAAATTCCAGAGAACCTATTCCAAGCATTAGATTCGCTGGTTTTCTATTACTATTTTTTATAACACGCTCCACATACAGTTTCTCTTCAAAAGCCTTTCCGCGAAGAGTTACATACAACTTAATGGATTTTCCATGAAGAACCAACACCCTACTTTTCTCGCCAGATGTGTCCTCATCATCTTCTTCGTCAGCATCATTTTCCGTTTGTTCGACATTTGAAAAGGCTTTTATATTTTTCTCGCTACTCTCAAAAGCAAAACAAGACTCTAAACCATTTGTCAACTCAAACTGCTCTTGCAGATGCGCATATACCTTATCTACTTTGTTATCAACTTTCCAAAACTTAAAAAGATATTGCAAAGCATTTTCACTCAATATCAAAGGCATCCTTCCCATCCTCTTGCAATTGCAAAAAAATACAAAATGCAGAAAAATAACCCCAGATTCCTTATTACTCGATGTAGAAGTGATTTCTGCCAAGCAATAATAATGCCTATTAATAAAATCTGTTACCATTTTGCAATCACTTAAATCATCAATTGAAAAAGGTATGGCATTATCCTTTGTGACAAGCTCAAATGAATTTTCACCCAAATAAGCAACATGCCCACTTTTAGACACTATATCCCTGGCCCCAAGAACATGGCATGAAACATCTTTTAATTCGCTTTGTCCATCTATTTTGATTTCTGATATTTTCATATAATCAACCTTTCAATACATAATCAACAAGATATTTCTCACCAGTTGATTTATCCGTAACTTTTATCTGAGTATCTCTGTCAATCACGCATTTACCAAATATTCTCTGAAATATGCCATCATAACTGCATTCAAAGTCAAAATGGTTATTAAAGCTACGAATAACCACTTCCTTCTTTGACGATTCAATTTCAAAAAGGACATCATCTAATTCTGAAACACTAAATCCATTAATAAGTCTTAGTGGCACTTTAATTACAGTTCCAATTTCTTGCATATGTGTGACCACAGGATTTTCTCCGTTAACTCCCTTACAAGAAAGAGAGACATAAGTGTTTTTTTCATCACACCACGGACATGTATCACTTATCGTAGGATTATATTCCATTTCGCACTTATGGCATTTAATTGAATTATCTAATTCATAAGCTAGAGCTTCTCCCCATTCAATCATTGTAGGTCTAGTCAATCTCTTATGACGTCCAGCTCTAGAAAAGGTTCTTTTGAAACAATTATTCAACTTTTCGCCAACTAAAAGATCATAAGGTATAGGTGTTTCCGAATAGTTTGAATCATCTTCATCATCTCTTATCCATTCAACATCACATCCACATGCAAATGTTTCTTCTGTCTCTGAAAGAAAATCTTCCTCCTCCAGCTTGTCCTCTAATTGCGGCCCCACATACGGATGCTGCCCTGTCAAATTCCAGAACAATGCTATTGCAAAAGAAAAAATATCAGAATAGAAAGTATTCCCTTTCCCTTTTAATATTTCCGGAGCTACATATCCTGGCGAAAATATACCATCTCTTTTGCTTGTAACAGTTATAAAGTTAATGTTATCCACATCTATCATCCAGACAACATCTCTATCCTGTGCGCTCGATATGTACATATTCTTATCAGACAAATCGCAATATACTAAACCTCTTGCATGTATAGTAGACAAAATTCCTGCAACTTTTAAAAATGCTGCTATTCTTCTTCTTTTTCCACCAGTGCTTATATAATTTCCAAAACCTTTTACAAATTCAGGATTGCTGTCTCCAAAGCTTTCTAGCCAAGCATTTCTATACTCTATATCACCATATCTAAATGCTTCCTCGAATGAAATCATATCATCCAACATTCGCATCGAATATCCAACACAATCCTTTAACACGGATTGAGGAAGCGTAATATTTGTATTGCTAGGAATTGGTAACAGACGAATTGCATCAAACTTTTCATTTGCAACAACATCAAGATTTATCCTTTTTGTTTGCGGATTCCACTCTATTTTCAAAAGTACATTCGGCTCTTTGGTCTTATATACAATTCCTTGGCCTCCACTACTTAACTCTTTATCAAGACTAAAGACATTACCATATATATCTTCATACTGTTGATTCACTAAGCATCAACCTCCTCAATCATGTAGGCGATAGTTTTATCATCCATCCCTGGCCATGACGAAACCCATCCCTCTATATCCTTTTTACCGTCATTTGCAGAAATTTTAGAATACTCGCCTATGAAATCTTTTGTAAATAAGCGAATTTCTTCTTCCTTCATTACACCAATTTCTATTCCGTCAGAACATGCCACTGCCCCCAATAATCTTTCAAAATTTAATTCCAATACTTCAAGGCATGCCTCATCAAACTCAGCCATCAAACAATCAGTTTCATTAGCAAAATAATCCTCTTTCTGGTCCATTAATATGTAGTCTGCATCATCAACTAAAATTGAAAGAAAGCCATCTCCTAATCGAGCAGCTTTCAAATGTTTATCCTGTACCAGAAGAACCAGCATTGTACTATAGCATTGTGTGATATCATATTCCTTAAGACTTTCCAACCATTTTTCATGGCAATTCTTAAGATACACAAGCCAATCTAGTTCTTCTAAAGGCACGCTTATAATTTCAAACTCATGTAATAAAATCTCGCAAATAGCTCTTGAGCCAAACTGTGAAAATTTCTTACTACCCATTCCATCAGAAATCACCAAAATATACCCATTTTTTACAGGTTTGCATACAAAACAGTCTTGATTAATCTCGTGATAGCTACCTCTGCAAGACACTCCATCTGTTATCAATATTTACACCTCATCAGCATGCTGACATCGCAGCAATAATATCCTCTGCCAAATATGCCCTGTTATTTTTTGAGCAATGCTGTAGATTGCTTTGCATTGCATCTTCACCTATTGCCACACATACAACCTTATCTCTGTGTTTAGATATAGCTCTTTCTGTATCAACATCAAAGCAACCATCACTAATCAAAAGAGTTTTTCCTTCTACAACTTCCCGAAAGTACTCATTTACGGCATTTACAGATATTTGACCTGCATAAGCAATTTTCAATCCATCTATAGCGTCTGCTTTTTCACACTTCCCGCCAACTAAATAATAGTTTTTAACATTTACAGCAGTATATGACGCTATCGTGTTTAACAGGTATTTAACAGCAGCATTCTTGCAATCTTCAGCCATACTTCCGGATGTGTCAATTAAAACATTAATGTCTTTGGCCATATATTTTATGCCTCCATTTTACCAATCGTCTCCGTCATCATCATCCTGCTTAACTGGTGTTGGTGCAGGAGCCTTATCATCAGTAACAGTTTTCGGAGCATCTGGTTTGGTTGCTGTTGAGGTAACCGACATACTCACGGTCTTAAAACAATCTGCCAAATCAGATGCATTTGCAGCAAAAAATACATTATCAGGATTTTCAGTAAATGTTTCCAATACTGTACGATCTGCCTGATCGCCAATAGCAACAGCAAAACGCTGACACTTTGCAGATCTTCCATCGTTAATAAACATTGCCATTGGTCCTCTCCATTCATCGTTTGGTTCTCCATCAGAAACCAATACAACTGCCGGACGATAAATTCTGGAAGGCGTAACACTCTTATCATCAATCATATCTTTAGCCATCTGAATAGCAGTGCCCATTGGTGTCATACCCTCTGCTTTAAACTGTTCAAGACCTTTGTCCTGAAGTTCCTTGACAGGCGTGTATGGAGTATGAAGCTTAATTTCATTTCCAAAAGTGATAATAGCGACATCAATACTCTGTTCCTTAAGCTGCGCTCCAACAAAAGTATCAATCATATCACATGTAGCGTTATATAAACTATCAATTTTAGCCCCCTGCATACTACCGCTTACATCTAAGAGCAAAATCACAGGTAACTTCTTAACTTCAGGTGCCTTGTAGTTATTAGGATTAAATGCCATTTCTTTTTTCCTCCATTGTAATAATGCATATAGCAATCCCTTGCTATTATATTGTTATTATGCGACATATATTGTCATTCTTTCGTTAAAGCATTAGTTTTTCCATTATTGCAGCTAAATTCATTCCTGATCTCGCATCACTAGATGTTTTCGCTGCTGTCACAACATATCTATTATCACCAAAATATGACCATTTATAGTGTTTGCCATCGCTTGTGATTTCAAGTCCTAGTGATTCCAGTTCATTCTTCAATGATCCATTCAAGCTTCGATATCCTTTAAGAGCTTTTTTTAGGACCTCTCGTTTCTTTTCGGGCAAATGTTTATATTCATTGCATTGGAGAATATCGTCAATAATATGTTGTCTTCTACTTCCTTCATGGCAGCTCTTTCTATACTCTTCAAGTATTTCAAGAACAATTTCCCTTATTTCTCCTTCGTATAAATCTTGCTCTGCTCCAGCCATGATAATTGGTGTTTGAGAATTACCGGAAAATTTCATTCTTAATCCCTGAACCTCTGCCGTCAATCTTTGAATTTCATTATTTAATTTTGCATTGGTGTCTTCCATTTTCTTTAACTGATCACCAAATTCCTCGTAAAGATAATCATTTTCTTCCTCTACTGATTCTTTACTTTTTAAAAGATCGAGATTCTTCAGGTGCAATTGTTCACCCAGCACACCTTCCCAAGTATCCATGTTCATTCGGATACGCTGAATCATATAACTATAAACGCTATTTATTATTCTGCTTTCAACAAAGTCTTTGCTCTTTTCTTCGAAGCATATGACATCTGCTTTTTTCTGTGTGCTCGGATAAAAAATAATTGCTCGATTATCATGATTACCCTCATCTGGCAAATTTAAAATATTCTTTTCACAACTTCCAGCTTCGTATATTACATGAGCAACGCCTTGTAACCTAAAAGCTAAATCATCTACATTAATTTCAGAATCTGCACCTTTCAGACTTGTTATATACACGATAGGAAGAGAGGTTCTGGCCGTGTTTACACATACCTTTTGAAGCAATTCTTCACACTCAGAAACTTTATGTGCTTTCTGAGATACTTGTAGCCCTAAATCTTCTCCTGAGTAACCACTATAAACAATGAGCTTAACAAAATATGGTGGGTAATATGTCGGTTCGAAATCTGTTGTAAATTCTGTTGTCACCAATCCTACAGAAACTGATAAGCATTTCTTCTCGGTATTAAGTATAAAATCCGTAGTCCAAAGACCATGCTCGTCTTCCTTTTGTAAACGAGACGCTATTATTTCATCTGTTTTAACCTCTTGGAACTCAAGCGAGATTTTATCTTGGCTCCACCTTAAATCAGATGATTCACCATCCCATTCAACACCTTCAATCTTGTCATGTTGACTTCCTTGATTCCATTTAATTACAGTTTTAATGAATTCTTCTTTGGTTAGTGATCCATTAACAGGAAATTTGGTTGTGTATGTAATCATAAATTTTCACCTCGGCATTTTATGTATTTACCACTCTTAATTCTGGCATCTGCAGGTTTTTCACTATTTTCTGGAATAGCCCATGTATTTCCAAATTTTACAGCGCCTTCTATCCTACCATTGAGGCAAAGCTCATTAATTCGTCTCTCGCCAATTTCCCATTTTTTAGCAGCTTCTTTAATTTGAATGTAACCTTCCAATGCAATCCCTCCTTGCGCCAAAATAGATAACCTCTACACCTAAGCATAGTATTCCAATCTATCTTTGATTATAGCCCATCATTCGAACAATATCAAACGCAATTTGTGCATTATGGACAATTTTGTTAATGTTTACCAATATCTTTTGTTAATAATAGTCATCCTAATCATCAGGATCTAACCCTGCTTCTTCGAGAGCCTCTCTCCTCTCGTCTTCGTCCATCATATCGAGTTCGTCTCTATCCAAGCCATACAGTTCAAGGTCATCCTCATCTTCATCTTCCAGAGAATCTGTTCCAAGATAAAAAGTATCATCTCCTGTTAAGTCAATAGCTTCCTGCCTGCTGCTCGCAGTCATCTGCATTCCAATTGACCACTCCATAAAGTCGGTCTGTCCATCTCCATTAAAATCAAATAAAGGTCTGTCAAAAAATCCCATCTTTTTCCCTCACATTCTTTTTAAAATCGTTCTGTTACGCACTCTTTTGAAAATCTAACTTTAAGTTTCCTTTGACAATCAAGTCTTCGCACGGCTTGTAACCGTGCCTTATCATATGACTCATATTTGTAGAAAATAAATCCTTTGCAGAATATAAATCTGGATAACTTACTCCATATTTCTCAAACAATTCCTTCATTAAACGAGTAATCGCTGCTGATTCAAATGCCACCCCACATATTGCACTTACTGGAATGTATCTATAAATCAACACCTCAGCCTGATCATCCGTTGGACAGCGATCAAGCATTAACGGGCTCCTATGTCTATAACCAACAACACTATCAAATGACTTACTTAAGTTCTCTGCCTGGTTCCCAATATAACGTCCCTTGGAAGATGCTGAGTTAATTGGACAAAACAATGTACTTTCTTCTCTACAAATATTTGCATCAATAAAAATTACAGCCCAAGTATTAACCTTAGGATTGACATCCTTTTTAGCGTTGTAGTACCACACATTAGGATATTCAATAGAGGTTGAAATATAATCTGTACATCCATCACGTCTTTCCGGATCATTTTTATACAGACCTGTTCCCTCATAAAAATCAGTAGCCCAGATACCTGTACCGCCGTATAAAATCGAAAAGAGCTTATCGAGCTGTGTCATATGACAAAGTCTTCTAATATTATGTTCAGCTAATACAGTTTCAATGTTCTGCTTCATATAATCACCCCAAAGTAAAATTATGCCGCTGGATACAAGTAACTTCTAGCAGGTGTAGGCAAAACTGTCAGCATAGTCTTGTTATTAAAGATATACAGCTTATCTCCAAACAGAACGTATTCATCTCGCTCATTACTATATTCATACTTTGTAATTACCCAGTTCTTAAGATATCCCTTTATCTGCTCAGGCCTCAGTCCATTAACATATACTTTAGGAATCATACGATCTGATGCTTTCTTGTTCCAGCCATTGCGCTCCTTTAAACGCGAATACGCATGCTTTGTAATTACAACTTCACTTCCATAAGAACTCATATCTTACCTCCACTTTCCTACTTATGTTTTTAAGCCACTTCTTTAAGGATGTAACCACCTTTACTTTTGTCATACACAACCATATCTGTAACTGTACCGTCTAAGACTTTTCTATCAGCCAGATAACACCTTATCTCATTCAGGTCTCTCTGTATCGTTCTTCTATCAACATCAAACATGTTAATAGCGTCAGTAGTCACAACAACCTTACCAGCCTTCATCTGGTCATACATATAAAGAACCCGAAAATACTTCTTTCCCTTCATACGTGTACCTCCTCGCTAGTATCCATGAAGCCTTGCATTATCAGCGCGCTCATTAAATTCCTTTGCCTTTTCATATGCCTTTTTTGCATATCCGTAATGATATCCATCATTCGAATTCTTCGCATATGCATATTCACGATCAGCCTTCTTCTTCCAATATGCTGCTGTCTTTTCCATCTGTGAAATGTATGCTTCCTGTGTTCTCTTTGCCATATCAAAACCTCCAATTAATCTTCCTTAATAACTGCTACAATAATATCTACAATTCCGTGTCCAATAATCGAAATAATAGGTCCTACCATTAATGATCACCTCTTTCCTTTGATGATTCCACAGCATTCACAACAGCTCCTGCTCCTGCACCAGTTACAGTTCCAATTGCTCCGCCAAGTTCTGCTGCGGTTAATGTTGTTCCAACAGCTACAGCACTACCTACAAACAATGCTGGAATTGAAACTGGGGCTGTTAATGCAACAACTGCTGTTGTCGTAACTCCTCCAACGAGAGTTCCAATTGCTGATCCGAGAACTCCACCAATTCCTGCACCTTCTGCCATTCTTGTAAATAACATAATTCTTACCTCCATTGTTCTTTTGTTTTCTTTTGATATATAAATCTTACCATTGCTTATTCACTGCATTTTCGAATTATACTATTATTGATTTAAGCCCACCAAAAGAGACCACCCACGAAATCGGAAATACCTTCTCCAATGCTGGAAACAGCATCGCCAATTCCATATGCGATATTTTCAACAGTATCGCCAATCCCTGAAGCCACATCATCAAAAAAACCATCTGTAACTTCGCCTACCGCACTACCTACAAGCACTGCTGCTCCAATACCTGCAATAACCGGACCAGCCACAGGAATAGCAGAAGTTGCTAATAATCCTCCAACTGCACCTGCTGTTACTTCACCAGCAACTGTTGCAACAGCTGCACTAATTGCACTTTCGGTACCCTTTGCAACTACATGACTAGTACATTCACCAATTGAATCTCCATTTACAATTGACTTTCCAACCTCAATTGCTGTAGTGATTCCGACTGCAGCTACAGTTGATCCCTTTACTGCATCTCCTAAGCTTGCAACCTTGATTGGCTGCTTAGTAAACTTATCTCCAATACGCTGTGTAGTGTCATGAGAGATTCCTGTTGATTTCATTGTCTTTGTCACCCCACTCGTTTTTGCTGCTGCATTATACTTCTCAGCAGCTTCGACAGTCCCACGAAGCTGGGCCTGCTGGTACTTTCCTGCCTTAACCTGATTGAGAGTCTTCTGTACACCAGCAGGACTAACTGTGTCCTTATACTGAATACGTTCTACAACCTTGCCCGCCTTAGTTGTTACTGCATCAACCTGAGTAGCCGTTGATGACTTCGTCAACTTAGTCACAGTATCTGGTTTTAAGATATTAGAAAGATTCGACTTATCATTTGCCATAATTTCAAGTGCATTTCCCGGAGCTCCTTTAGGACTATAGGCGCCCGCTCTACCTGCCATCCTGCCCATCACAGACCCTTCATATCCTTCTCTCGCAACCACCGCTGTAATTCCTAACTGATTTCCGTTATTTTTACTACTTGCCATAACATTTACCTCCGAAATTGTTTGTTGTTTTCTTTTGATAGGTTTATACTATAACTATAAGTTCAGTTAATTTTCGAATTATATAACAGGAGATTTTTTATGAACAAGAAGAATAATGCTAAAGAACTATTGATAAACTACTTACTTTCCAACAAAGGATCCGATATTTTAAGAGAATCAATAATCAAAGATACTGGCATATCAAAATCTCGCCTAAGCGAATTAATCAATGAACTTCGCTCGGACGGTTATGAAATATCCACACCCAATAGGAGTGGTATTGTTCGGCTTGAAAGCAGTGACATTCTTATAGATAGCTTTACTAACAAACACATACGTCAGTGGCTGATTCTTCTTATTTTATCCAAAAATTTACAAGCCACTTTTTCCGAAATTATAGGTAAACTTTTGTCTTTAGCTGATAGTAGCTACATGTATGAGAATATCAATTTTGACGAAAATTATTCCGACATGGATATCATTGAATACTTAAATAGTAATAACAGGACTCTTATTGAAGATATTAATCAATACCTTTCAATACCAACACTAAGAAAGGATCTTTCAGAATTATGTGGATTAGATCTAATAGAAAGAAAAAGAGTTCAATATAAGGACGGAATTCACGTTGTATATAGCCTCACAGAGAAGGCGCCGCGTATTCTTTTTGAAAGCGAAGATGAATTATACGATTTTATGATATTCTATGATAACTGCAAAGATTCTACTCTAGAATCAATTCAAACCAAAGCTTCTAAAATATATGATTGGGATACATACGATACCGCTACTCATATTTATGGTAAATCAACACATATAGATAAGGCTCAGTTATCTGCCCTTAACAGGTTCACATCATATAAGTATAAAGAAAAAGCTCTAATTATTGAATATACAGGGATAAATGGTCCTATTTCCATACAAATCAATTCTGGACTCATTTTTTATAGTATGGAAACCTCTTGTTTCTATTTATTATGTCTCAACATTACAGAGAATATGATTGCGCAGCTTCGATTAGATAGAATAGACCATATTGCAGAACTACCGGAAAAGAATCCTTCATATCGTTCTCTAGAGATAATGAGGATATATACTGAGATGTTCTCAGCATCATACTCACCTACATTGTCTCATGTGAAAGTCATCTTTCAGGAATTTGGTAATATCCCAGAAAGGGTTAAATCCCTTCATAAGAGACGAAAGAATTCCAAGCTATATACGCTTGAATCTCCAATAGAAGGTATACCACATACTCTTGTTTACGAAGACGATGTTAGAGGTCTATCAGCCTTTTCCAGATACGTTAGAAGTTTTGGAAGTAGTGCATTAGTGATCGAGCCAAAGGAGCTACAAGATAACCTAATAAATTCATTCTCACATGTATTAGCAAATTACGAAAGGGGTATCCAATGAAAATAGATAACAGATTAGACATTATTGCATATATGTTTTCACTGATTATTTCTGAAAAGTATGATGCCACTATAAACAGCTTATCCGATTCATGTAATCTACCCATACAGCAGACAAGAAAATGTATTTCTGCACTGTTTCAGAATCCAATTTTACTTAGCCACCTATCTTCAACTTTGGAAATATCTGATGAAGATGATGATCCATTAGAAAGCGCTAGGTTTTTTTTAGATAAACTAGTAAATGGAGAATGTGATGACGCTGTCATTTACTTGACAGATATGGATTCATTTACAGAAGAATATTTACTACTCCCTGTAAATCCAATAGAGATAAGCACATTGAGGACAGCATACCCAAATCTTCTCAAAAACCACATGACAAGCTTATTTGAAACTAAAGACTCCATTGATGCGATTCCCCCTCAAATTCTTGAAAGACAAGACACCATTCAAGATGCCATAATGCGTAATAAACAAATTGAATTCATGTATAAAACGCTTCGTGATGGGACCTTTAAAATAAAGTGTAGTCCTGTTGAAGTGATACAGAATATTACTTCACATACTCTTTATATAAAGGATACGCAGAATAACTACTACCGGCTTGATAGGGTAAAAGATTCTATCAAAATACTAAAGGATTCTTCAGATATTAATACGTACGTTGCTGACAAATATCACAAATATTTCTGGGGAACAGAGTACAAGGATCATGGGGAACCAGTTCATGTAAAGATTAGAATATCCAATGAGACCAGTAATATATTAGAGAAAATAAAGCGAGACACCGCTCTACGCAGCCAAACAAGCGCCCTATATCAGGAAGGTAAATACTATTTTTACGAAGATGATATTCTAGGAATACAAGATTTTAGAAGATGGCTTAGAAGCTATGGCTCATCAATAACAGTAATCGAACCACATGAGCTAATTCAAGATATCGTAGGCAGTGCTCAGAAAGCATTAAGTTACTATAAAATACTAAATTAACAAAGCGACAAAGCATGACAGCCACATAAATGGCTGTCATGCTACAGAGTGCAGACAAAGTCCGCGGCGATTGCCGCGGATTTTTCTCATATCAGGATATATTTTTACAAAAAGGAGTTAGATAAGGCCTATCTCAGGCCATCTCTAGCCTCCATTCATGCTTAATTTTTGCTAACTTCTTGAGATTCATACACGCAAAAGTAAGCGCCGCCTTCATTTTCATCCGCGCCTTACCGTACATCTGCGTGTATCTGAATCCGTGGTTCTCCTTGGCTGTTCCAAAGATTCTTTCTATCGTTTCCTTTCTATGAGAATATAGGTCTTTCATCCCAAGGGTACATCTGATGTCTTCACACTGTTCCATGTAGTCTTCCCATATATGCCGGGTGATTATCTTTACATGATTCTTGCTGAGTGTACACCGCTCAAGATATGGACAGCTCTCACAAGTGGTCCCACAGCTCTTATATTCCCTGTATCCTTCACGATTGGTTGTTGAATACTTCAAGACCTGATTGTTAGGACATATGTAGCAGTCATTGTATTCATCATATGCATACTCGTACTTTCTGAAAAATCCTTTTTTGGTCATTGGCCTTTTGTAAGGAAGAAGCGGTGTTATGCCATCGTCCATGAGCATCTTTGCTATGGCTGGTGTCTTGTATCCTGCGTCGGCAACGATTGTTTTTACACCGATATCTTTAATCTTATCGTAAAGTCCTTTGAATGTACGGCTGTCATGTTCATTGCCTGGATTGACAGTAAAATCTAAAATCCATCCGTTTTTATCACAGACTGTTTCAATACCATATGCGAATACATGCTTATGCTCACCTTTTCTGAACCATCCGCTTTCGGGATCAGTCGTGCTACATCTTATCTTCTTGGTGTCTTTGGGAACGTCATCCGTGAAATCACTGAAATCATCATGACCACCGGCCCCTTTATCATCGTCATCATCCTTGTCTTTTAGCGGCTTCTTTCCGTGCTCAACCCGGTCTTCGTTTAATTCTTTCTTTAGCATATCTTCATAGAAAAGAGTTTCTTGTTTTGCAATCCGGTGCTGCATTTTTCTGTTATTGGCTCTGGCTTTAACATGGGTCGCATCAACAAACACTTCTGAAACGTCTGAGTTCTTCAGACGTTTTAATAAGTACATAAGCTATTTGATTACTATTAATATGTTGGCTTTGGTGGTTGCCATCCTTCTTCGTAATGAATAGAATTTAAAAATGTTTTTCCTGTACCAAGTATCATATATGTAACACCATCTCGTACAACAAAAGCCCCTTTCTTTTCCTCCTCTGTAAGTTCCAATTCTATGGTTCTACGCGTTCTAACATCACAAGCATGCGTTTTATTTACTTCTATAATACCCTGTGTTTCATATTGTCTTAATATATTTTCTGCATCATTTATAACTATCGAATAATCACAATTATAAAGAAGCATAATAGCCGCAAGATGATATTCCTCACCATTTTGAGATCTGCCAATGATATTATCATTACATCCAATTGTAATTTGATAACAGCCTGTCGTAAAATCCTTGAATATTTTAAGAGCAATTCTGTGCTCCATATTCTTTGCATCCACGTCAAAAGCTTGCCCTTTCGCTGTATTGTATGCCTTCTTCAAAAATTCAAGATTTGATATTCTACAATCCTCATGATTATTGTTCATGTGGTCAACAACATATCCCTTTTCTGTCATATCATCGAGTACATCTTGTCCATACCATTTTGCAACAATATATCTATGTAGTAATCCCAAAGAACCATTTTTTAAGTAACCTTTATCTTCGGAATCACTATTCGGATTTGTGAGACTCCACGTCCTTGAAGTTAATTCCTCATAATAATCTTCACGATATGTAGTAAGAGCAACAAAAGGCCACCCCTCTCTCATAATGTGCACATCACCATTTACTATTTCAAATTTATTTTTACTCTCTCTAGGCACTGTTTATCCTCTCCTTCTAAAAACTAAGCATACCTACTGGCTCAAAGCTTCTTATACCTTTCAGTACCAACAGAATCCTTACCATCATGTATAACGTTTTTTACTTCGCCACTGTCAACATTCTGATACAGCCAACGACCAATAAGCGCAGGAGGTGCATCAATCAAATCTCGAATAATAAAGGTTGTTCCTGGTTCTAGTTTTTCAATTCTTTCTATTAGCTGTTTGTATAGTGATGCATACGAGCGATCACCACACGCTCTAGCCTTACATAGCTCTGATATATTAGGATAACCGTCTTTTCTCATATCTTCTTCAAGCTTAATTTTCTGCTCATCAGATATCGTGAACTGTACTCTATAGCTCATATTTCAACCTCCATTTCTATATACAGACGATTGTTCATTCGTCTGTATATAAGATACCATGGGATTGAACAATCGTCAAGACTATTCTTCCATTTCAGCAACGATTTTTATATGTTCAAGAGCTATACTTCTTCTTTTATCCGTTTTCATCCCTTTCATCAATGAAACAACAGCGGATATATACGGGTCCTCGTCAGCTGGAGATTCTCCATTCATGATATATTCTGGGGTAGAATGTAATAACTTAGCAAGGTCAACAAGAATATCACCACTTATTCCTCTTCTATTTGATTCATACCCATAGATAACACTTTTCCCCTCCATGTGAAGAGCAAATCCTAATTCCTCTTGGCTCATTCCCATTTCAGTACGTAACTTCTTAATTCTTCCCCCAACTGTTGTTACATCAATTGCTCTATTATTTCTGTTTACTTTCTTCATAATCTACACCCTTTCCGGTGCCTTCCAAAACAGAAGCAAACCGAAAAAGAGCGCAAAAATAAAAAGAGCACTGCAAAACAACTACTAAATCTCTTAGTATGTAAAAACATACTTCAAGTTAGCTTCTGTTTTGCAGGCCCTTTTTAATCTGAATAGATGTCTTACGCCCTTGCTGCATCTATCCGTAGTAAATACGACTCTCTTCACAAACTCTTGGATGCCAGACGTCACTCATTTGTAAGTCCTTTAATGCCATACTGACGACCAATCCAGCAATCTCCCTGGCATCCTCATAAATATTTAATTGTAAATCTAATTGCTACTTGCCTAACTTGTTAAGCTTCGCAGCATATCCGGTTAATCGAGCATGTCTCTTCTTAGCAAGCTCCTCCTCAGATCTAGTATCATTAAATACGGATACCTTGCCTTTCTTCACGCACACAACAAGGCGGGCACCGCATTCCGGGCAAACCATATACGAAGTTGTACTAGCTGACTCCATAAGAAATGCCCCACATCTGTGGCAACATACCACACATTCCCCAGTTTTTTCCTCCTCAAAACTCACCAACATCACGCCTCCTTTGACTATCAAGGTTGATATCTCTCATTCGGAAAAGGGAAAGAAACCGATATGATGAGTGTACATAATTCTCCCGACAATGACCTTTCCGTAAGTGTAGTCAACACTGCCATTATCAACTGCAATGACTATTCTGATCTTTTAAACTGTTTAGCGCACATTATTCAAGGTTCTTAATGACCTTGACGGCTACACCCTGAATCTTACAGTCCGAAACAATGATGTCCTTCATGGTCTTATTCTCAGGATGAAGTCTGATCTTCTGATTCTCTTTGTCTACAAAATAGCGCTTCAGCGTGTTCTCATTCGCTACCAGGGCAACAACAATATCGCCATCCTTGGCTTCTGACTGCTTTCTGACAAGTACCAGATCTCCCGGAGATATTCCGGCTTCAATCATAGACTCGCCTTTTGCTCTAAGTAAGAAAAAAGTCCCTTTGCCAAACATCGAAGCAGGCAATGACACGTATTCCTCTATATACTCTTCCTCCAGCGTAGGAACGCCGCAGGAAACAGTACCAAGTAGTGCCACACTTGTAAACTCTGTCTGAACCTTCTCGGTCTGTTCAGTAGAAATCTGCTGGCCATCATATCTGATCATGCCATTCTCATTCATGGCTACCAGGTATTTATATGCAGTTCCTCTGGCAATACCGACCGCATTGGCAATCTCTGTTGTAGACGGTGAGTGGCGATAATTCTTGTAGTATTCTTCTACAAATGCCTTAATAGTACCCATAAGCTCTGTAGATTTGTGTCTCATACGCCGCTCCTTTCTAAAGGAAGCAATCTGCTTTTGTTACTTCCTGATTAAAAGTATAATACTTCGAACGTGCGTTTGCAATAACAATCTACAAAAATTTTGAAATGACCGATAAGCCGCGAAAATCGTGCACTCCCCCTTTTATGATACCTATGGTAACAAAAAGCCTGTCCCAATATAGGGACAGGCAAACATAACCATTTCAAATATTGACTATTTGAGCACTATTTGAATATCTATAATCTGTACTTATCTAAATTGAACCCCTGTTCTATGGCCTGTTGTACTATCTCTGCATCAGATAAAGAATCTATGCTCATCATATCCGAGAAACCTAACACACCAGAAAATGTAACCATTTCAGAACCATAATGGATTTCTAAATCTCTACGAAGCTCGTTCATGTCTATATTATAATCCATATTATCAAAGCTCCTTCTACTCATTTATCTTTTTTCAATATAATCAATATATCTTCTAAGTGCATATCGAAGCTGTGAGATATTAGTTACAACATTCTTGGAACCAAGGTTTAATTCTTTAGGTGGTAACAAACCTTTATCCTGATCCTTCTTCCCATACGATACTTTTTTAAGCAACGATACACATTTGTCTTTCTTATATGCCTTCTCAATGTCAACATCGAATGCTTTTTCTATCCTTTTACATCTAGATGCTGTGTCACTTATAGCTCGATGCTGAAGATTAGAATTATTTTCTAACCACTCTTTAAACTCAACTTTCTTCATTACATTCCCCTCCCATAAACCTATGTTCTAACTTTTTTTATATTATATCATATCATTTTTTGATATAATATAGCGTAAATAGCAACAATACGGAGGTGTATCATGGGTAATTTAATCATGCCTAAACAGACAGCTGCTCTTGATCGTTTTTTTTACTCCTTGGAAATATTCTATAAAGCTTATCAGAATAATGACCCAGACGTAACAAACGAAGACTTCAAAAGACAAATCACAAATCATTTTGAAGATTTACGCGAAAGAAACGACGGTGCAAAAATAGTAAAACAGTCAGAGATGACTAGATATTTTGGTTTTGCATATCACAGCTATGCCAACAACACAACAACCATAACTGATCGCGGAATTGATTTTTATCTTGCAAATAAAGATTCCGACACAAACAAATGTATGGATTTAATAATTGAATCATTAGAAAACGATACATTTGGAAGAAATAACACTGCGATAAAAACAAGTGATTCCTACATAGATCCACCTAAGCTTTTAACAAAGGCTGTTGTCGATTTTGATGGAATAAGTAGAAAGGATTTAGCTTTACTCCTCTATTTAACGCATGATATGGAGCTTTCATATGATGATGCAGGTGTAGAATTAAATCGATATAGAGCCAAAAGTGACGACATTTCAATTATTATCACTCCTGAAAAAGTGAACAAATACAGTGACACAAAATTTGCTTCATTTTTACAGAACATAGGCTTTTTAGTTCAAGATGACGAACGTAAATATCGTCTTTCTGCATATGTTGAGCGAATGTACAAGGATAGGATTAAAAATCTAAATATCTATAATGAAGAACCACCAGTTATAAAAAGTTCTAATCCTATTTTGTTTGATGATACATCAACAGATACAAAAGATACAGATTGTAACGCAAACTATAAAGAAAATGTATCGAAAACAGTAGCATACGATATTCATAGTTTAACATTTAAATCACAAAACGAACGTATTCCGGCAGCAAATCCTGAGGGAAAGAGTAATTATCGATACCCAACCGATACAAGATTGGCCAAGACCGCTTTAATGCTTTCAGGCTATTTATGTGAATTTGATGCAAGCCATAAAACCTTCACCGGTAAAAATGAGGAACAGTTTATGGAGGGACATCATCTAATTCCTATGACAGCTCAAAAAGATTTTGACATTAATCTTGATCGTATTGAAAATATAGTATCACTATGCCCAAATTGCCATAGTGCTATTCACTATGGTAATGATACCGATCGTAAAAAAGTTTTATTAAAACTCTATAATGAGCGTCAGGAAGAGTTATCTAGTGTAGGATTAAACATTTCATTTAATGATTTATTTAACAAATACTATCAGTGAAACTAAAACGGCAGCCTCTTATCTGAGGCTGCCATTCTTTTATACATTATCAACTAACGATTTAACGATATTTTTAACTAATACTGGAGGAATTCCCTCTCCGATAACCGATCTTATAAGCTTCTCAGTCGCCCATTCAGGAATGTTCCAATCCTTAGGCAAAGAAGTAACTAACATTAGTTCATAAATCGAAAAACATCTAGCATCTGAATAGATTCTTTTTGTATCATCATCACTTTCAACAATAGGTTTCCCAGGATGAACACAACATAATGAGGAAATAACTCCACTATTCTGAGTAATAGTCCTACAAGGTTTATCCCAAGCATGTCTTCTGTATGTATTGTAATGTCCGTTTACCTTTGTTCCATCCTTTTTCTTTGGATAGTAGAAATCATTATCAAAGGCTGTACATCCACTTGGTGTATGCATCATTGTTACTACAAGTTTTTTTGAATGTCTTGGCGGATAATGCCATTTAGATACTTTCAGGCCCTCTTCTTTTTTCTTTAAGTAATCAGGGAAAAGCTTTAGTGTTTCTTCTTCTCCCTCCATAAGAAAAGGATCAAGAGATGGAACATCCCAAAGAATATCACGCAATGTTATTTCCTTTTCAAAAGGCTTTGGCATTTCCCATCTATATTTTTGATCGTATCTAGTTAATAAAACGATATTTCGCTTGCGCATCTGCGGTACACCGTAATCTCTTGCGCTAACTAAACTCTCTTTTGCAAAAAAATAATCATCTGCAAACTCTCTATGTAAATATTCCGGAATTAATACATCCTCACCATCAATATTTACTATAGTTCTCAGCTGCTGCGGAACATTTTCAAGTAAAACATACTTTGGCTTTAGCTCTTTTATAGCCTTAACCGCATAATAGATTAGTTGATTTCTAACATCTTTCGGATCCATCTTTCCAGCTAAGCTCATTCCTTGACAAGGTGGTGTAGCAATCAAAAAATCAACTCCAGCAGCCTTCGATTTTTCCATTACCGTATTAAAAACTTCTTCATCCGTAATATCACCTATTACCATATCCGTATCTGGATAAAGATGTTTATAAAATTCGGCCCTTTCTTCTATTAATTCGTTCGCAACAACAATATCTATCCCAACATCTTTGAGATAGGTCTCTGCTATTCCAACATTAGAAAACAGAGATAATCCTTTAAATTTCATTTGGTAATGCCTCCATTATTTTTTTTACAAGCAATGGCGGAATACCTTCTCCAATTACAGAACGAATAAAATTATCACTATACCCAATCGGAATATCCCAGTTATCAGGCAATGACATAATTCTCATTAATTCAAAAATAGTAAGAACTCTTGGATCTGAATATAACTCAAAACCATCTTCATCCCTTCCAATCATCCTACCAGGATGAACGTTATTTTGAGAACCAATTGTTCTATTATACATAGTTACTGTAAATGCAGGTTTATCCCATTCTTGTCTTTTATAAGTATTCTTATATCCTCTTACTATATTGCCATCCTGCTTTTTAGGTTTAAATTCATCTATATTTTCAAATGCACTCTTTCCAGTTGGAGTATGCATCATAGCATATACCTGTCTATAAACATGCACTGGTGGAGTATGCCATTTTGAAATTGCGGCAGCTTCAGCTTTTCGTTTTTCATATTCCGGAAAAATTTCCAATTGTTTTTCAAATGGTACGTCTTTTATCAAAGGATCAAGAATTGGCAAATCGCCAATTGCATCCCTCATGGTTAATTGATTCTCCTCTTTATTTGGAAAATGCCATTTGACCTCATGGTCTTTTCTCGTCATCAAAAAAATTGCACGTTCCCTTGTTTGTGGTACACCGTAATCAGCAGCATTTACTACCTCATAATCGATATAATAATCTTGCCCAAGTTCGTTGCAGATATAATCAGGTATTAGAACTTCCTTTTCATCAATTAAAAGCCATGTTTTAAGTTGTTCTGGAACGTTTTCAAGCATGATAAATGAAGGTTTTATATTCTTAATTACTTCTAATGCATCGCATATTAATGCATTACGTGGATCTAATACGTCTTTTTTCCCAGCAGTACTCATTCCTTGGCAAGGAGGTGTCGCGATTATTAAATCTACTTTTTTTTCCTTTGCTTTTGATATTACCAATTCTTTATTCTTTTTATCTGTAATATCTCCTACAATCATCTCTGATTGAGGATACAAGTGCTGGTAAAAACTCGCTCTATCTGGTTCAAGTTCATTAGCTAAGACAACTTTTATACCAATCTCATCCAAATATGTTTCAGCTATACCAACATTTGCAAACAATGATAATGCTTTAATGTCCTTTGGCATTATTTTGTTCCTCTTCTTCAATTATTCTTCTGATGTATTCCACAAGAATCTGATTCATATTAGTTTTTCTCTTAATTGCTATAATCTTCAGTTTCTCATGCATTTCAGGTGTTAGTCTCACACTTACTCTTACATCTTCCATTTTTTAGATCTCCTTTATTATACTTTGTATTATTACCACAGTCAACGCCAAAACGCCAAAACGCTTTTTTACTTATCTTCTTTATCCAAGAAATATTCAAACGCAGTCTTTAATGCCAAAAAATGCTTCGGTGTATATTTTATTGTCTGTTTTAGGCCCTGCATTTCTATTTCTAGTCCAATTAATTCATCATCACCCTCTTCAATTTCAATATCCTCAATTTGCTTTGCAAGAGTTGATAAGTCAATTGAACAAAACTTGTACTCAGCTGCGTGATTTGGGCAAAAACATATGGAATTCCAGCCTGTTGTTAACGTTCTCTTTAATTTATCATCAAGTGTACTAGTATTTAATAGATTAATTCCTTCAAAATACTTTTGCCCATTCCATTTTGTTATTGTAGAATCACATATCTGACATCGACCATGATATTGACTATATAGGAATTCCCTTTCGCTAGGCTCTGCTTTCTGTCTGCTTATGATTGCTAGCTTTTTTAGCCCCTTCGGACGTTTAACTCCTTCTTCAAGTTCTTCAATGATCTTTCCTTTTCTTCTGGTGACATTTTTCACACTTCCGGAAATTAATGCCTCATCATCAACCTCATCCATCTGACTTTTATTCTGAGCAGATAGTGCTTCACTTAAGTCATATTTTTTTTCTTCTTCATTGACCATCTTCAGGATACCTGCAGCAACCTGCGGATTAGTTAATAATGCACGCAATGCCTTAGCCTGTTCCGAATCCTCAGATACTCCCCATTCCGAAATCAGTTTTTCACTTTGAATTTTTATACGATTTTTGTTTGTACCAAAAAGAACAAGTTTTAAAAATAAACTATTATCTTCCCAAATAAAGCCTTCCGGAAGCTGTTCTTTAGAAATATCTGCAGGCTTGTAAAAGGAACCATCTTCATTACTTGGAATCCACTCGTTATCTCTTAGTAATAGAATTAATGTCGAATCACACTTTCTAGAAGGACTTGTTCTATTAGGTGAAAAAGTAGCCTTGCAATACCTTGGCAATGATTTTAAACCTATCATATAATTCCATATGGTTTTTGAAGTGTATTCACTTGGACTCATTACAATTTCTTCCAATCCTGCAATTGTATAATCTTCACTTGTTGAGTGACTCGTCACATTATCACTATAATTATATAATGCAGTTTGATATAATGGATTTTTCTTTACATCTGCTTTAATTATGGATAACTCATAATTAATTCCTAATCTTTTCACGAAATCACAAAACTCTTCAAGTTTATTATTTTTAGAAAAGAAATCATAATAATCATCCGATAATCCATATATACCTTGAAGGGAACAAGCAATTGCTTCATATCCAGTTTGCTCGTACGGCTCATCAAGATATAGTTCATTTATACTAACTTTTTGTCTTTCTGTACTTGTAAACCATATTTTTTCATCCTTAGCCCAAGAAAAGTCCGATTCCTGTAAAGTTCCGACCAATTGGAAAATAGATTTTAAATACTCACTCGAAACTTCTTTATACGCTTTTATTGCTTTAATTAATAATTTTGCACTTGCGGCATCGTTAAAAGGCTGTATTTTTAACAAGTGCCATAACACCTGTAAATTGTCTTGCCTCACGAAATCAGAGTTTAAATAATTTATGTTTTCTAAAATACTATCTCCCGGCAAATACATGTTTTTAGGTTCTATATAATCTCCTTTATTAGACAACAAAATTTTTGTTTCACGTAAATTACTAATTACTTCATCTAAGTGTAATGTCATCCTAGGTTCTTGAAACGAATTGCAATAATCAATTAAAAACATATAGAAATTATTTAGCCAATCAGGAGTGCTCTTTTTAATATATGATTCGATCATGTACCTTTTTTCACTAATGAACAATCCCGTTAATGACTTGTACGATGCTTTAAAAAAAGGTAGCGAATCAAAAAGATTAATACAATTCTTCTTACGCAAAGGAGCCATGCATAACCAATCCTTTTGATCTAACCCCAATGCTTCCTTCAGTAATTTAAAATCAAATAATCCTTGGATGTTAGGTGTTGTTCTAACCAACTCTGAGACAGAGTAATAATCCCCATTGGCACCCAGTAGCCATTTATGTTGATCAAATTCTTCTATTAGCTTGTCTCTAAGAAGCGCATATCTTCCTTCTAATTCATCTATGTTATTAGGAAGCATATTATAAACGGAAATATCTAGAAGACCTTTTTCCTTGATAACATCGATAGATTCTACCATCAATTCAAAAATTTTTTCAAACAGGAGATCATTCTCTTCACAATCTCGAACACTATCTCTAGCAACTGTAGATGCGAAAGGCCCATTAATAATAAATCTCAAATTAGAATGCTCTTTTACTGCTGGAAAGAAAATATTAACAGACCCCTTAACAGAAGAAACCTCATATCTATCACCATAATTGTTCAAAAAATAAGCAACATTAACACGAAGCTTGTTTTTTTCTGCTTTTAATTCGTCTACTCCTTTACCAAAAATCATCCAATAATTATCTGTAGACTTGCTAGACGAAACAATTCTATATATATAGTCTTCCACTTTTTCTTTGGTAATTGTACCGCTTTCACTATCATCGATATCATATGATATTTGATGAATATTATTTAAAAACATAATTGTGCTGTCTGAAAGACTTTTTAATTCTTCTGATATCTGCTCGTAATACTTTTTCTGTTCATTTTGTTCACCTTTAAAAGGAAAGACAAAAACGGTATCGCCTGCTTTTCGCTCATTTAAATTCTCAATCCTTCGAGGCATGAGCATATCAACTATCTCAAAATTATAATCCTGTGAATACACTCGCGGCGCATCAGTAAATGAGAACACAGACTTAAAGCCAACGCCAAACTTCCCCACACTTGTAGAATCATTTTTCTTTGTGCTATTACCAATATTTGTAATTCCCTTTACATCATTTAAAGTAAATATTTTACTTCCATCATGTGACATAATTAAACAATCACTTTTTAAATAAAAGCTGACATTTCTGGCACAAGCATCCTCCGAGTTTTGCAATAGCTCATATATAAAATGTGCATTATCTGGATATAGCTCCGTTAAAAGTCGCTTGGTCCCTTCAAAAGAATTACTCTTTTTGGCAGCAACTACATACATTTGCATTAGATTTGCATATTCCTCAAAATCAGCCTCTTCTACACTAGGTAAATCATCTATAAAATTTCTAAAATCGCTCATTCACTCACCTCTATACTTCCGGCACAAACGAACTTGGATAGAAGATCAACTTTCATTTTTTTATTTTCTTGCTCATCTAACCTTGCTTCGAGATCTCGCATAACATTTTCATATTCTTTCTTTTTCATTCTTGTAATGTTTGCATTGTCTGCCAGAAGTTCTTGTCTTTTTATGGTTTCCAGTCTATGTTGATAACTAATCTTCAAGCTCTCTTCTCGTCTATTAAAAATTTCTTTTTGCTTTTCAATAAACTCTTGTCGTTCTTCACTCCATAATGCTTGCTGACGTTCATAAAACTTGTCAATCTCTACAGGAATTCCTCCCGTTATAACAGAGCTCTCCAAAATTAATTTTTCAATAACATCGGAGTATTCTTCATCAGCAATTATTTTTAATTGACTATTATTGTGCTCACCAATATATCTCCATTCGTAAATCGCAAAATCAATTTTTTTATCTAAATGCATATCTGGTCTAGCTTTTAATCTAATAAATTTTTTATCAGATTCAACCAAATCATAACTGGCCATAATCGTCATCGGATGTGTTAAGCCAACGTAATTAACCTCAATTCTTTTTGCCAGCTCTGCATCAAAAGAAAAAACATACTTATCTTCTGTTCCTTTAAGGTAATTTACCCACTCTTTATCATAGAACGAAAGTTTATATTTCATTTTTTTATATTTTGAAAGCAATTCAGTTCTTTCTATCTTAGACAAAGAAACAAATATACTTTCATTTTTTCTGACTAGTTCTTTTGAATAATTCTTCTTTAACCATTCATTGATAAGGTTTTCTACTTTTTCTACTGTCATCCAATTGCCAGTATTATTTCTGATATTTTCTTTATCATCATCAAAAGGCATTCTAATACTAAGAAAATCATATTGATTCTCTTCCATAATTCTATTTTCATTAAGCAGACGAATCTTATTATCAGAAAGCTGAACTAACTTATCTTTCTTTTCTTCTTCTGTAAGTTTATAATCAACCGCTATATTCTGGATTTCTTTTGTCAATTCACCAAGTATAAGTTCCCCGCAACCTAATGACTCATTAAATACACCAATTCGTGTTAAGCATCTGTCATAAATATCAGCATCGATTGTACCGTCAGTTATCATATTGTAAATAAGTACTGAATCGCTTTTTTGACCGTTACGATCAATTCTTCCTATACGTTGTTCTATACGCATCGGATTCCACGGAAGATCATAATTTATCATACAATCGCAAAACTGATAATCAAGGCCTTCACACCCTACTTCAGAAAACAATAAAATATCCAAAGACATTTCATCTTCTTTTTTCTTCATAAACCGCTCTCTTTGCAGAATTCGGTCCTCATCCTTAGTACTACCAGTTACCAGGCCTACTCTATAACCTTCTTCTTTCAAATGCTCATACAAGTAATTTAATGTATGTCTAAATGCACTAAAAATCATTATTTTGTTGTTTTCAAATGTATTTTTTTCACGAATAATTTTAATCAGTGCATCTAATTTATTATCCTTAACATCAATAGTTCTAGCATCATTAACTACTTGGATTATTTCTTTCTTTATTTCATCAGAAACAGTTATTTTAAACCCATCTTCCGACTCGAAATTATCAAAATTTTCTTCTATCCCCTCCAAAGAAATATGTCTTGTCAAAATGTCTTCTATACTTGGCGCCAATCCAAAAATACAGCTTGCTGCTTGCCTAAATAAAGTAGACATTAAAAACTTAATCATTGAGTCCTTATAATATGTAGATAAAATTTTAGACTGCACTTCAATTAATTCATCATACAGTTTTTGCTGTTGCGGTGTGAAATCACAGCGAACTGTAATTGGTTTTCTAGTTGTAAAATTTCCAATATCTCTTTTACGTGTTCGATTAATAATATTGCTAAATGTGTGTAACTTCTCAAGCCTTGATATAATCTCCACTCTATCTTTGGAATCATCAGAAGCACAACTTATTTTTTCGCAAAGTTCAACTAACTGTTGTCCTAATGCCGTTCTATTACTCCACTCTAGTGCTTGAGCTGAAGTAAGAATAGAAATAGCATTATCTCTCCATTCAGCTTGTCGTCCCCTAACGATATCAATCGCTTTATTAATATACGGATTAGGTTCTGCCATTGATTTATATGTATCTTCATCAATAATATAATCCGGTCTCAAAAGGTTAAGTAAAACGAATAAATCTCTATCACCAAGCTGAATAGGAGTAGCAGTAAGAAAAACTACTGCTTCAGCATGCATGCAAAAATATTGTATTACTTGATAAGCTTGAGTATTCTGATTTCTAATATGATGTGCCTCATCAACAATTACCAAATCAAATTTAGGAGAAGGATTTAAATCTAAAAGACCTAATTCCTTCCTTTTTCCTGGTTCATCCATACCACCAAGAAGTTGCTCATCCAAAATAGAATACGGAATAATACATCTTCCGTATTCATCTGGCCATTCTCCATCATAATCACATTCTTTAATAGCCGCCCTAAGCTTGCTTCTATCAATGTGAGTAAACTTTTCTCCAAATTTATTTTTCATTTCATTTTGCCATTTACCTTCTGCGACCAAAGGTCTTGGGCAAAAAATCATTATATTCTTCATTGATTGTCTTGCGGTCAATTCCTTAACAATTAATCCAGCCTCTATTGTCTTACCCACACCAACATCATCTGCAATAAGGATACGTGGCTGATCTGATTTAATCATTTTTAAAACAGGTCTATATTGATAAGGAATAAAATCTATATTAGCCGACTTGATTGAATACAAATCTTTACCAGGATTGCTAATGGCTAACGAAGATAAATATGCATCAAATTCTTTTCTTGAATCAAAGCTTTTATTATTGCTATCTGCTTTAACTAACTGTGTAACATCTAAAATCAGTTTTTCTCCATTAACCAAAACCTCATATGCATATGAGTTTGTTGTTCTTGAATTTCTCAAGATATTTATAACAGCACCAATGGCATTATTTGAAACAACTTTAACAACATCTCCAACATTTATTTCATTCATATTATGAGCTCCTCTCATAAAAAAATCGTCATTTTATATGCTAACGCCAATGCACAAAAGCGTCAATTTATATATAATAGTTTTTTCCTCTTTCCGCTCTTCGCGCGGCACCATCTTCGATGGTGTTAGGGCGCGTCTTCGCAAAGTGGCGAGCAGTGCTTTTTTGTACAAAAAGCTATTATCCGCTCGTTGGTGGCACATCCCCAATCCCCTTGAACAAGCTAAACGCTTGGCTACGCAATTCTTACGAATCACTATTTTCTTCCGTTGGAATTTTCTTCAGAAATGAAAAAAGAGGGGAATCCATAAGTATTAAACCTACAGATTCCCCAAATAGAATTATCGAGTAATATTGTGTTTTCTGACACGTTCCTTCTTCTGCTCTTCATCGCTTTTAAGGAACTGGTCGATATCGTATTTTGCTCTTTGAATCTCCTGCATATCTTTCTTAACCTGACGATATTCACCGTACAGCTTTTTCTTTTCTGCAAGGATTTCGGCATACTCTGCACTGAGATCTTTTACCTTAGGAAGCTTCTTCAAATGAAGCTCATCAAAAGCACTCTTGGCTGCCTTATGAATCAGGATTTCCTGTCTATGCTCTTCTAAGAACTTCTTGCTGTATCCGCATTTACGATAATCCGCATATACGTCTTTGGTCTTGAAGTAATCAAAGATATATTTCTTCAAAACCTGAATCTCAGCAAGCCGCTTCTCCTTTTCTTTAATGGAAGCTGAAATTTTCGTAAATCGCTCTGTTGCTGTTTTCACATTTTTCTCCAGATCATCGTAGCTTCGGATGTCATGCTGCTTCAGATATAAAACTGCCTTGGCCACCTGCTTTGTATTAAAGTTCTTGGCAAAGCGGACATAATAATTTCCTTTGCCCTGAGCCAGCTTCTTTTGAATATCGATAAGAAGGTCAAACTCATGATCTTCCTTTTTTCGCTGGTAAGTCTTTGGCTGTTTCTCAGCTTTTTCATTATCTTCAAATGCATGCTCCATCTCACCAGCAAGAATCTTCTTAAGGTCATCTTCTGTATAACCATCACCCAGGGAACGTAGCCGTATGAAGCGTTTCTGATCTTTTCCTTTTAGAGAAGTATGCTTTCCACGCTTAATCTCGTATCCGGCATCTTCCAGTTTATAAAGCAGCTCATCAAAATCTTTTGCGCTGCCCTCCTTAAGAACCTGATCAATCGCATCTCTGATATCATCGCGGAAAGATTTCTTCTCAGGATAAGTCGTTCGTTTAACACGCTCACTTGGCTTCTTCTTTTCTATGACAGACAAGCCATGCTCTAAGCAGATGATATCTGATAATCTCTGCAAAGCAAGACCAACAAAAAAGAAATCTCTAAACTTATGGGTGCAGTCAAGACTCGTAGAATTAAAGATAATGTGATTATGAATATGCGCCTTATCCGTATGAGTTGCTACGATAAAAGCATGATTGCCTTTGGTAAATCGCATGGCGGTTTCATAGCCTACCTGATTCGCTTCCTCCGGTGTGATTTCTCCCGGCTTAAAGGATTGCCTGATCTGATAAGCGATAATATTGCCCCGGGGATGTCTTCCTGTCAGGCGCTCATATTCTCTTTTTGATAGCATGAATTCTTCATCAACGCTCTCAGCCTGGCAAGCGTAGGAACTGATATATTGACCATGGTCCGTCTTCTCTCCATTCTTGGCATAATCTGTTCTGTCGCTAAGAGACTTCGCTACGCTTTTACCTTTATTCTGATGCATCGTGATAAGTCTTGTAGCCGCCATACGCATTCACCTCCTTCCCTAAATCGTAGACAGGCGCTTTAGTATTTCTTTCATCACTTTCCAAAGTTCTTCCTGATGAAGTCTGATATCATCGATATCTTCTTTGTAGATACTTCCGGTTTCATTTGCTTTCTTTGCATACTGATTCATATTGGAAGATGTGATGCCAAGAAGCCTTACAGCCTCTTTAACATCACTTAAATCCATCTGGATGAGATAACCATCAATCGCCATTTTGCGAAGATAAGCACTCTCATTTAAGATGCCGATTTCTTTCTCCCTGTCACGAATCAGTTTAGCTTCCTCAGGAGTTGCAAAGAAATGAAACTGCTCCGTTCTGTTATTCATGATTACATCTCCCTGCAGGGACAAATCACAGGAGTCTTCTTCTCAGGTTCCGGTATTGGAGCCAGCTTCACTTTTTCCTGCTGCTCTTTTATCTTTTCCATCACGGAAGCTTTGGTATCAGCAATAATATCCTCCTGATCTGCTTTCTCATTGATTTCAGCAAAATTAGGAACAGGAGCTGCTGGCACATTATTGATGATTCCATCAAAGGAATTATCATTCTGCTCCACCATATCTTCGATACCGCGCATATGATTTCTGCTGATAGATGGGCCAGCTCCCACATCTTCGATTGGATCAATGGACTCAGGAATCTGTTCCTCTACTGCATTACCTGTGACTTCATCCCATTTTCTGATTTTTTTCATCTTTGCCATCTGGACGCTCCTTTCTTCGGATACTTTTTATACTGTTTGTACTGACGAGGTGGAAAGAGTTTATCTGCACCCTTTACAGGCTCATAGGTCTCGATCAGATCAACAATCATATCCTTGATTTCCGCCATAAAGTCTTCCGATGCAATATCCTGTTTTTCCACTTCCAGAAGTTTCTGCTCCCACTCAGCTGTCATAGATGCCGACTGAATCTGTTCCGGCATGACAGTAATAAGAGAAGTTCCCTTATCAGTTGGAACTAGATATTTGGTCTTCTTATTTCCCTGTCGTTCTACAAAACCGATACGAACCAGCTTTTCAATTACACCAGCGCGTGTTGCAGGAGTACCAAGACCTTTACGCTCTACTTCGTCAGGTGTTTTCTTTGCTCCTGCTGATTCCATAGCAGAAAGTAAAGAGTCCTCTGTAAAACGTTTCTTAGGAGTTGTCTTTCCTTCCTTTACCTTAGGATCTCTGGCCGGAAGCTCACGCCCTTCAGATAAAAGAGAAGCATCCGCTTCCAAGATTTCCAAAATGCCATGTGAACCACCATCATCTTTTTTACCAGAGTCTTCTTCCTCATCGTCCTGCTTTTTTCCAAGGATCCAGTCTTCCAATAGATGCCAGCCAGGACTTGTGATGCACTTACTCTTTGCCTTAAAAACTTCACCGGCACATTCCACTTCCAGGGCATACTCTGTAATCTCAGCCGGATCTCCAACAGAAGAAAGAAGCCTTGCAGTTACAAGACCAAGAATCTTTTGTTCACCGGATGGGATTTCTGAGTAATCAGCATCCGAAACATTTTCTGTAGGAATAATCGCGTGGTGATCTGATACTTTTCTGCTGTTTAGAACCTGCTTTGTAGAAATAGGAACCATCTTCGTATAACCGTATTTATCTTTCATCAGGCAGCAAAGACGAGCTGTACTGTCATCCATATCATCTGTCAGATATCTGCTGTCTGTTCTTGGATAAGTAACAAGCTTCTTCTCATATAAACTCTGGGTATAGTCGAGAGTCTGCTGAGCGGTAAAGCCATAATACTTATTGGCATCCCTCTGAAGACTTGTAAGGTCATAAAGAAGTGGTGGCTTCTCAGTTTTCGTAGTGGTCTCCATTTTAGAAATTTTCGCCTTATCAGCTGCATTGATTTTCTCTACAAGTTCCTCAGCCTCCTGCTTTGTTTTAAAGCGCTTTGAGGTAACAACAACACCGGAAACCATCATCTGAACGGTATAGAAGTTTTCAGGCTTAAAGCCTTTAATCTCAGCTTCACGCTCTACAATCATTGCAAGTGTAGGAGTCATAACACGTCCAACATTTAAGGTCTGACCATAAACTGCAGAAAAGAATCTTGTAGCATTTATACCTACAAGCCAGTCCGCACGTTCACGACAAAGAGCAGCTTCATAAAGATCATCATAGTCAGCACTTGGGCTCAAATTCTCAAAGCCTTCCTTGATTGCTTTATCTTCCATGGATGAAATCCAAAGTCTCTCAAAAGGCTTTTTACATCCTGCCTGCTTATAAACAAGACGAAAGATAAGTTCTCCTTCACGCCCTGCATCGGTTGCTTCCACAAGACTGTCTACATCAGAACGCTTCATGAGATCCTTTAAAACCTGATACTGCTTTTTCGTGGAAGCTGTTACCTGATATGAAAAAGGCGCAGGGAAAATCGGTAAATCTTCCTTGCGCCACTTCTTATATTTCTCATCGTAATATTCCGGGTTTGCCAGCTCGATCAGATGCCCTACGCACCAGCTGACAATATAACCATTGCCTTCAAGATAGCCATCTTTCTTTTGATTTGCTCCAATGACCTTCGCCAGAGACTGAGCTACCGAAGGCTTTTCTGCAATCACTAACTTCATATAGCAACTTCCTCCTTCTTCTTTGATGTTTTGGCTTTCTTAGACCTTGCAGTCTTCGCCTTTTCCTTAATCTTTTTGGATACAGATTCTTCTTTTTCAGTTCCATTAAGTTCAGGTAAAAGCTTTGTGATTTCATCAGCTGCTTTCACAACAAGAGGATGTGCTGCCAGATCAGGAAGTATATCTTTCATCTCCTGCATATTCAATCTGTTGCCAACAACCAGATCATATTCATTAGCAAGAAGCTGATCATCTTTGATGACAAAACCAATTGTCTTTACACCATTCATCCTGTCAGACGGAATCGACTTATAAATATCTACTACCTGCTGCAAGGTTAGGTTCTCATGGAACTCGCCCATGGAATGAAACTCACCACATTCTGCAACATAAAAACTGATAGGTTCTTTCTCTGCAGTAAGCTCCTGCACCTTCTCATCAATCTTCGTAATGAGATCAGCTGCTGCCTCACGAATCGTATTAAGTGATTCTTTTAACTCAGGCATCTCTTTTCCCTGAGACCAGGTCGCCACATAGGCGAAACTGTAATCAGAAGTATCAATGCCATAATGCTGACACACGGTATAGGCAACACTCTCCGCTTCAACCTCTTTACTGTTTTTGGACTGCTTGTTATCTTTCTGGGCTTCCAGATTATGAAGCTTGGCGTGAGCCATTTCATGAATTGCAGTCTTTATTGTCTGAATCTCACTCATGCCTTTATTGATAGCAATGCGATTATCTTCAACATGAAAATATCCCTTGGCACCGGAATTGATATCCTCAAATCCGATAGATACAGGACTTGCTGCCTTGATTGCTTCAAAGAATGTCTGATATCCTTCCACACTTCCGGTAAGCTCATCTACACCGATGGATGGAAGTGGTTCACCTTCTGTCTGAGAGATATCAAAAGTACTTACAGGCTTAAATGCAGTAAGATTGATTTCCACCTTTTCCTTTACAGCTTCGCCATCTTTATCAAGAATGACTTTGCCGGTCTCATCTAGTTTTTCCTGTTCTTTTTCCAACTTAAAAGGAGCCGGAGCAAGGATACGGATTCCCTTCTCACCCTTCTTTACAAAGCGTCCCATCTTCTTCCATCCGGTATAGGATTGAACTAGAGTCGCATCCGGCTTTTGCATCATAATCAGGATGTTGTTATTCACCGAGTAATGCGGAAACTTTGCCATGGTATCCAGTAGGTTTTGAAACTGCTCTGAACCAAAGACATCCTGCACACCCTTTTCCAGCTTTTCTGTAATATCCTTCATTTCAGCTTTTCGCTGCTCAGCTGCCTTCTCAGGATCAAAATTTGTGGTTTTACCCATTCTCCCTCACCTCCTTCTTGTACTGATTCAGTTTCCTGGTAAGAGACTTTTCCATTTCGATTTTTCTGCGCTTCTCATGCTTGGCTTTCAGCTGTTCCAAGCCTTCCACGTATCCCATATATCTTGATTTTCTTGCCATAACTTGTCCTCCAAAACAAACCAGGGCAGCCCTTATGGACTGCCCCTTAGAATCAATTATTCAATTACTCATCCTCTTCAGAATCAGGTTCTTCCGATATATCTTCCTCAGCCTCAGGAACTTCTTCATCAGGTTCCTCTTCTGCATCTTCAAGATAATCGTCCTCTTCATCCTCTAAGTAATCTTCATCAGGATCAGGTGATGTCGATACTTTCTTAGGCTTCTTTTCCTTCAAATACTTAAAGCCCATGTATCCACCTGCACCGAGGAAAATAATAAGTGCCACAATAGCTGCAGGACCAACAGAAGGTTTCTTCTTTTCTTCCTTTACCTCAGGCTCCGGTTCAGTCGAAGGCTCCTCTATCGTCTCCTTAGCAGCATCTTCCTTTTCTGCACTCTCCAATGATTCCTGAAGCGCTTTCTGCTCATCCTCATCCATTAGTGACAAGAGATCAGCTTCATCCACCATATTCAAGAAATGAACGGTTTCTGTGCCGTTATCATCACGATCAATGATGATATAGAAGTAATTCCCTTTCTTGGTAACAACAGTGATAAACTGCTTGCCACCGGCTTCTACCGAACCATAATCATCTACCAGAGTAAGATTTCCATCCGGTGTAAGAGGCCCCATCTTCTCATCTTCCTTTTCCTCTGGTTCTGCAGGCTTTTCTTCACCCTGACAGATAGAAATGTCCTCTTTGCATACAGGGCAATCTTCATTTACAGAGTCTTCACTGCATTTCGTTTCGCAGGTACATTCTGCTTCAGGACCTGTATGCGCAAAAGCTGTCATGGGAGTCATCCCAATAAAAAGAGCTGCAGCACATGCCACAGCTCCAGTAAGTCGCTTATTTAATTTAGTAATCTTCATCCTCTGATTCCTCCTTATTATCATCACTGTCATCATCTCCATAGATGGATGACGTTGCTTCAGTAGTTGTAGGTTCCGTCTTATTCTCTGCTGTTGGAACAGAAAGCTGTCCGGATGCTGCAAGCTGTAAAAGCTTTGCCACCTCTTCCGGAGAAAGTTTAAGTGCACCAACATCAGACAAAATCTGACTGGCCTCTGCATCCTTTAATTTTGCCTGAGCTGCTTTTAATCGCTCATTGGCTTCATCTCTACGCTTTTCACAGCGCCTGACTTCTTCACGAAGCTTATCTAATTTCTCAAACATGCCGTTTTCCTCCTAGTTCTTAATTCTTCCAAATGTATAAAAATGATTTTGCCAATAGTTGGTATTGATGGATGTGTACTGAATCGGGTTGCCGCAATGAATCATCATGCCATTACCAACATAGATTCCTACATGACTGGCCCCTGCCGTATCATAGGTTCCCTGGAAGAAAATAAGATCTCCAGGTTTTGCATCCTGTTTTGAAACCCTAGTACAGCAGTTATTGAGAAGTCCATCAGCAGTCTGTCTACCATAGCTCCATCCATTACCACAGTGGTTGATGACGTAGCTTACAAAACCTGAACAGTCGAAGCTGGTACTAGGACTGCTTCCTCCCCACACATACGGATAACCAAGATACTTTTCTGCCTCACGAATCATATTGGCGAATCTGGTATCTGTAAGAGCTTCAGGTGGAATATCATAATCCTGATACTCACCTGGATCAGGATTGGAATAAGGATCACCCTCAAAGAGATAAGCCTTGTTGCCTCTAGTCTCTAACAGAAGCTCATAACGGCTCATCTGATCCTCAGTCAGTCCCATATTTCTTACAACAGAATCCATAGTGTTGTTGGTAAGAGTTGTCACAAGAACATGCCAGTCATACTCAACTTCCACCGTATAGATATAGGAATGCACGTGTCCCTCCTCATCTGTATAATGACCGGTTCTTCTTTCTGTTCTGGTTTTCTTTTCAATGACTTCCCTGGTCGTAAGCTTATACTGTGCATTGAAGATTTCTGTAAGCTTAGCTTCCGCTTCTGCCTGCGTATAATCCTCATATAGTACTGTCAAAAGAGCTGCCAGCTGATAAGGATTATGATTGATTTCAGCCAGGTTATAACGATACTCATCATAGCCGGGATACGTTGTAGGGATATTATTTACCTGCGTCTGTAAGTCAGACTCCTTACTCTTATAATCCTGCTCTACAGCCTTAATATCATTGTCATCCGCTGTATAGGAAGTAGCTACTGTAGTATCACTAAAGGAACCAAGCATTCCTCCTGCAAGACCGGCACTGCCGGAAAGCATCAAAATCAGAATAAGAATCACAAGTGCCATGATAATTACTAATGGATTATCCATAATCTTCTCGCGAATCCATTCTGCGAATCTTCCAACCAAGTCTTCTGCCTGATCGACAAATTTCTTTGATATGCTTCCAACCTGATTGGCTGCTTCCTTCTGTGATTTCTTATAAGCAGCTCTCTGGAATTCCTTTTTCATATAATTCTTTTGAACTGCCTTTGTGGATGTGGTCTCCTCAGCACCCTTTTTGACATCCTTCTGAAGCTTCTTAGAATACCGGCTCTGATGAAGTGTTCTTGCGGTATTTTCAGCAGTCGCTGTAGTCTTATTCAAAGCCTCTGTACCCACATTCCGATCTTCATTTGTTCTGTCAATCTGACGATGAACAGATACGTTTTCAGCTACCTCACGGCGGATTTTATGCCGCCCCTGTACCTGAAGCTTTTTAATTTTTTTCTTTTCTTCTGCAGTAAGCTCAAGGTTCTTTTTGCCATGACGGAACTTCTTTCCATATGCCTTCTTAGCAGCGGTTTCACTTTTCAGCTTCTCACCCTGGCTTTTTTGTCTGTACTTGCCGGAGGTTCTCTTCCGTGACTTTTCCTTCGAAAACTTCTTATCTTCATTCATTTACATCTCCTCCTGAGGCTGTGCCACCTCATCAAGCTTGGTGGTCATGATACGATAAAGTTCCAGATCCTTAGGGAAACGATCCACAAACGGAAGGATGACATTGCCATAAAATAAAAGCCCTTCACCTTCTCCCGAATGTGTTACATACGAGAGCTGATGAGGGCTGATATTCAGCTGCTTGGCAAGGATAGCTCGATCTCCTACTGCCTGATTCAACATATAGATAAAATCTGAGTTTTCAAAGATATTCTCAACTTCCTTAGAAGCAAGTAAGTCCTTTACGTTCTGAGTGATACCGGTAGGAATACCGCCCCACTTTCTAAAACGCTTCCAGATTTCTACGGTATAAGCTGCTGTCTGCTCCTCACGAAGAAGAAGGTGCATCTCATCCATGTAGTATCTAGTGGATTTTCCCTGGCTTCTATTCTCTGTAACTCTGCCCCAGACCTGATCCTGAACAACCAACATTCCGATTTTCTTCAGCTGCTTTCCGAGGTCTTTGATGTCATAGCATACAAGTCTGTTTGTGATATCCACGTTAGTTCTGTGATTAAACACATTCAGAGAACCTGTGACATAGATTTCAAGGGCTGTTGCCACATTCTTTGCTTCCGGCTCATCCTGCTTCAAGAGTGCATTGTAAAGGTCCTCAAGAAGCGGCATATTCTCAGGCACAGGATTCAGGAAGTACTGCTGATAAATCTGATGAATACAACGGTCAATGACAGTCTTCTCAACAGGCTTAAGTCCTTCCTTTCCACCGACAATAAGCTCACACAAAGACAGGATAAAATCTGCCTTTAAGGCAATCGGATTATCATCATCGGAATAGTTCATATTGATATCCATCGGATTGATGTACTGACTGCTGGTAGGGCTAATCTTAATAACCTGACCGCCAAACCTTTTTACCAAAGCGCTGTACTCTGACTCAGGATCTGAGATGATAACATCATCATCCGTAACAAGAAACGCATTTGCGATTTCTCTTTTTGCCGAGAACGATTTACCGGCACCAGGTGTACCAAGGATAAGACCGTTAGGGTTCTTAAGCTTCTTTCTGTCCACCATAATCAGGTTATTGGAAAGAGCATTCAAGCCATAGTACAAAGCCTCATCTCCTGCCTGGAATAATTCCTGCGTTGTAAATGGAACAAAAATAGCTGTGGAGCTTGTAGTCATTCCACGCTGGATTTCGATCTCGTTGTAAGCAAGCGGAAGGGAGCTCATAAGCCCCTGCTCCTGCTGAAAATTAAGTCTTACCAGATTGCAGTTATGCTTCTGAGCAATGGAATTTGCCTGAAAGACATTATTCTCAAGCTCCTGCTCTGTCTTACCGGTATTGAGCACTAGGAAAGTCAGAAGAAACATACGCTCATTCTGGCTCTGTAACTCCTTTAAGAGAGCCTTCGCATCCTTTCCATAGGTAGCGAGGTCTGAAGGAATAATATCCATATCGTAACCGGCTCTAACAGCCTTCTTCTGCTCCTCAATCTTGCTTCGATCAAGTTCTGTAATGGTGTGTTTTACCGTCTTAATTGCCTCTGTCTGATCTACAGACTGAACATGCATTGTAACAATCTGACTGGACTCCATACCAAGGAAGTCTGCCAGCATTCTGTCTGAGATATCAGAAGCTGTGATACTAAGGAAGCTCATAGCTCCATACAGATTACCCATCTGGAATAATCTGCCATTCTTAAAATTGAGTCCTGCAGGTGCTACAAAGTCCTTTACTGAAAGTCCGCTTCCTACAAGCCATTTCCAGTCGAAGAAGAACTTCTCATCATCTCCCATATGAAACTGCTGGTGAATCAGCTCTAAGCGTTCTGCGCCGTTTAGCGTATTTGCCTGAACACCAAGTCTCTTGAAGTTGTTAAGAAGATCCATCTCGATATGAATAAGTCTCGGTTTTGCTGCTTTCATGGACTCTGCATGAATACCAAAGGATAAATACTTGGTCTTGGTTAGACCATTGTTTCCAGCTTCCATCTGACGCTTTAACATACCGGTATACTCATCCCTAACTTCATTGAAACCATCATTCTGATGTGGTATGGCAATGGACTTTTCAAACTTCTCAGCATCCGTAGCCATGTTCATGAAGCTGAGTTCAAAGTGAACCGAGCTGTCAAAGAAATTCAGGAAGCTGCACCATTCCTCGAAAATCTCTGTCTGATCTTCCTGCTGTGCCAGCTGATAATTGATATCCTGAAACTGAATCGTCTTTGTATAATAATCGCTGCCTATTCTGCAAATGCCATCCTTAAACATCCTGTCAAAAGGAATGCTCTGCTGAGCTGTTCTGGGAACACCATCATTTTTCTGAGCTTCTTTGATGACGGCTCTTACTCTTTTCTGGTCTGCTCTCGATAACCCTGCCGGCATTGCGATGTCTCTTTTTTTCGCTTTCAGAAACAATTTTTTCTACCTCCTTCTCTGCTTTCTCCTGCCTCATCAGGGCAGCGTAATAATTATCTGTTTTGTAAGGCCTTATCTTCGGCCTGATAAATGTTGCCTGAATAAAGTGATGCAAGAATACCTCAAGCGGCTGTCCGTTCTTTTCATACATTGCAAAGAAAAACAGCGGCATCATTACAATCATCATGCCCATAGCTGCAAAGGTTGAGTCTCCGATCTTTTTCAAAAGGAAAAAGGTAGGAACACCAATAGCTGCAGCTATACAGAAGCAGATGAGCTGACGCTTGGTGAGGTTGAATGCCACTTTACTCTTTACCTTCGTGAGATCACGAGGCACCGGAATATAAGATGCCATTTCTTTTCCTCCTTAATGTGCGTGGAATACAGATCTTGCAATAGAACCTGTCTTAAACAAGGTAAATGCAAGAAGTAATGTGATACCAAGGACATTCCACAAAGAGCCCATGATATCTGATGAAAATGAAACTGTCTGAACCAGGGCTGCATAGATTGCTACGCATACCATAATTAAGAATCCCTGGAAGCCAAGTGCAAAAAGGGATCTAAGGTAGTTCTGTCCAATCATGCTCTGTTCTCTATTGCCAAAAGTCGCAAAAGGAATCGGAGCAAGGCTGATGGTCAAATAGATCTCTATCATTCGTCCATAGACAATAGCCCAGATCAGAATCGATAAAATCTCGAATAAGAACTTCACGGCAAAGGACTGCAGGAATATACCAAACAGCGGCCCTACATCCATTGCTTCCAAAGTGCTTTGCATAGTTGCCAGAGTTGAACCGTCCACTGCGGTACTTCCGGCAATAAGTGATCCTGATTGACTGACCACATGTTGTGCTACATCAAAGACTGCCATGGTGATATTAAAGGTATTTGTAATCAGCGTTACTGCTACAAAGGTCTTGAATACCCACTTGAAAAAGATCCAGGTTTCAAAGTTTGCCAGGTTATTGTGAGCGATGACCAGCTGTATCAGTTCATAGCAGGCAATAAACGTAAGGATGATTCCTGCTATGGGTAAAATCACATTCTCCGACAGATTCCTGATAAGGTTATAAACCGTAGGCTGGAACTGGTCCGGAGTCTGTGCTACCTGTGCTGTTACTTCTCCAATCTTCTGATTCAAGGTTGAAAATGTAGATGTGAGGTTATCCATAATCCCACCTACCAGCATGTCTTTGAGCCAATCAGTCAGTTTTTCTAACAAACTTTCCAACGATTGCCTCCTTTCTCAGGGAAGGGCAGCTTGTTACACTGCCCCTCCTGATTTTTTGTTGGTGATAGGCCGGATTAGAAAAGTCCGGAAAGAAGTGGAACAAGAGTAGTACCGATGAGGGCAACTCCACCACCGGCCATGAGCTGCTTCATGCCCTGTGACTTAGCTCCAGGGTTGTCATTGCCATATCCCTCCATGAGGTTTACAACACCCCAAATTCCAAGACCTGCACCAAGTGCGATAACGAGTGTCTGAAGTACGCCTACTGCTGAGTTGAAAAATGCCATAATAAAATCCTCCTTGTGATTTAAAAAATTGATTGTTTGTAGTTGCGGGCATTAAAAAAGAGCCATGGCTGATCAGGCCGTGACTCTCGTTAATTACCCTTGAAAAAAGTTCCATATTCAGTTGTAAGCCGGATGTCTTCTGCAGTGACTTTTCCGGCACAGCGCTGCATTAATTAACGCGGAATCTTCCGCTATACTCCTCTACAGGAGTAAATACGGCGGCAGGTTATGACTCCTGCTTTTCAATCGCCCTTTGGCTACGCCGCAATTTTTTATAAAATAGTTACCATTGAATCAATTGGATTTCTTTTTTTATCGCTAGATACACCTTTGAAATCGCTAGCGCGAAATCCCAAATCCAGGAAACAAATAGGATAGATGTTTTCTGGCAAATCAAAAACATTCTGTGTTTTAAGAACATCATTCACTCCAGCCCAACATGTATCCAATCCTATATCTGTTGCTGCCAGCATCATATGTGTTGCTGCAATAACACCATCTGTCAAATAGCTATTTCCACCCTGAAAATTACTTGCAGCATTTTTATCGGAACATACTAGAATTACCATCGGTGCTCCATAACGGCATGGATGAACACTGTCCATCTTCTGAAGAGCTTCTCCACTTTTTAGTATATACACTCGTTGTGGTTGTTTATTAAAAGCTGTTGGTGCTAAGCGCCCTGCTTCCAGAATATATTTCACTTGATCTTCTGTTGGCTTTGTATCGCTATACTTACGAACAGACTCTCTTTTCTGAATAACTTTATTAAATTCCATATCTATAATCTCCTTTGCTACATTGATTCTGTTATTTAAAAGATATGGTAGTTACTCAAAAAATCCAAAACTCCACAGTAACATAGCAAATTTCATGAATCTCATTCCTCCAGCGAATATATTAAATATAAGTTAAATAACTCATCCTCAATTATACGGGATGAATTTTAAAAATGTCAGTGAAAAATTTCTTCTCTTATACTCCATTAGCCTAGGCATCGTTAAATACTTCGTATTCATCATTTGGATGTAGGACAAGCTTTCTGTTAAGATATTTCTCAATGTCAAACCAGTTCTTCTTGTCATAATCTGCAGTCAGCGGATAGTTTGGATGCTTTGTCAGGTCATACTTATCTGAAAGAAAAGGTCTCACACCTCTCACCTGCACGATACATTTACTGCCATCCATAACAGCAAGCTCATCCATGCTCATCAGCTCTTTGCCAAGCTTCTGATAATTCATGTTGTAGGACTCCTGGGAGCCCTTGGTGTTTCCTGTGGTGTACATATCAATGGTTTCCTTGCCAAGAATCTCTGTAAGATCCTTAAGCGTTGTCTTCTCAGTTCCACCAAGGAAGATCTGTGAATCCATGTTACCGATAATGGTATCAGCATTATCTTTGTAGATTGCCTTAAGCTGTGATTTAGCCTGAAGTACCAGGCAGGCACTAATCTCACGGGATCTGATAGTTGCCACAAGTTTTTCTAGGTTAGGAATCTGTCCGATATTGGCGCACTCATCTACAAGGCACCTTACATGGACCGGAAGCCTTCCACCGTAAACATCATCAGCCTTCTCACAAAGTAGATTAAACAGCTGCGTATACACCATAGATATTAGGAAATTAAAAGTGGCGTCTGTATCTGACATAATCAGAAACAACGCCGTTTTCTTATCACCGATAGTATCCAGTTGTAATTCATCATAAGCTGTAATCTCTCGAAGCTCCTTGATATCAAACGGAGCCAATCTGGCACCACAGCTTACAAGGATTGATTTTGCTGTCTTTCCAGCCGCCAATTTGTATTTCTTATATTGGCGAACTGCAAAATGATTTGGATCTTTTTCTTCCAGATCATCAAAGAGCATATCTACTGCGTTTTTGAACTCCTCATCATCTTCTCTAACCTCCATTGCATTGATCATTTCAAGAAGAGTTGTGAAGTTCTGCTCCTCAAGCGGAGCCTCATAATGGATATAGCCTATAAGCGCTGAATACAGCAATTTCTCAGCCTTCTCCCAGAACTCATCCCCGCCTTTTCCTTCACCTTTGGTATTGGCAATCAGTGTAGTTACAAGCTTTAAGATGTCCTTCTCACTATGAATATAAGCGAAAGGATTGTAATGCATGCTCTTGTTGAAGTTGATGGTATTGAAAATCTTGATTCGATACCCCTTCTTCACAAGCGCATTACCACATTCCAGAACCACACTTCCCTTAGGATCTGTTACTACAAAAGAACAGGGATAATCCTTACTGTCACACTGTAGCAAGTTCGGCTTAATAAAAAACCTAGTTTTACCTGAGCCGGAACCACCTACAACCAGCACATTCTTATTTCTTGCGTACTTTGGCTGTGATGGTCTGGAACTTAGTGTAATCTGCTCCGTCTGGGATAGAATCACATTATTCTTCGGATCAGGATCTTTGAATGGTTCTATGTCGGAGGGCTTCCCCCATCTAGCCGAACCATATTCTTCGCCATGCCGATACTTCTTAGCGTTCTTACCCTTGAGATAAACTGCAAGTCTTAGTGCTGCACCGCAGACAAAACCAATAAGTAAATCAAAAGGATGTAAGCTCGGCAATGGATTAGAAAATGCCTCCTGAAATCCTCCTCCAAGGATCAAGCCCTGGAGCTTTTCTGAAGCATTCATCCCTTCTGCTATTCGCCAGGCTTCACCGAAATTCGTAGCAAATAAGCCAATGGCTACATACGGGATGTTTAGAATAATCTTCTTTTTTACTTTGTTGTTCATCGTGTCTGCTCCTTCCTCTTCTCAGCAACCTTTCGAGGTAGAGAAGCCACAATCTCCTTAAACTTCTGAAGCTTACCAAGTACACTTGCCTTTTCACCCTTTTCTTTTCCAAGGGTTCTTCTGGTGTAATCAGCCACCAGATCAGAGATAGCATCTGCATCCTGAGCCTTGAAAAAGATCTTATAAGTGCCAGCCTCCTTATCTTTCACCACGGCATAATCCACACCATACTTCCTGGCAAGGCGATTAAACAGATGAATATCTTCACCATCCAGCTCAATCTTCTGAGCACCTTTGCCTTGCTTAATGAGCTTTTTCACAGGCATCTTACCTGTTTTAACTTTTTCCTTTTGCTTTTGATTCTGTGCTTTAAGTTGAAGACAAATTTTTTCCAATGACTTTACAATCTCTCTAGCTGCAGGCTTGGCAACATAATCAACTACAAAGTGAAGCGACTTGGATGATAGTTCTTCATTTACCATGAATTATCGCCTCCTCTCATAACTTCATAAACCAACAACTCCATCAAGCGTTGTTACAATTACCTTTGCTTTCCTAGCAATTGCAATATCATCCTTAACCTCTTCGTTCTGCTTATTACCACAGATAACAAGGAATCTTGCTCTACGAAGCAGATCCTCAGACATCTCCTTGAATCTCTTATGAGCTTCCGTATCCTCAGCTGAAAAGATTCCATCAAAAGCAAGAATAGGACAAAGGGGAAGGTATCCTTCCTTTACCAGTTCCTGACAGTATTTCTTGGCATCTTCTTTTGCCACAACCGGATTCTTATTCCATGCTGCAGTAACATATGCTCTCGGTATTGTTCTACTCATGATATTTCCTCCTTAATCAACACGCATTGCAGAAAAGCAAGCATCTCCTGCCTTCAAAGTATCCATCTGTGCCATAGCAACCTCTAAGAGATCACCAATCTCATCATCAGGAATAGCCTTGAGCACATTCCCTGCTCTTTGAAAAATGAGAACACTGCCTACCAGGTACTCCTCACCTTCAGCCTTAAAAAGCTTATCTTTGTTGTAAACAGCAATATAATCTGACTTTCCAAGGTGAGTCCCTGCCCCACAAGTAGCCATCTGATCAAGGATTGTCTCTGCTTCCTTCATAGAAATCTGTCTGATTTTGCCGTTGGTCCCAAGAATCACAGCATGAGCATCAGGCCTAGATACATCTGTCTCCGGTACTTTAATTCCATCCTTCATAGGATCAAGCTGAATATCAATTGTAATCTGTTCCATTGTCATTCCTCCTTAGATTTTTCCTGTCGCCATGTCATGCTGGACCAGCGACTGATAATAGTTGTTAATCGTAATTGGCGCATTATAAAGTGCTGCCACTATGTATTTCTTTACATTGCGAACCTTTGTAGTCTTGTCCTTCATACTATCCATTACAAACTGGATATGGCTGCTATCCAGCTTCATGAATCTGCTTTTCACTACATTAATAGGCTTTTTATCCCCGGATATAGTGATAAACTTCTGATTGCTACACAGCACATCCAGGATTATGTCAAAAATCTCATCTATCTCTTCTACTCCATAGGGGTAGCGCTCTTTGAGTATCTCTATATCCAGTGACTGGTATAAATATTGTCTGTATAGCTCCCTCTCATCTTCTCTGCTCTTAGATAAGATAAGATTAGTATTACTACACTCAGTATTATTTAACTCAGTATTATTAGGTGGTGATTCTCGACATTCCGGGCTGGTGATTTTCACTACACCGGTATGGTGATTTTCACCACTCCGGACTGGTGATTCCTGAAGCAGGATAAAGTTCTTCACATAGATCCTGTCAGGTTTACAAAGTCCCTGCTTAACTTTTTCGATAAGTCCATAGCTCTCAAGTTCCTTTAAAAGCTTTAATGCCTTCTGACTTGCACAATGCAAATCCTCCTGAATACTGACAAGTGTGTAATAAACATACACTCTGCCCTCGTCATCAATCCAATGATTCTTTTTGGAAAGGGATACCCGATTCAGAAATAGTCCATACAGAACCTTGGCATCCGTAGAAAGCTTTGCAAACTTTTCATCCTTAAAGAACACCTGGGGAATCCTATAGAAGGCAAACTGCTCAGACTCTTCTTCATAAAAATAGCCAAAGTCCATACCACACCTCTTTAGGCATTACCTGTAGCAACACTGTTACTTCTGCTGTCAGCAACAAGCTTCTGATAGCAGGGAAAGCAAAACGTCCTTCCATTGCCATAAGGGCAAGGATGACTGCAATTGCAAGGTGTAACTGGACCAAGCTTAGGTGCAACACTGTGTGGCACCCTTGAAATGCCATTTTTGTTAAAGTTTTTCTGAACTCTCATATATTTCTTACTCATCTTAGATATCTCCTTTCACCATTGAAAAAGGCCTCCCTAAAATAGGGAAGCCTCTCTCTTACTTATTGATGAAGCTTATAAAGAAGTCTCATGCTTCTTGGTTGCAGCCTTTGTTGCTGCATCCTTAGCCGGATCTTTCTTTGCAATCTCCTGTTTCTTTTCTTTTAGATCTCCAAGGACGGAATCTTTATCAACAGCCTCGTGTTCAGCCTCACGCTGACGTTCCTCATACTTATCAGCCAGCTCAAAAATATGATTCTGACTGTCGTAATGATAAACGTGATCTGTAAGCTGATCTGCAGGTTCAACCTGAGTAGCATTGACTTCCTTAACCATGTTTTCCAGCTCTTTGGCTGTCATCTGGCCATTGTCCTTTACAAGCAACACCTCATGGATACTGCTTGGAAGAACGAAGAAGTCACCGCCCATCTTTTCAGCTGCATCCTCCATGAAATTCGGATATGCGATAACACCAGCTCCATGGATCTTATCCGGAACTGTAGCAACAAACATCTGCTCATCTTCCGGTGCAACCTCAGGAATCATGCCAGGTGCAAGCTCACTCATTACTTCAGACATACCTCTGATCTCAGATGGTCTGATCTCTGGTGCATTCTCCATGGCATCAGCACGAAGCTGCTCTTTGGTAATGCCATACTGATCAAGCAACTGATTGGTAACAAGGATTGTTCCATTGCCGGAATCTGTCTGATCAAGCACAAAGCGATAAACAACAGCCATATCCTCCATTCTTTCATGAGGTACGCTCTCAAGAAGTTCCGCATTCTTCTCTGCAGAAACCACTTCCATAGAAAGCTTGCTCTTCATCTGCTCATAATCAGAGAGCGACTCCAGATCCACCTGAGGCGATTCACGGAATCCTTTCTCCACTGCATCAGCAAAATGTTCTGCAATCTCAGGGATTGGTGTACCATTCTCATAAGCAGCAAACGCCTTTTCAACGCTGATGTTCACTCCAATAGAACTGTCCGTAGGTCTTACTGTGATAGCATCATAGCTTTCATTCATCTTATCTACTCTTCGAGCAGTAAGTTCAACATCAGCTCCTCTAACAGCAAGTTCAGCCTTTAACGCATCCTGGAAACCTTCTTTGAAACGTTCATAATCCATATTCAATTTTCTCCTTTTCTTTGACAGTTTTAATAGAAACACCGGCGCGCGCTTTCCGGTTTCGGATAACAAAAAAAGCGCCGCACACGACCTTGAGGGTTTGGTCATGTGGACGCTTAAATCTGCTTCCTATTCTTCTGCAAAAGAAAAACAAGTGAGTGGCTTTTGTTTACCTCTCACTTGTCTATGATAATAATAGCACCGTTAAATCTATAAGAAAAGTGCTAATGTCGGTCGAGACGAGACAAAACGAGTCAAAACGAGACAAAATCGGTCATGAGACTAAATTCTTGCTAAAAGCTCCTTAAATCTAATTAGTCCTGCTTCACCCCAAATCGTAAGAGCCTGTGGAACAGCTACTATAATGACTGCAACTATGATTCCCTGCCAGCCTAGAGAAGCAGAACCTGTTTTACTGATAAACTGACACAGGCCTCCAAGGAGAAATAATGCACCGATTATTCTGAATGCCAAAATAGCCCATCCACTTAAAAAATCTATTGCCAATACTAAAAGAGTAAGAACTGCCTGTACTGGTAATAAAGCAATTCTAAGGATAAATCTCAACACTGTCATCATAGGGTCCCCCTTTCCTTCTCCCACATTACTTTATAAGCAATTAATCGAAGCACATATTCTGGAGCCTGGGTATTACCAAGTTCCCAGTCCTGTAACGTTCTATATGGAATTCCAAGGTATTCTGCAAACTCCTTCTTATTCATTCCTGTCTGATTTCTAATATAAGCAAAGGCGCTTGCATACATTCTTTTTTTCTTGTCCGCATCAGCTTTTTTCTTATCAGTTTGTTCAACTAATACGCCATTAGCGATACCATCAAGCTTAAAATCTAAATCTGCCATAACGCACCTCCTATGCACGGTCTCCGTATATCTATCTACTTTCATTATATATACGGTCTCCGTATATGTCAATACAAAAAAATACCCGCAAAGCAGGTGTAATCTGCAATGCGGGCATCCTGAGTCTTATTCAGTTTTTAGAGCAATCCTTCAACCTTACGCTTTATTACCCAATAAACATCTTCAATATCACGATCAGATAATTTCTCAAGTAATTTAAAGAAAGAACTGTACTTAGCTGCAAGTCTCTGCTCTTCACCGGCTTCTGTGAATTCCAGGAACAGTAATTCTCTTACATCAACTTCATAGATACGAGAGAACTGTGCAAGTTCATCAGCAGATAAATTTCTCTGTGCCGCTTCAATCTGGCTGATAGCTCTCTTATTCAACTTCATAAGATTAGCTGCTTCATCCTGAGACAATCCTGCTCTCACACGTGCCTCTTTAAGCTTCTTAGCTGTAAATTCCGACATTTTTAAACCTCCTTCAAAGTTTCGATTTTCGAAACAAAATCAAAAATGGGCTATTTTTCGTGTTACGATTTTCGAAACAAATGCTTCGAATTTCTGTCGAATGCAGTCAACAATTTCTTGTGTCTAGCTCTCATTACAGCTTGGTTGAAATTATTCTTAAGTAAAAAAATATAGGGTGTCTAAGCAGACACCCTATACTAGGAATAGCTTTATTTCAAGCTTTTCTGGGTAATGGAAAGTATTTTCCGGATGATAAATCCTCATACTTTGTCTCATGAAATCTTTGGAGATTTCAAAAGTTCCCAAAAAACAGCTTGCATCTTTTACTGACGTGACTCGGCGATAGCTGCCTGTGCTGCAGCAAGTCTAGCGATTGGTACTCTGAATGGAGAGCATGATACATAGTCAAGACCAATCTTGTGGCAGAACTCTACTGAAGATGGATCTCCACCGTGCTCACCGCAGATACCTACGTGAAGGTTTGGATTTACTGGCTTACCAAGCTTAATAGCTGTCTCCATAAGCTTACCAACACCTGTCTGGTCAAGCTTAGCAAATGGATCGTTCTCGAAGATCTTTGTATCATAGTAAGCATTTAAGAACTTACCAGCATCATCACGAGAGAAACCAAATGTCATCTGTGTAAGGTCGTTTGTACCGAAGCAGAAGAAGTCAGCTTCCTTAGCGATCTCATCAGCTGTAAGAGCTGCACGTGGGATCTCGATCATTGTACCAACTTCGTACTCAAGCTTTGCACCTGCTGCAGCGATTTCAGCATCAGCTGTCTCTACAACAACGTCCTTAACATACTTAAGCTCCTTAACCTCACATACAAGTGGGATCATGATTTCAGGCTTAACATTCCAATCTGGATGAGCCTTCTGTACTTCAAGTGCTGCACGGATAACAGCCTTTGTCTGCATCTTAGCAATTGAAGGATATGTAACTGCAAGACGGCATCCTCTGTGACCCATCATTGGGTTGAACTCGTGGAGTGACTCGCAGATGTTTCTGATTTCCTCTACTGACTTGTTCTTAGCCTTTGCAAGCTTCTCGATATCAGCATCCTCTGTAGGAACGAATTCGTGAAGAGGTGGATCAAGGAATCTGATTGTAACTGGGCAACCCTCAAGTGCTTCGTAAAGAGCCTTGAAGTCTCCCTGCTGGTAAGGAAGAATCTTATCAAGAGCAACTTCTCTCTCTTCCTCTGTATCTGAGCAGATCATCTCACGGAAAGCTGCAATTCTGTCAGCCTCGAAGAACATGTGCTCTGTACGGCAAAGACCGATACCTTCTGCACCGAGCTCTCTAGCCTTCTTAGCATCAGCTGGAGTATCTGCATTTGTACGAACCTTAAGTGTTCTGAACTGATCAGCCCAAGCCATAACACGACCGAACTCACCAGCGATTGTAGCATCAACAGTTGGGATGATACCTGCATAGATGTTACCTGTTGTACCATCGATAGAGATCTCTGATCCCTCTGTGAATGTCTGGCCTGCGAGTGTGAACTTCTTGTTCTCCTCGTCCATAGCGATGTCGCCGCAACCAGAAACGCAGCATGTACCCATACCACGAGCAACTACTGCAGCGTGTGATGTCATACCACCACGAACTGTAAGGATACCCTGAGCAGCCTTCATACCTGTGATATCTTCTGGAGATGTCTCAAGACGTACAAGAACTACCTTCTCTCCTCTTGCAGCCCATGCCTCAGCATCGTCTGCTGTAAATACAACCTTACCACATGCAGCACCTGGAGAAGCACCAAGACCCTTTCCAAGTGGAGTTGCAGCCTTAAGAGCAGCAGCTTCGAACTGTGGGTGAAGAAGTGTATCAAGGTTACGTGGGTCGATCATTGCTACAGCCTCTTCTGGAGTCTTGTGTCCCTCATCAACGAGGTCGCAAGCGATCTTAAGTGCAGCTGGAGCTGTTCTCTTACCGTTACGGCACTGGAGCATGTAAAGCTTCTTGTTCTCTACTGTGAACTCCATATCCTGCATATCATGGTAGTGATTCTCAAGAGTCTCACAAACCTTGATGAACTCTGCGTATGCCTCTGGGAACTCCTTCTCCATCTGAGCGATTGGCATTGGTGTACGAACACCAGCAACTACGTCCTCGCCCTGTGCGTTGATAAGGAACTCACCCATAAGCTTGTTCTCGCCTGTAGCTGGATCACGAGTAAATGCAACACCAGTACCAGACTCGTTATTTAAGTTACCGAATACCATAGGCATTACGTTAACTGCTGTACCCCATGAATAAGGGATATCATTATCTCTTCTATATACGTTTGCACGAGGATTATCCCATGAACGGAAAACAGCCTCGATAGCAAGCTTTAACTGCTCTACTGGATCTGAAGGGAAGTCTGAACCAAGCTGATTCTTGTACTCAGCCTTGAACTGCTCAGCAAGCTCCTTAAGATCAGCTGCTGTAAGATCTACGTCGAACTGAACACCCTTCTTTTCCTTCATCTCATCGATGAGCTGCTCAAAGTACTTCTTACCAACTTCCATAACAACGTCTGAGAACATCTGAATGAAACGTCTGTAAGAATCATATACGAAACGCTCAAAAGCTGGATCTGGGTTACCAGCGATCATTGCTGCAACTACTTCGTCGTTAAGACCAAGGTTAAGGATTGTATCCATCATACCTGGCATTGAAGCACGAGCACCTGAACGAACTGAAACGAGAAGTGGATTCTTGAGGTCGCCGAACTTCTTGCCGTTGATCTCCTCCATCTTCTTAACACCTTCCATAGCCTGAGCCATGATTTCATCATTAATCTTGCGACCATCCTCATAGTACTGTGTACAAGCCTCTGTTGTGATTGTGAAGCCCTGTGGTACTGGAAGACCGATGCTTGTCATCTCAGCAAGGTTAGCACCCTTACCACCGAGAAGATTACGCATTGTCATGTCGCCTTCGCTAAACATATACACCCATTTGTTAGCCATTTTGATAATCCTCCTAAATATATAAATAACATTATTCATTGAGTCATCCGGTTTACGGGGTTCGGACGACCCTTAACTATTTAATCACAAATTGTACACATATTCAAACAATACGTGGTTGTAATTATAACAAAAAAACAGCGGCTATTTTTGTGCAATTTTTTCGCACATAATAGCCGCATGTTATAAATAATCAGACCATTCAAGCTCTTTCTAAAAATTATAATCGGTTTCCGTAACAGTCAACCCTGCCGCAAGCTGCTGAGATACTGCATTTTTCAGCGTTTCCTTATCTGCCAACAGTTCTTTCAATCTGTGTATAAGATTTTCATAGCAATTTATACCAAAAACGTTCTCTGAAGCTGTGCATTCTGCACCATGCTTTGTTTCCTCGAAAGCAAGAATTAGCAATTGGTGTATAAATGCCCTTCTGGTAGCCTCACAAATCTCTCCCTCATGATTGATATCCAGATAGAAATCGCACTGCATAAAAAGCCTGTCTAAGGTTGCAGCTTTTACATTCGGATACATGATCACATTCTCGTATTTCTCATGTGCCAGCAGCTTTCCAGACATCTCGGTTATGGCCGTCACATGAATCTTGAGTTCTGGCAGAGCCTCCGCTATTTCCTTCAGCTTCTCCACGTTCTCTGTGTTGGTACAAATAAGGGCTTCCTTTCTGCCTCGATTCTGCTTCTTGAAGGAATAGATAAATCCAAGCTCTGAAAGCCTATTACTATCAACCCCAAGCTCCAATAGCTTTAGATAAGATGGATGATTTTGAACAATTATCCTGCCACACCTTTTTGCCTTTCCCTGCAAAATAACCTGCATATTTCCTGGTATTTCTTCTCCGGTTTTCTCCTGCCAGAAAAGAATGTCCTGCTTGCCATTTTCACCATCAAGAGCAGGCAATCCATTTGAAACAAAGAATGGAACAGACAGCGAATTGAAGAACAATCGATTAGTGTCCCATCCCATCAGCTTTATGAAAAAGCACACAAACTCCGTCCTGCCCTTGAAAATTTGGCGTCTACCCTCGTACTCAAGAATGATATCGTTTGTCACATAGTTCTCAACAACTATCTCCTGCCCCTTGGCATTGAAATAGGATTTGGTAACCTTTTGGGATTTTTTGTTGAAGCTAGTTCTCGCATATAAAGCGCCGAATTTATTGTAGTGCTCCGAACATCGGACATTGCCTTCCTCATCCAGGTAATCCACCACCTTCACCAGACGATTGTGGGCTGGATGTGCAAAGAAAATTCGCCCGCGCTCCTTTGATTTATCATGTATACTTCCGTTTGTATTATTAGCGCTTATTTCCCAATAATCAGGCACCGGAATCTGATTAAAATATCTGGCCTCACCTTGAAATTCTCCGAGAAAATGCTCAAAAACATTAGTCACGCCCTCAGGAAGAAAGCCATCATCATTTATAACTATGGCATGAAACACCTTGCCAGCATTTTTGAATGACTCAAAAAGATCCTGACTGCCCCTGTTCCAATAATCAAATAATAGAATTATCGCGTCCCTATCAGCTTTCTCCATCTAAGTTCAACCTCATTTGTCAAATATTCCTTTGCCTTCTCGTAGGAATGCATGCTAAAGGCCTCTATATCATCCTCCAGGCAAAGCTTTTTGATTGCCTCCACCATTTTTGCCTGCCGCCTGCTACGCTCCATTCCTACAGCATACGGCAGCTTGTAGCCATTCTTTCCCTGATCAATAAAATTCTGATTGCCATATCTTACATCAAAGCCAATGATTGGAAGTCCCGAGCCTATAGCCTCCATAAGCGTTAGTCCAAATCCCTCGCTTGTTGATGCCGAAAGATATACTTCGTATTTACGATAAACATCTGTCAGGTCATGCTGCCCCATAAGTCGTATATAGGAATCAGCTCCCAGCTTTTCTATCTGCTGCTTAAGCTCCTTTTCGGCGCCACCCTTTCCGTAGATATCAAGGGTAATGTCCGATATATCCTTATGAGCCTCCACCACAGCTGCCACCAGCCAATCCACATGCTTTTCCGTTGCAAGGCGCGATGCAGTGATAAAGGCGTGCTTCTTACGAGGTTCAGATGGAACCACAAGTCTTGGCAAGCTCCCCACTGGTATCGTATATACGGTAGGAGTCACTCCCAGGTATTTTTCAAACTGCTCTATGAGAAGCTTCCTCTGGTCCTCAGTGGCTGTAATATAAAAATCAATATGCCGATTCATTGCAAAGCTGTATTCATAATAATTATTCCAAAGAATATGCTTTTCGTCTGTTGCTCCTTCACTAAAATGATCTGCATGTATCACAATTCCCACTTTAGCTTCACCTGCATTTTCCAATATTGCCTGCCCCTGTCCTGTAGAACGGTCAATGATGATAATGTCATCTGCTGTAGGCTCAAGGCATGCTGTCATATAACCTATAAGCTCTTCCTTGGAGCAAATGAGCTTATCAGGAAATTTATACATCACTGCCTCATCATCAATTATTTCCTGATATGCTATCGAGCCATCCTTGTTGAAAAATCGCCTTTCATAAAGATGCGCCTTGCCGTCAAGCGGCGCATAGTACTCAGAGAATATCCTGCGGCTCATGTAATAATCTTTGCGGATTAGACAGCCTCTTGATACCATCTCCACTCTATGTACAAACTCTGTATCCGTATTTACGAAGTATACTCTGTAGAAATTGTTCTCTCCCTCAAAAAGGATTCTGCCTATCTTTCCATCCCTCTCAAAGGTAAATCTCTGCCCTTCCAAAGTAGCCTTCAAATCAGAAAGAGTATAACTTACTGGCTCAGGCTTAAAATCCGTGAAGAAGGTGTAAAGCCATATGATTTCCTCATCCTCAAAGCCTATGTTTCTTGTCATATCAGTGAGGTTATCCCTTGGAAACATATCCGTAAATACGAATTTTGCAGGTGCACCTATGCTGCGCAAGACTTTAGCTCTGTAGCTTTGGGCATACTCCACCCCTGAAGACGCCCACCCTATGCCTAAGTTAAAGTTATAGATCATACCGATACACCTCTTTCCACCTCATCCACCGCAAGCTGACTGATGAGGTGTCCTTTAAGGCAAGATTATATGTAACTTGCTCTTCTTATCCATACTCACTTCCGACAACAACACATTCCTGATAATATTCTGCTTAATTCGCACTTCCATCTTCCTGAAGGATTCTAGTGCCTCCCCCTGGTACTCGTAGATGATATTTCTCTGAGCGGAGCTTCTTCCAGACACAGCTCCCTGAAGCTGTTGAAGGTAATCTACCTGCTCAATCCAGGCTTCATCGATTGCCGACAGCGCGGCCACACGGATGAAATCATTCATGCCGTTTTTCGAGCCAATCATCTCAAGCTTTTCCTCCAATGACTGCTGGACCTTCGCCTTCACATAAGCCTTCACCCTTGCCTTGTTTTGGAGATTGATGGTCTTCACCTCGTTATCCATTCGGTAGGATATATTATCCAAAAGATAACGGTTTAAGTCCGACCATACCAAAGTCTTGCTGCTCTTGAGAAATCTATCCAAATTTTCCATGGATATATCAATAAGCTTCTCCCACGGAATTGTGCCACCATCCAAAAGCTTATCGCGGGTTTCATACATCAGCTTTCTCTCCAGCTGAAGCACAACATCGTAGTCCTTGGAATTCTTTCTATTGGTAACGCCCATCTCCTCGTTGGTTCGCTGGGCTCCATTTACAATTTTTTTTATTCTCCTGCTGCTGATTCGACGCTTGCCATCTATATATTTTTTCAGCTTCTCCGGGTCGGTGCCCTTCTCCACAATATCATCCTCCAGAGAGACGATAAATCTACTGTATCCCGGGTCTCCCTGCCTGCCAGCACGACCTCTTGCCTGTCTCTCATCGCGAATGTTCAGCATTCGGCCAACACCGATAACAGCAAGCCCACCAAGCTCCTTCACACCAGGTCCAAGCTTGATATCAGTTCCACGTCCTGCCATGGATGTAGCCACCGTCATAGCTCCCATCTGGCCAGCCTCCTTGATGATATCGGCTTCCCAAAAAGCATTATTAGCATTCAATACTGAATGTGGAATTCCCTCCCTAACAAGCAGATGTGAAAGAATCTCCGTATCGGAAATCATTGTTGTAACAATAAGCACCGGCTGCCCCGTCTCGTGCTTTTTCACCGCCAGCCTGATTGCAGCCTCAAACTGCTTTTTGGAATCACTGAAAAACCAGTCAGGACAGTCCACACGTTGAATCGGATTGTTGGTTGGGATAACCACAACCTTCTTTCCATACACATCGTAAAGCTCGTCCTTGGCATCGTAAATTGTTCCACTCATGCCCGCCATCTTTGGGAACATGGAGAAGAAATTCTGATAGGTGATAGATGCCATGGAACGATTCTCCTGCGTAATCTCTACCTTTTCCTTGCACTCCAAAGCCTGATGCTGACCGCCACGAAGCTTTACCCCCTTTAACATTCGACCTGAGCTGGCATCGATAAGCGCTACCTCTCCAGACTCAGAAATCATGTACTCTGTGCCCTTCTCAATAATTTTGTTGGCACGAAGCGCAAGCACCAGATGGCGATATATCTCAAAATACTTTGGGTCAAAAATATTATCTATTCCAAAATAGCTTTCCGCATATTCAAGTCCCTTCTCTGTAAACCAGACATTTTTCTCTTCCACCTCATAGTCCAAATTCTCCTGAAGCGTTCTCACGAAGAAATCAGCCATATCATACAAATTCGACTGAACACGTGGTGCACCAGAAATAACCAACGGCGTGCTGGCACTGTCCAAAAGCACCGAATCAGCCTCATCTATGATGATGAAATAGAAATCTCTCATAAATCTGTCATTGGCAGACTTTACAAGATTATTTATCAAATAGTCAAAGCCCAGAGCTGAGTGCGTCGTATATACGATATCGCAGTTGTAAATCTTCTTCTTTTCCTCATTTTCAAATTTGTCATCAGTATCACGCTTTACGCCTGCCGCCACCTTAAGACCCATAAATCTGTAGGCCGGGCCCATTTCCTCAGCATCTCTTAAGGCAAGATACTCGTTATTTGTTACAAGTATTGCCCCTTTACCAGTGAGGCCGTTCAAATACATCGGACAAGTGGCAGTAAGTGTCTTACCCTCACCCGTGTTCATCTCTGCAAGATAACCGTGGTGCATGGCAATCCCAGCCAAAATCTGCACATCAAAAGGGAACATGCCAAGGACTCTCTTATCAGCCTCGCACATTGCAGCAAAAGCCTCCGGCAAAAGATGGTCCAAATCCTCACCATCGTGATAGCGCTTTCTGAATTCGGTAGTCTTAAACTTCAGCTCCTCATCGGAAAGCGCAGCCATCTCCTCTCCATACCTCTTAACCTGCTTCAGCTCTTTATAAAGTTTTTTTACTATCCCCTTAGTCTTTTTGATTTTCATTTTAGATTTCTTCAATTATGACTGAATGGAAAATAAACTCCTTCATACCAGCGTTTATCAGCTGCATTCTATAGCTGTAGGTTTTAAGTGGGCAGGAAAACTCAGCCTCTTTTCCTCGAACTGTGAAATCCCCTGCTTCACGCTCATATCTGTCCAGGAATACCAAACGAATCAGATAACCTCTTTCGTCTGGCGTTTCCACATTGACCTTTATTCTATATTTGCTTTCTCCATCGATAATTGGAAGTGATGGCTCAATTCGCTGTGCCTGATAATTAGTCAGCGAATACCACTGCTTTATGATGGTTCCTGGTGGCATCAGCTCATTCTTGAAATGAACATTATTCTTTGCCTCATAATCGATTTGAGAACCATACAAATAAGTGTCTGAGCTATATTCATTCCAAAAGACGGTCCACGATGCTCTGCTCATTACATTTCCTCTCTACTATTCCATATACTCCTGAACTATTTTCCACTTCTCAAGCAATTTCTTCGTAGTAAAATTCTGGGCTATGTCGTAAGAATAAACCTTCGCCTGATTCCAGTTTGCAAGTGACCCCAAAAAGTAATCCAGAGCTGCCGGAATCTGCTCAAATTCCCTCACTACGAAGCCGTTGTACATATTCTTCATGTAATGAGTCTCTCGGCGTACAATCTGTGGAATTGCGGCACTGATACAGTTTATCTGTAAATACAAATCCGGATTGTGGCTCATATCTACCATGATTCTCTGCTCACGAATGCACCTGCTGACAGAAAGCTCATCCACACACTGCTCCACGAAAAATCTCACTGGGATTTCTTCCTTGTCTTCGCCCTCAATTTCATTTTCAGCTGTGGAATCCTCTACATCCTCCGGAATTACAATTCGACGGTCATATCCTATCTGCTCCACAATATCTGCCACTCGGTTAAGAAGCCTCTCTGGCAGGTCATAGTCTGCATTTCTTGTAAACAAATGCACCATGGCATTTTCATTGGTCTGAATGTAAGTTGCCAACTGTTTAATCAGCGCATTGAATCGCTCATCCGGCAAATGATCAACCGGAACTAAAATCTTTTGAACCATAAGCTCAGAGCTGATACCAAAATCCATTCGTGAATCATAAGGAGAGATATCAATAATATTTTCTATGGCATCCCCAAACTCTCTCATGAGATACCTGCTGGTGGCCTCAGAATCCGTCACAATATAGCTGGCATGCTTTACCAGATGAAAAGCCTCAGGATAATTCTTCAGCCTGTAACGATCCTCGTAGAAGGACAAAATACACTTCTTCCTTCCCACCAGCTCATTGGCTACAAACACATTCTTCTGATGCATGGCAATACAGAAAGTATCGTCAGCTTTGTCATTGGTCAAAATATGAGAGTAAAATACCTCTCGAATCACCTCCAAAATATTGCGGTAATGCAAGGAATTGAAGGTAGCAGTCTCCACTTCATTCCCATCAAAAATCAGGAAATTATTCGCATTGGGATTAATATCCACACGTCCATCGTCGGCGTATTCTCGCATCTTTACTACACCAAGCTCTGTCAGATAATCGGTGTAAATAATATGCCCCTCAGAGTATACCTCCATGGCAGACACAAAGCCCCTATCGTCGTATATGTTCTTGCGGCTGACTAGCCCGTCCTTGTACATGGCAACCTCAATTGGATTGCCTGCCTCGCCGAACTCTATCTGTGCGTATTTTTTATTATCAAGATATGCCACCACCACAAATGGCGTATAAATGAACTCAATCCCCTGAGGCCAGTCAAAATTGTGGAAAGAAAAAACCACTGGCTTCTTCCTGCGCACCTCCTGAATGGCATCAAAACAAGACCAGTAGTTGGCGTGTATTACGCCCTGGCGATGGAGGAAATGTCTAAAGTTTGGTGTGTGGCTCAAAAGAAGAATTTTGAAATCTCGCATTCCGCTTCGATGAAACATCTGCACCTGCTTTACCGTATCATCGAATTCGGTGTGCATTCTTCGTGTGTGCCAGTTCTGCTCCAGCTCTTTCCATTTATTCTGTTGATACCAGGCAGGAATAAAATACAGCATGGCGCCTCCTATATGAACGGCACATAAGCATCATAATCTACCACAGCCTTAAACTCCCTATACAAATTGCAATTTATACTAGCCATTGCAATCATGATGGAAGGAAGGCTCATTACAGATGCAGGCACCTGGCCTCGCATCTGCAGGTAAAGTGGCATTGCAATAAAAATGCTCATTACACTCGCTGAAAAAACCGCTATTACAAAAAGCCTTTTGGCTATAAAAATCTTGGTTTTTCGTCCAGCCCTCAGGCCTGTAATACTATCTCCTGCCTTTTGAAGCGACTCCGTCAAATTCTTCGGGCTGATAAAAATAAAGGAAAAAATCACGGTAATGAAATATAACGTAATTACGTATACTATTATGCCAAGCATGTGTGAAGTATCCATGTTTTCCTTAGCCCATGCGAAATCCGGATTATCAGGAAATAGCATGGTTAAAAGCTGGGTGCCATAAACCGGCAGCATAAAGAATGCTGATGAAAACATGACCGGCATCATTCCAATTGGATTTAGTTTGATTGGAATATAGTTCTTGTCGGAGAAAATACTGTGAATAGAAATCCTCTGCATTGGAATTCTGTATTCCGTATTTTCGAATATGATAGTTCCCAAAAGTGCCAGCACCGAAAGCGCTCCAATGAACTTAAGCTCCTTAAAGGGTACGCTTCTTACAGTGTTGACTACACTATCCAAAATATTTACATAAATTAAAATGGTCTGTCCTCCCACTCCATATTTTCCGTTTCTGGTTGCCATCCAAAGAATTAGGAATGAACCTGTAACCATTTCAACGCCTGAAACCAGCTTTGCAACAAAAAGCTTCATTCCTCCGTCATAAATATAAAGTGTGGATTGTGTTGTGAAATAGGCCTGAACACTGGCCCAAATAAGCATAAGAATAAGAGTCGCCCGATTTATCTTCTTTGGCGAGGTATGAGACTTGCTGTCTGCGCGTTTAACTGAAACTATCATCTGCACAAACAGTGTAGAAAACATAAATGGAGATATACCAAGAGCAAGCAGACTTGTCTTGTATCTATCTCCACCAATTGTTTGCATTATTAAATCTGTCGAATGATTTCTGAAAGCATCGTAAGCCGCTAAATCCACACCGAAAAGAGGCAGCTCTCTTCCGATCAAATAGGCTGCCATGATAAACAGAGTGTAGATCAGCTTTTCAACTAATGTTTTAGGAAAAAAATGTTTTTTCAAACTCCTGCCCCGATTATCATTTGAAACAATTCTTCACTAAAAAACTTCCAATATTCTGTGTAAAAGCATCTCCAGGCTCACTGCCCAAAGAAGAACTGCACCTGCCACATAGGCAATGGTCTTATTCTCAAAGCCAAAGTGAAGGCCAGTGTAAAGTCCAAGGACAACCATGATTATCGAGATAACAATAATCATAATGATTAACTGCCAGATTGTAATTCCAACAAGTCCGCAAACGCAACCAGCAGCTGCTGTATAGATGCTGGACATAACGATTGTCCTTGCATATTCAAAGACCTTAAGAGATTCCTTTAAACGCTCCTGAATAAACTCTCTTTTGATGGCCTTTGCAATAAGTCTGATTCCAAGAAGCGCAAGCACCGCTGCCGCGATGGCCTCGCCGTGATACCAAGGATTGTCGATGTAGCCGTTGCTAGACAAAAGCCAGCATGCAAAATACCCTGCAAAGTAAAAAGCCAGCTCAATTCCTGCAACAACAGCACAGGCAATCACAAGGGTGCGCTTTTTTATGTGTGATATCATTGCGCCCTGGATTTCCATGGCAGCAAAGACATCCAGCAAGATTCCTGCTATAATTAGCAGATTTTCTAACCAAGTCATAAAATTATTATACTCCAATCAACAAAAATAAAATCTAAAATTCTTAAATTTCTCACATTTTTAATAATAAATCAAAGAATCCCCTATACTAATATTCAATCATTAAAAACTGTGTTAACACAAGCTACAATGTAGCTTTTTTGTATGACTTTTAAAAAGACTTATTTCAGGCTGGTGACAACCTCAATGATTGGGCTATGGAAAATCTTGATATAGACGTCAGTCAGCTCCTCAACAGGCACCTTCATGCCCTTCTTAATCCATTCGATGGTAACCCAGCTGATGGAATGAGCTAAAAATTCTGCAACCAAATCCTCTTTGAGCCAAGGATAATTAGCCACCTTTGCAAGACTTTCCAAATCGATATAGTGAGCTACTGCATCCTGAACGCATCTTGTAAAAATCTCGTTGAAGGAATTCTGGCCCTCTAGTGCTACCGCTCTCTTGTAGAAATCCTTTTCCTTTTCCATTGCAGTGAGAATAAATGTAACACCCTCTTTGAGCATTCCATTTTCAAGCAATGGTTCCACAGGATTGAACAATTCGTTGAAAGTTATCCACTCTAAAAGCTCGTACTTATCCTGAAAGTGATTGTAGAAGGTAGGTCTGATAACACCCGCCTTGTCAGTAATTTCTTTGATTGTAATCTTTTCAATTGGTTTAGTGGCAGCAAGAGACTTCAAGCTGTTTGCAAGTACTATATCAATTGGATTTTGTGTCTGATTATTCATTCTAGCTCCTTAAGAATCCTTATATTCCACTGTAACGTAGAATCCTTTAGGGGTCTCCTTTACGTCAACCACCGTACCCTCTTTTGCTGAAATGCGTTGGAGAGTTGTGTAATTGCCAGACATGGCGTAAGAACGGCCAAGCACATAATAATATGAGTTTGGCAGTTCGTATTCTGTGATAGATAAAACATCACCGATCTCAAGGAGACCGGTGCGTTCCATCTTAAATTCCATTTGTCCCATTTTAGACATTTTCCTCTTTTATAATAGTAGAATCAACCACTGTGGTAGTAGCCTTTCTAACCTTGTGGACAATTCCGATATCGGAAATGCCATCATAGATAAGCATTATACCGATAAGTCGTGTAGCAAGCTTTACAACATTGAATGCACCTGCGATACATACTGCACCAAGAACAATGTTCAATATCGCAAATACGAATGGCAGCCAGCCTCTTGGCGCATGTGCCTTTACACCCTCAATGGCAAGTCCCAAATCCTGCAAGCCGTGAACCACTAAAAGTACACCGATTGCGATAGGGATGATTGAAACAATTGAGCCTGGTGCAAGAAAAAGCCAGATACCGATGACTGCAAGCACTCCACCAACAACAATTCCCATGGCATTGAAGCCATATTCATAAATCTGGCTAATAATAATAAACAGACCTGCCAGAATAATGATTGCCGCAATCACACGACTGATTGTAGCAAGGCTCTCCGCTGGGTAAATCAAAAGTAGTGCACCAATGACTATGCTAAATAGTGCTGAGATTGTGATGTTGAGTCGTAAGCTTTTGATTTTTTCTTTCATGTTAGTTTCCCCCTTTTAACACCTCATCAGTCAGCTATCGCTGACAGCTTTTCTCGGCTACCGCCTCGGTCGGTGCTAAACAGATGCCACTGGCATCTAGCACCCCTCAAGGGGAAGCCTATTAAAAAAATCCCCCGCAGGGGAGACTTTTAATGTTCCTTATCTCCACCCCAGAATCCGATGGCTACTGTGCCTGGGCCTGTGTGGGAACCAATTGTAGGTCCAATATCAAAAATACGGATTTTCTCCTTCATGTTTGGGAAAGCTTCTTCAAGCATATCTGCCATCTCTCTGGCATCTTCCATACAAACTGAGTGAGTGATGAAAATCTTTCCATCGTAATCTGTTCCATTTTCAATGCGCTCTTTGATAGCTGCAAGAGCTGCCTTTTTAACCAGCTTCTTACCACGACATTTCTGACGAGGAATAAGCTTTCCTTCATCATTGATATTCAGAAGCGGACAAATATTGAGGGCTGTGCCGAACCATCCAGAAATCTTTGAGATTCGACCACCTCTGATAAAGAATGTAAGATCTGTGGTAAAGAACCAGGTATTCTGCTTCTGCACATTATTGTCTGCCCATGCAACAAGCTTATCAAAATCAAAACCTGAGTCTCTAAGCTCTGCAAGCTTGTCCATGAAAAGTCCATAGCCAGATGAAGCTGTAAGACTGTCGATAACAACTACTCTTCTGTCTGGGAACTCATCCTTCAGTTCGTTTGCAGCAATGCGGGCTGAATTGATAACACCGGAAATACCGCTTGAAAGTGTAATGTGAAGCACATCCTTTCCTTCTTTTAAAAATCCTCTGAAGTACTCAGTGAACTCCTCCGCATTGACCTGAGAAGTTCTGGTCATTGCTCCGTCTAACATTGCCTGATAAAACTCAGCTGGTGACATTGATTTAAAAAGATCATCCACATATGGCTTGTCATCCATGTAATAATGGAAGCAAATATGCTCTATATTTTTTTCCTTAAGAAATTCTTCAGTCACATCTGCTGTCGAACAGCAACTAATAACGTATTTTTCCATTTTTCTACCCTAACTCTTCAAATAACATTATAACCTGTAAAAGTATACCCCAAACAGCTAGAAGAATGCAACCTTTACACGCTTGCTAACCATAGCTGAAATTATACCAATTACCACTCCAGAAATAGTACCAATTACAATCAAAAATGGCAGGTAATATACCAATTGCTTTGTTTCAAGGACAAACATCGCCACGATAATCTGTCCCACATTATGGAAAACTCCTCCAAGAACACTGACACCTGTAATTGAAAGCTTCTTTGTTCGCTTTCCAATATACATCATAGCAAAGGAAAGAACCGCTCCTGCCGCACTGTACATCATCATTGCAAGGTTTCCAAATGTAAGTCCTACAAGAATCACACGTACAATAGAAAGCATAAATGCATTCTTGGAACCGATAGTGTAAAGCGCTACCACAATTGCAATATTTGCAAGTCCAACCTTTGCTCCAGGTATTCCAATATTAAGCGGAAGCAAAACCTCTATATAAGATAGAACAAATGCCAGTGCAATCAAAAGACCTAAATATGCAATTTTCTTAGTGTTCATTTTCATAAGACTATGCTCCTATTATCGTTAATTAGCTATAGAATCAATATCGTTATCGCCATCTGCATCGTCATTTCCTTGTACAGTGATAATCACCTCGTTAGGAAGACAGACAATCGGATCATAGGAAGAATGAATTGCAGGATGATTCACACAGATTTTGTCTGGGCAGGAAGCCTCTATCATAGTTACCTCTCCATCTTTAATAGAAAAGATATTATAGCTTCCATCCTCGAGCTCAATCCTCTCCTCACGGTCAACAGACAGAGGATATACACCATAAACCTCACCACAAACCTGCACAACAGCCACTGGAACCGCCTCGTTATTCTCGTTATTATTTTTGTTCAAAAGTCGCTGTCCCGCAAATATCGTAAATGCGATAATCAAAACAACAGCTATCAGAATAAAATCATTTTTCTTCATAACTATTTATTAATCACCTTTAAATCAAAATCCGCATATTCCTGAGAGAGCTGAAACTTTTCAGCCACCCCCTCAGTAATATATACCTGCTCGTCATCTGTAACAAAAATCGCATCAAAATCCTGATGCTCTCTCCAATAATCAGACGCTGCATCAAGCCCCTTAACAAAAAGTGAGGTAGACAATCCATCACCCTTAAGGCCATCAGTTCCAATAATGGAAACTGAAACCAGTCCATTCTTTGCAGGATGGCCTGTGGCAGGGTCCAAAATGTGCCAGTACATTTGGCCATCCTCTTCGAAATAGCGCTCGTAGCCACCTGATGTAATAATGGAAACATCCTCAGCTTCAAGCACTCCTAGGATGCCAGTTTTTGAATCAGTAAATGGACTCTTAATTGCAATTTTCCAAGGATTTCCATTAGTCTTTCTTCCGATGCACTGGACATTTCCTCCCAGATTTATGAGAGCCGAATCCACTCCATTTTCTGCAAAATAGTCGGCAAGCATCTGGCTGGTATAACCCTTAACCACACTTCCCAAGTCAATTTCCATATTCTCAGGAATCACCACATCTGCCTGACCATCATCTCTGACAGCCACCTGAACCTGTGAATAGTCCACATCAGAGAGCAAATCCTCTATAGTCTCCTCATCCGGCACCTTATATTCACCAGTAGTAAAGCCCCACTCTTTAAGCACAGGATAGATGGAAATATCAAGAGCTCCGTCAGTATCTGTACAAACCTGAAGGGCACCTGTTAGAATCTCCGTAGAATCCTCTGAAAATCTGCAAATCTTTGCGCTGTTAAGCTTGCTAACCTCACTGCCATCCTTAGTAACAGACAATCTGTTCTCTAGATCCATAACCTGCTGCTGCGCTTCTGTCAAAAGAGTCTCATCACCGTCAATCTGAATTTCCATAACAGTATCCATAGCAAAAAAAGTGGTAGAACTGTAGTCCTGAGAAACGTCATTCTTCTGGCAGGCACAAAAAATAGGGGCACAACTAACAAGCGCCCCCATGTAAACTATTCTTTTTATATCATTCATCTTTACAGATTTCATTATTTTCCCCTAACAATGCTTTTGATATTTTGTATTGTAACACAAAAGAGCCCAGCGACCAACAACCGCCGAGCCCTTTCATAATTTTTATCGATAGGAAGTTAATGAAAAGAAAAAGTAACTGTATCTTATTTTTTAATTCTGATGCTTACAACTGAGCAAGCTGGAAGCTTGACAGTAAGACCATCAGCAGTCTTTGCATAATCCTTGAACTCTGCTTCCTTTACAACCTCAGGAGCCTCGAAAGTATTGTGAGCGTTCATTGCGCCAGACACGTAAACTGCCTCGCAAACATTGAATGCACCGCCATCCTTTGTAAGCTGAATCTCTACATCCTCAGCTGACTCAAGAGAGTTATTTGTAAGTGTAATTGTGATTACACCGTTCTCGTCCTCAGAAACAGATTCAAATACCTTTGGAAGCTCGTTCTTGTCCTTGCCAACTGTACCATTATTAAGAAGGCTTGAATCAAGAAGCTTTGCTCCCTGATGATGACGGAACATCTTGAAGACATAATAAGTTGGGGTCTTAATCATCTTCTCGCCGTCTGTAAGCATAACTGACTGAAGAACATTGATAAGCTGTGCAATACAAGCCATCTTAACTCTGTCAGAGTGCTTGTTGAAAATATTAAGGTTCATACCAGCAACAAGTGCATCACGCATTGTGTTCTGCTGATATAAGAAGCCTGGATTTGTACCTGGCTCAACATCTGTCCAGATACCCCACTCATCAATCATGAGGCCAATCTTCTTGTCTGGGTCGTACTGATCCATGATTGCGCCATGCTTGTTGATAAGCTCTTCCATAAAGTAGCTTCTCTTAAGAGTCTGGTAGAATACCTCCTCTGTGAAATCTGTAGCACTTCCCTTGAAATTCCAGTCATCCTCTGTCTCTGGGAGGGTATAATAATGAAGAGAAAGACCGTCCATATGTCCGTGTAAGTGCTCTGGAGTATGGTCAAAGCAAGTATCAAGAACTTCCTTTGTCCAATGATAATCATCTACGTTTGCACCACAGCAAATCTTTGTGATTGGCTTGTTGCCATTGTAGTTTCTAACATAAGTCTGGTAGCGTCTGTACTCATCAGCATAGTGCTGCGGGCGCATGTTTCCGCCACAACCCCAGTTCTCATTTCCAACACCAAGGTAATCAACTACCCATGGCTCCTCATGACCGTTTTCCTTACGAAGGTCAGCCATTGGAGAAACGCCATTGAAGGTCATATACTCAACCCACTCGCTCATCTCACGAACTGTGCCTGAGCCTAAATTCGCATTTACGTATGTCTTGCATCCAAGCTGACGGCAAAGCTCGAAGAAC